>PKWK01000251.1 GCA_003133205.1 Granulicella sp. | reverse complement strand
AAGCCAAGTTGCCAAACTCAGAGCATCGAATGGCTTCTTACCGGCATCGAGTCCTGAGCCTCGTTGCACACTTCGGTCCACCTTAATTCGGTCACCCTTAAATAGTGGTGTGTTCGAGTTCCCTTAGAACCAGGTAGCCCTCGCGTCGGAATCCGCCCAGCGTCGGCGAGAATGCCCTGATCGGCGGCATGCGTTTCACCAAGTCGGCCTCGCGGTAACCTGGATAGTGGCTTTGAACCGCGCCTGCACTTGCTCCAAAGCGATGACTAGCTGGTCGAGGCGCACAACCTGCAGTCACTATTAAAACCACCTACCCGCTGCTCAGTACCCCTTCCCATCGTTCCAGGTAGAACGAACGTACCGAGTAAATAGACGGCTTGCGTGGACATTCGGGACGCACTGGGTAAGCGAGCGGATCAGAAGCCGGTCGATGAAAAGTGGCTGCGAGACCCGCTTCTGCAACGCTCCGACTGTTAGCTGATGTGGAACGTGCGCGCAGATCGACATCCAGACCAAAAGCTAAAGATCATTCAAATGGTGAGATCTTGTCCGTTCTTCCGAACTGTATGTCTCGAACGAGGACAACTTCTTTATGCCGTAGTAAGCCGCCATCTTCTCCACGAGCAGGAAGTTCGGTTCCTGCAGTCCCTTCTCAAGTTTAGAGAGAAAGGACTGGCTAATTCCCAGTTGCTTCGCCGCGAACGCCTGGGTCATTGGATGGTGTTTCTTTGCGACAACACTTTGCGTCCAGCCCACGTTCTTCCTCGACAGCTTCCGTTGGGCCATTGCCTTGAGACGAGCCGACTTTAGTCTAAGCCCCAAAATCTTCCGTCGTTCCTCGACAGTCATACTTCAGTATTCCATATGGAATTTACGCTACATCCATATCATAGCATAAACATATGATCGTAAAGTACTTATTGCGTTTGCGGAACTATTTTAGAACCCTAGTACTATCACCACGAGTGCCTAGTTAACAAGAGGCAATGGAAAGGTGGCGGATGAACGGCCAGGACAAGATGATCGGTGGCGAACTGTCCTTTACCGGCGCGCGGCACAGGAGGATGCAACCAGTCGTTGAAATGCAACCCGGGCCCTTGAGCCCTGGTTCGCAAACCAGATTCACCAGGCTGGGCGAACTCAGATTATCGGCATGTTCATTCTCCCTGGGCAAGAATTTTCGCCGTCGACCCAAAAAATATCCGCGCAAACTCTCCAAAAACGTCGTATTAGGTACACAAGAGTCCGGCAACAGCGGGCGCGAAAGGCTACCCATTCGGTCTTCACGCCCGCGGACTCACCGCGCTTGGTGGATGGGAAGTTACTGTGAATACCAAAACAGATTTAAGTAAGAAAGGGCTTTGTATGGAACAGACATATAGTGAAGGGCCGGTTTCAGGACCGCAACCCGACGAATTCAAACTTCGTAAATTGAAAGTCACTCTTGGCAATGCGTATGTGCGGCTCGCGGCGCGTGACCGCCAGAAGGTAATGCGCACCCTCAACCAGTTCGCGTTCGGGAAGAAGAGCAGTGTTGGATACTGGGACCCTTGGTCCAAGGATGAAATGAAGCGCTGCCATTTGCAGCTGAAGCCTATCTCGCCAAAGATGGCCAATGACTTGCGCCGTTGGGCTTCGGAGCTTCTGAAGGTGGGATGGAACAACCGGCTGGCTCTAAAGTCCCTCATGGACGACCTCGATTGCCGCAGGTCAATTGAGGAACCGTAGCCAGGTTTGATTGGATGTCAGGGGCGTTGGCCGGCAATGGACACTGCAGGCAAAGAGGGCTACCTCTTGGGCGCCGGCAAGTGCTATTGCCGACTCCCCTGACTGAATTCCCGGCCACGCAAATTTAGTTTTCAAGAAATCGAACTTTCACATCATTAAATGGAGTGCCTGGTCCGCCAGAACGTTCATGGCGGACCAAGGTACCCCGAAAAGGTAAGGTACGAATGCAAAACGACAGTACAACTGCAAACGCCAATGGCTGGGAGTCTCCCCAGGCTGGCGTCAAATTAGATGGAAGTGCAACCGTTGGCCCCTCGGAGCCGACTGCAACGACAGGAGCGACTCCCATCGCTGTAGGCGGCGCAGAAGAAGGGTCGATGGACCCAGGAGCGGTGGCGCCTGCAACAACGTCGAACAGTCCGGTCCAGGAGGCTGAGTTAACCGATTCGGCAAGCAGCCACTCACAGAGGTCCGTCGCGAAGCAGGTGCTCAACGTCAAGTGCATCGAAGAGCCGGTTCGCACCAGTAAGAACAATATGACAACATGGAAGCCCCCATTCGAAGTGGAAGACGGTTTCGAGGGGAGTCTGGAGGAAATTATCCGGCGAGCCGACCTCGTTCGTGCTCCCTGGAATGCCACTCCGCTGCCCACCGGCTCGGCGCGCTACGGGACCACGGAAGAACTCTTCGGCCGGCTCCAGCAAGCCATTGCCGGGCTGGCGTGTCTTCCTGAACAGACAAGTGCTCTCCTGACCTACTGGACTATCTCCACCTGGTTTCCCGACGGCCTGTCTCTCGCGCCTGGGCTATCGATCGTCGCACCAGGGTTTGAAGGCGACCTGGTACTGCGCACGCTGAGGAACTTTTGCCGCTTCCCGATGATACTGACGCGGGCCGACATCACGAGCCTCCTGAGGGCAAACTGGCATACCACTCCCACCCTGCTGTTCTACGACCCGAACATCTCGAAGCAAATGGTAGCTACCCTGGGCTGCAGTTCGGCGCGCGGCTACATGATCAACGACGGCTCCAGATATAAGGACTTCTATGGCCCAAAAGCAATCTATCTCGGAGAGGAAGTCTCCGTTGACCGGATACCACACTGCAGTCTGCAGGTGAGATTGCAGCCAACCGCTCCCGCGCCCGCAACACAACATTCGTTACGGCCGACTAAAGCAGTGGTTGAGGACCTGCAAAATCAGCTGCTGCGGTACCGTACCAAGAATCTCGTCCGCGTGTACAACTCCGTGTTCGATGCCTCTCTCCTTACGTCCGACACGCGCGCGATCGCGAACGCGCTCGGCGCCTGCGTCATCGACTCGCCTGGGCTTCAATCGCAACTTATCTCATTGCTCACGCCGGTTGAAAGCCAGCGTCAAGCGGACCGCTCGACAAGCCTTGAGGCTGTCACGCTGGAGGCGACCCTCAATTTGGCGCACGCGGGCAAGGCGCAAGTCCTCGTCGGTGAAGTCGCCAACGAGGTCAATCGCATCGTGGAGGCTCGCGGAGAACGGCTGTACTACCGCGCCGAAATTATCGGGCACCGGTTGAAGAAAATCGGCCTATCCACGCGCCGGCTAGGCAAGGCGGGGAGAGGCCTCGTAATGGACCTGGCCACCATGACACGGGCCCATGAACTTGCCGCGGTGTATGGAGGTGTAGGTTTGGACCAGGAAGAGAACAACCTGCACTGCCAGTTATGCATTGAAAACAAATGATTTATGTAGGTGATGCAGGTTATGCATGATTTTTCGGCCGGAGCACGAATACTCCATGCGCTCCGGCCGAAATAGACATAACTCGTTACTAATGAGCGACTTCATTTTTATGGTGTCTCGACTTCAGCCTTAGGCTGTACAACTTCAGCCTTATGCGTAAACCCACATCAAATGTGGGTTTACGCATAAGGCTGAAGTTGGTCGCTCTATCTTTCAACAACTTACCGGACCTCGTACCCCATAACGCTGAAGTTTAATACCCCATAAGACTGAAGTTCCACCGGGTATTTACGTATAAGGCTGAAGTTCCACCAATGTGCCCGAGATTCGCGGGGTGGCAGTCACCGTAAATAATTGATAAAAATATGTTTATTAGTTTCTGGTTGAGTCTTGCCCCTAGTCCCCGGATCGTTGGTTTTTGTCTCCCGGACTATTGCCTGCGCATACCCTTCTGACGCTGTACGCCGACCCCAACCACTGAGCTACCTCGTCACACGACTCATCGAGCGATCCGATGGTCTTAACAGTAAATATCAGTTCCAAGCACGCCGGCGATGCGCCAGCGTAATCCTAACAAAACACTGAGTGACGGAATCTTGGCGAGGCACAGCCGTCCCTCGCCTCCAAGCATTCCTGATCCTCTCCGAAACATCACCAGAATGGCCGCCGAAGTATGGTTTTTATCCCAATGAAAACAAAACGGCGAACCAGCCCAGAAGCGCTGTTCCTCAAAGTTTGGGTTAAGGAGAAAGTTTTCGCGCATTTGCACCAATAATGAGGCGGTTAGGAACAAATACCTCCGTGAGATACTTTGTGCATCGCAACGGTGGACAAGGAAACGCAGTTTCCTAATACGCGATTTGGTAATCTTGGTCGTTACATCCAGATTGCTGCGGCGCAAAGAGTCAGGATCGCCTTGCTCGGCTTCGAACATGGCTCTTCAAGTCCGTCAATACGCCGTTGAATGAGAGGATGACTCATTGCACTTCAGCCAGCGGCTCACCGGTCAAGCCCTCTCCAGTCAAAAACTGTTGCAATTTTGGACCCTGAGTTGATACGTCAGAACCGCTTTGCGCCCAGATGGCTATTTGGCGAGGCACAGCCCCCGGAGGGACTGCCTCCATCTTCCGTGCAGCAAGGCTGCTTTCATTCGGTCTACAGTACAACCTCTTTTCCGCGCCGTTCATGGCACACTTTGGCGAGGCACAAGACGAAACCGAATGCTGAGTTCGGGAGTAGATCACAATTTTGCAGGCACAAGTTATTTTTTTGGGTGCAAACATATTTGTTGGCTTGCGCCCACTCGTCCAGGATCTGGTTCCTCCAAAGCGTTTAGTTCCAAAAGGAGAATCGAGCCATCTGTGGCCCAAGCTGGAAGAAGAAGGTTTACTTACTCAGTGATGGCGCATGAAATATTTTATGCAAGTAAAATAACTATGTGATGAATGATCAGCAGGGCAATTCCGATGGAACAGGACGATCGCGGGGACGCGGCATTCGCCGTATTGATCTATCTTCGGTGCAGTTGGCCTCCAGCGAAAATGCACGGGATATCAACCGGGATATCGTGCTCGAGCTCATTCGTTTTCGTCAGCCGGTATCGCGCGTGGAACTGGCGCGCTTTTCCGGGTTACAGCCAAGCACAATCTCCATCATCGTGGAACAGCTGATTGGAGAAGGCTGGATCCGCGAGGGAGCTATCGTGCACCGTCCGCGTGGGCGCCCATCGACAATGATTGAGGTGAACGATCGGCTGGTTACATTTGCCATTGATCTAAGGCCGCAGCGCGCGATCGTCGCCGTTATCGACCTCACCGGCCGTTTTCTATCACGCGAGACAGTGATGACTGTGTCCGGTGCAGAGGGTTCTGTTAAACGCATCATTGAGTGTCTGCGGATGCTGCGCGATCGTCACTCCGACAGGTCTTTTGAGGGAATCGGTGTCAGCGTGCCGGGTCGCGTTCATCCTGAAACTCAGCGTTTCCTGTTGACACCGAACCTGCACTGGAAAGACTTCGACGTTCGCGCCGCGTTGCAGAAAGCTTTGAAGTTGCAGGTGGAGATGGACAACGACGCGAACGCGTGCCTGCTCGCTGAATCCTGGTACGGGCGGCTTGCGGGGGTTCGCAGTGCCGTCCTCGTTGCGGTATCCGAGGGAATCGGCACCGGCATACTCGCTGGCGGTCAGATGCATTCCGGATTCAACGGACTTGCTGGCGAGTTCGGGCATATCTCAATTGACCCTTCAGGCCCTCTGTGCGGCTGCGGACGGCGCGGCTGCTGGGAGATGTATGGGTCGTCGCGTGCCGCGCTTCGTTTCTACCATGAAGCCAATCCCAAACATGCGCTGATCGATATCTACGGTTTACTGCGCAAGGTCGAGGAGAATGATCCCGCCGCGATCGAAGCCGTAACGCACCAGGCAGTCGCGCTAGGCCAGGGCCTGGGGCTGATTACTGCCGCTCTTTCGCCAGAGCTGATTCTGATTACCGGCGAGATCACTTCGAGCTGGCAGCGGTTTGGTCCGATCGTACAAGAACAGTTGAAAGCTGCTGTCCT
This sequence comes from Granulicella sp., assembly GCA_003133205.1. The sequence continues at coordinate 27,671 of PKWK01000251.1, read as the reverse complement.
GGCGGGCACGCCTCCCCGCTTGGCCATTGCGGGGGACGGCGATTTTGCCCGGCTCCTCGGCGCGGCGGCAGTCTTGTTGCAGCGCCATGCAAGCTATCATCGGTCAACGCATGCGCCGTCCGCGGAACGGCGTCTGCCTCGTAGCGCTGTTCCAGCGGAATACCTCGTGTCGGCGGACTAGCGTCGGCTTCGTCGATGTACTCCCACTCGATCCGGACCAATCTGTAACCGGTATCGCACCTGATCAAACCACTTCTGGTTCTGACCTGCCCCCCTGGATCCGCACATACGCAAGTATGATTTCGGATTGAGGAGGGGACGGTATGAGCAAGAGTAAGCACACGGAGGCGCAGATCATCGCTGCGCTGAAGCAGGTAGAGGCGGGCCGCAAGGCAGAAGACGTGGCACGGGAGTGCAGCGTTTCCAAGCACACGATCTACGCCTGGAAGGCCAGATTCGAGGGCCTGGAAGTGAACGACGCGCAGCGTCTGCGGTCCCTGGAAGATGAGAACTCCCGTCTCAAGCGGCTAGTCGCAGAGCTGAGCCTGGATCGCGAGATGCTGAAGGCGGTGATCGCAAAAAACGGCCTGAGCTCGTAGACCGAAGGACGGATGCCTGCTGGCTGGAGGAGCAGTACCATGCCAGCGAGCGCCGGGTTTGCGGGCTGATGTCGATTGCGGTAAGCAGCTTTCGTTATCGCTCCAGGCGGAACGACGAGCGGTTGCGCGAGCGACTGGTGACGCTGGCCAGAGAGAAGCCGCGATATGGGTATCGCAGATTGCAGGTGTTGATGGAACGCGACGGAGAGCGAGTGAACCATAAGCGCCTGTACCGGGTGTACCGTGCCGCAGGGCTTTGCCTGAAGCGGAAGAAGCGTAAGCACTGCGTACGCACCGGTCAGCCGCTGAAGCAGACTACTGCGGCCAACCAGGAATGGGCTCTGGACTTTGCTCACGACGTGATCGCTGCGGGACGCACGATCCGCGTGCTGAGCGTGGTCGACGCCTACACCCGTGAGTGCCTTGCCCTGGAGGCGGACACCGGTTTCGCCAACCGCCGGGTGACCCGAGTGCTCGATGAGGTGATCGCTCGACGCGGAAGGCCGGAGGCGATTCGCTGCGACAACGGCCCGGAACTGACCAGCCGTCACTTCCTTGCCTGGAGCTTGGAGTGGCACATCGAAGTGCGGCATATTCAACCCGGCAACCCTACCCAAAACGCATACGTGGAAAGCTTCCACGGAAAACTTCGCGAAGAGTGCCTGCGAGTGAGCTGGTTTACCAACCTGTTCGACGCTCGCAGGAAGATCGCCGATTGGAGAAAGGAGTACAACGAAGAACGGCCACACAGCAGCCTCGACTACAGAACGCCAGCCGAGTTTGCACAGCTAAGCAAAGGACTGAGCTATGGAAAAGACGTGGGCGTCGCCCACTTGGAAAACGCCTGCGTCGTTTCCCACTTTTGCCACAGCTCCGACTACGAGACAAATTCGTAAGATCAACTGTGCGGAATTTGGGGGCAGGTCAGTTCGCTGCTTAATCCCAACAACTCCGCCAGCGCATTGGCTTCTGGGTTGCTGGCGCCGAGGTCTCTACAGACAAGATTCAGCCGGACATCGCGAGTCTTACCGGGAGACAAAGGGAGTGCCGCGAACTCTCCCTTCTCGAGTTCACTCTGAATGCGATACTTCGGCAGCCAGCCGAAGCATAGCCCGCTCCGAACCGCTGCGATCGCCGATTCGATCGTGCCAACCGGAAGCACGCGCTGTGCGGGAAGCCTCGGCTGGTGCTTCAAACTCCCAGATGCCATACTTTCGATAGTCACCAGCATGTGCTCCATCAAGTCGGAGCGCGAGAGCCTACGCGTGATCGAGAGGAGAGGATGGTCGCAGCGGACGACTGCAATCATCTCGATCACAAGAATCGGTTTGACGCACAACTCGCGCGATACCAAACCAGTCACGCAGAGTTGCGCGTTGTGGATCGAGAACTCCGAGTCTGCCGAGAGAAACGTGTCCTGCCGGAGCCTCAACCTAACATGCGGGAAGCTGCGCGAGAAACTCGCCAGGGCATCAAACAGGCGCTCGGTGGGGAAAATGCTGTCCACCGAGAGCTTTAGCTCCGAAGCGCCGCCTGATGCCATTAAACGCGCTCGCTGCTCGAGTCGATGAAATCCAGCCAAATGAGGTTCCGCGTCGGCTAGAAACAGTCTTCCCAACTCTGTCAGCTGCGCTTTCCTTCCCTGGATCTCAAACAGTTGGACACCCAACTGCTCTTGCAGACGGCCGATGGCATAGCTTATCGTCGATTGAGACCGATTGAGTCTTTTGGCGGCAGGCGCGAATCCCCCTAGCTGCACCACGGCCTGAAGGATTTCCCACTCGTCGAGGGTCGTATTCATGATTTGAGAATACATCGAATAAATCGATGCGCCGGGCGAACGAATGCCAATATCCTTCGAAAATCTAGGTCGATGAACCAGACCATTTTCTCGTTGTGAATCTGGAGGGCTCAAGTGCGTGGCGTACGTCGAGCTTGCATCCTGCCTCGACAATACGAAGAGATGCGAACAAGGGACGGGCAATTCCTCCCGAAGCGCAAGCCCTGAGGAAGAACATGGCAATAGACTGGGCTCACTTCGCGAGATTCGCGTTCCTTTCGCTTCCGCCGCTAGTTCCCTGGCTCACGTGTCCGAATCGAGTAAATCGATGTGCGTGCGCCTATAAATAAGGTGCGGCGATCGGCGCCACCGAACGCAAGGGAACCGGGCCGTTCCGGAATCTCCAAAGTTCCCAGAAATTTTCCGGACGACGAGTAAATGAAGATTTGTGACCCGGAAATGTAAAGATTACCCTCAGTATCGGTGACCACGGACGTTCCACCCCGGGCGATAAAAGGCTCTGCGCTCAGGTGCTCGAGCGAATCCAGCGTAAGGCGATACACCTTGTCATCCTCTTCGCTCACGCCGTACCGCGAGTCGCCAACTTTGAAGAGACTCAACTGGACGGCCTGCAGCAAACCTTTCCAACTGCCTCCTGCCATGATGGCGGTGCCGGTGGCCGGAGCATAGAAGAAGCTGCGTGGCTCGTTGTGAACAATATTCGTAATTGCCATATTGCTTCGTGGTGCGTAGACGAGGCCTTCGTGGCCAACCATACGCTGCAAGCTTACAACGTCATTGTGAAACCCTGTCGGGAGCAACAACGTTGTATTTGAACGGGGAATTTCGCCGGCTAGTTTCTGCGTATGCCCATCTATAGTAGATATCGCGTAGACAGACTTGTTGGCGTCAATCGCAAGCAGTGTCGAATCTCCCGCCGAGGCCAGGCTCATCGGGGAATCAACCGACTCCGTCACAACAGCAGCTGGTTTATCGTTTTCATCCCAGCGCAGCACACGGTGTGAAGCCGCGTCCGTGAAAAAGAGATGGCCATGCCCATCCTCCGTCAGGCCCGCAATGTTGCTGAAGCTGCCCACCCCAACGAGCCGCTGGAGGGATGCACGCGCCTCGAAAGCTTTTGGCATCGGAGAAGGCGGCCTTGGCTTAACCGTGTCATCCAGAAGAAGCGCGGCAAAGTCGTGTGTGCGTACAGCTACATTGCGAGTGCGATCGACAATACTATTATCGAAGGCCAAGCGAGTCATGCTGAAGGTGTGCATGTTTGCAAACCGGATCTTGTCGCTGCTGGTGGCTTCCACTGCGGCTAGATGTGGAACTACGTTGCGTGAAACTCGATAGTCAAACAAGTTGGCGAACGTTAGATTCGTCGAGTCGATCAATTCGAGCGGAGTAGCTTCCGCGCCATTCGGCATCTCCTCTTCAGTCTGCAATGCGTAGACGTTCCAGTTTGAGGCGTGATTGAACTGAACCTCGTTGTGCGTGTGGTGCTCGCAGGAGATCTGATACGCAACCGAAGCGGTTTGCGTATCTTCCACTCGAAGTCCAACAACGGCCGTCATATCAGCGGTCCAGATATCCCGAAAAACACCGCCGCCACCCTCCCGCACCCACAGGCTGGGATATTGCGATCCGCGTGTGTCGGAACGTCTCGCTCTTGGATCGCGCGGCGGGTACTTCGGCGCTAGTCGGAGGGAAGCACGTAAGCCGGCTGAGAAGTTTACATCTTGAACAAACGAGCTTTGCCCTGCGCGCCATACCAGGCCTGCTGCCCGCGGATTCATGTCCCCGGTGAAGATTCCGATCCCCGTAAGGATTTCGTGGCCTCCTTTAGAGGACTCTACGACCGGAACCGGGTCGCCCGGAGCGGCAAAGTTCGGGTCACCATCATTGAGAACAAGCAACGTGGCAGACGGTGTGAGCCCGATCAGAACAGTATCGGACTTCAGATGTAGTGTTCCGCGCACACGATAGAAGCCCATAGGAAAGTAGAGAACACGATGGAAGTCGATCGCGTGCTGCAGGGCCGCCGTGTCATCTGTGCCACCATCCCCGCTAACTCCGAGCGAACGTACGCTCACCCATTCAGAAACCGGGGGGAGGGTAGGAATATCTCCGACGACAGGCCGAGGTTCACTGGGCAAGATGTGTTCATGGTGACGCAGAGCAATAGCTCCTTCTCGGCCACTCGGTTCAATCTCCTGGCCCAAAGTGGCGCGGTCTTCGACAAAGTAAGGAGCTGGAACGCGAATGGCTGAGAAACCCACAATATTGTCATGTGTGGCTTGGAAGAGGCGTACGACGTGTGAGCACAGGAGATGATCCAGCGTGATCTGGTGATGTTGGCTTGTGGTATCGCCGAGTACGACAGCGGCGTGGGATATGTCACGCAACAGGAGATCGCGTCCGTAAAGTTGCTCGGGCATATCCGAGGGAATCTTCACAGCGATGGGTGTGTGCTCGATGACATCGCGCACGAGGGTCATTCCCACCTCTTGCGTCTGAATTGCGGCGATGCGCTGGCCACTCAGGTGCGAATCCATTAGCAAGAACTGCCAGGCGGGTGAGGTACGAACCGAGATGATGCCGAAGTCGCCGCCATCTATATCAAGCATGTCCGCCTGGTTGCCGACATCCTCCAAGGCCGCACGCCCTTGTCCAACGGCAAAGTGAATATGGGAAAGGAAAGAGTGCTGCGCCACATGAAAGCGAATACAAATGGCCGCTGGATTCCCATCCCCGATCTCGAAATCGACATTGCTGACGCCGCTGTAGAAGGTAAACTCGTTGGCGTCCACAATCTCCTGACCAGCGGCAGGCTTGCGCGACGCAAACTGGAGTATGTACTGCCCCGTGCCAAGGAATCCATGACCGGTCTGGTATCCCGGAGTATGCGGTGCGAGCACAAGGACTGGGCGCTGCCTACCATAACCGATCAAACGGATACCGGACCAGAGATGCAGCGTCGCGCTGATGCGGTAACGTCCCTGGGGAAGAAGAACAATGCCCTGATCCGCGGTTTCGGCGACTCGGTCGATCGCGGCCTGGAGGCCGACTGTATCATCCGCAACGCCGTCCCCCTGCACGCCGAAGGAGCGGTCTGCTGTGACGGCGAGTGGATCCGGCGGAGGCGCCGTGTACAGGGACTGTGCCCAAACAGAGCTAGTTGCAAAGAGGAGAACGGAGAGAAGTGAAATTCGCAAGTTGCTGAACTTTCGCTAACCTATTCCAAGATTCGCTATTGATGCAAGACGACGATCAAGCAGGGCCAGCTAGATGCCTGCTGGAGGACAGATCACACATACTCTCAACCTAGTGATCAAGGCCTCGGAGGAGAAAACGGGCGGCAGCGTGAAGCAGCGCTGCCGCCTGGATTGACAGCAATCCGAGCCTCTCGGACTACTCTCGAATTATGCCTGACGTTCCTCCGTTTGCGAATTAGAACGTGTACTTTGCGGCGAGTTGCAACTGTCGCATACCACCCGCGCCGACCTGGCCAAAGCTGGCGGAGGTGTAGGTAATGTTGGGTGTGCTCCAGTTCGGATGATTGAGCGCGTTGAAGGCCTCGAAGCGGATCGCCAACTGGTGCTTCTCGCTGTAAGGCATCGTAAAGTTCTTGTGCAGCGACGCATCCATGTTGGTAAACCCTGGACCATGGAAGCTGCCGCGGGTCGCGTTGCCGAACAAGCCTCCAATATTTGTCGGTCCACTTGACCCTATCGCGATAATGCCCGGCTGCGCATAAGCTGCTTTATTCGCACAGAGGTCGACTGTCATGGTATTGCACGCCAGGTAAGGACTGATACCGGTCAGATTCGGCCGATCGAAGTTGCCGAACGGGCCGCCGAGGCTGGTATTGTCACCGCCGTATTGGGGAGTTGCGATCTGGCCGGTCTGGTGACTGAAGGTTCCGCCAATCTCCCAGCCGCCGATCACCGCATCCAGCGCCTTGTTGTTGATCGCCAATAGCTTGCCTTTGCCGATCGGAAGTTCATACAGCCCAGAGACGACAACGCGGTTGCGCACATCGAATGCCGACGGACCATACTCGCATGGGATGCAGTAGCTGTTCTGCGGATACAACAGGTCGTTCCCCTGGTTGCGGATTCCGCTGGTATCGTCAAGAGACTTGGAGTACGTGTAAGAGGCAGTCAAGTCAATGCCCTTGCTGAACCGGCGATTGACCTTGATCGACCCCGCGTTATAGTTTGCGGTACCCTCGTCGTGCACAAACTGGAGGCCGCCAGTCATATTCTGGAAGGGAGTCCGGGAGGCAACCGAAGTTTTTGTGGTGCCCGTGTAGCCGAGCGGACTGCCCAGATAGCCGAAGGGAGTTGCCTGATTTGCATTGAGGAACCCATAGAGGTGACGGCTCAGAGCGCCCTGGTACCCAGCCTCGAACGACCAGTTCTTGCCTATCTGCTGCTGAACATTGAGCAAGAACTGCTCGGTGTAACTGGTCTTATGTGTGGTCGCGTTCGCAAACGCAACCGCGCTCGCGCCCAGATTCGAGATGCTGTTCCCAGTGGCTCCAGGGGTCGCGTTCGCCCATGTCAGGTTGGAAGCACTTCCAACCTGTGTCGAGTTCTGGTTTGTAACGGTTACGCGACCGGCAATGTTACGTGCCATGTCAAAGTATGCATTGCCGATGTCCTGCGTGTAGAAGATGCCGTACCCCGCGCGGAGCACCATCTTGGCATTCGGCGAGTACGAAACGCCGAACCGAGGCGCAAGGTCGGTGTAGTGGGTATTCATAAGCGGACCATTCGGCACCACCCCATTACTGCAGACCGCCGTGCTGGCTGTCCACCTGATCGCAAGCCCCTGATAGACGTTTGCAGGTGTGCAACTGCCCTGGCGCGCATAGTAAGGATATTGGCTTGACGAGTAGGTTGTGCTCACATCGCCCAGCTTCGGGAACACCGGAAGAAGCGTGTTGAAGTTATTGCCGAACGTGTCGTTCCACGGAGGAGTCAGCTCATAGCGGAGACCCGCTGAGATCGTGAGCTTGGGGCTGATCTTGTACGTGTCGTCAACGTAGGCGGATTCGACGTTGCGTTCATAGTTGGCATTCGCTACGGCCACCGCAACTGTGGATTGCCGAAGATCGCCCAGCAGAAAGTCGGCCAGGGAATCGCCGCCGGTCAATGCGCCGCCGGTATACAGGGACGTAGTCAATGGCTGACTGCTGAACTGCCCACGCGAGAACTGATTGCCGAGTTGGTTGAAGGTCTGCCGGTTGTACTCGAAACCAAGACGGATGGAGTGCCTACCCTTAACCCAGGTGACGTTGTCCAGGATCTGCCACGTTGGGTCGGTGATCACATAGGGACCGTCGCCCCCGGCATCGCCGATTCCGCTCCAGATGCTTGGCGTGGAGCCGGTCCCGACGCCCACGGTACCCGGTGCGTTGCCAAAGCTCATGTCTGGGATACCCCAGGTCGATGGGTCACCGCCGGCGAGGCCCGGAATACCGAGCTTGTCCACGACGTCGTTGGTAAACGCCGCCAGCAGGCCCTGAGAGTTGAAGAAGTGGCTGTACCCGAACCGCGCTTCATTCACCAGGCTCGGCGAGAAAGTGCGGGTATAGGAGCCCATGTACTGGTAGTACTGGGTGATGAGCTTGCTGCCCGCTCCCAGCCGCCCAGTTGACGTGTTACTTTCATTCCCCGCACTGTAGCGGAAGGAAAACTGCGACTTCTCGGACTGGTTGTAGTCGCCGCGCACTGTCAGCGTTTGCCGGTTTGTGGGGCTGACGGTGGTGAACTTGTAGTTCGGAACGGCGCTGCAGTTGCTGTTGGTTTTGGGGGCCACGGCGGGACAGCTGTATGTCGGCGCGGACGGTGCCGTTCCGAGGTACTGCAGCAGCGCCGTGGATTGCGAAGTAACTCTGTTGGGCGGAATTAGGTTGTTCGCGAAGGGGGCCTGGGTCGTCGGATCGTAGATCGTAACCGGCTGAGTATGTATTACTCCGCTAGGATCCTCCCATTGGTAGGAGAATCCCTGGAAGTTGCCTGCGGCCATCGCGGCTGTGGGCACGGTTGCCGTGGCATTCGGATTGCTGGAACGGCTGCGATACCACTCGTCATCGACCATAAAGAAGAACTTTTTTCTGCCGTTGTAAATCTTGGGTATCCAGATCGGACCATCCGCCTCAAATCCGAAATCGTTGTACTTGAAAGGGTTGATGACTTGTACCGTCCCCACCGGATGGCGCGTCGGGAACCAATAAGGCTGCGCGTCTACATAGTTGTTCCGGATGAACTCGTACACGCCGCCGTGGAAGCTATTGGTGCCGCTCTTGCTGACCACGTTGATTTGTGACGCCTCGTGGCCAAACTCTGCCGAATAGACGCCCGTCTGAACCTTGAACTCCTGGATGCCGTCAATGGAAGGAAGCGCAATATAGGTATTGAAGTCCGGGTCGGTATTGTTCACGCCGTCCAGTGTGTAATAGTCAAACATGATGCGCTGGCCGCCAACGGCGATCGACTGGCTTGCCCGGTCTCCGCCGAGACGGCTGCCCGCCTGGCCTGATCCCGACGAAAGCGTGTTGACGTTGGACGAGAGCGCCGCCAGGCCCAGGTAGTTCCTGCCATTCAGCGGCAGTTCCTTAAGCTCCGCATTCTCGACAACCGTGCCCAGCGTTGGATTGTCTGCTTGTAGCAATGTGCCCGTTGTGCTTACGTCGACGGACTCAGTGACTGCGCCGATCTCAAGTGTGAAGTCGAGCCGCACGCTCTGCTGCACCTGCACCTGGAAAGTGTCGCTCTGGGAAGTCTTAAACCCGGCGTGCTTCACCTGGAGGGTATACATTCCAGGCGGGACTTCGGTGAAAGTGTAGTCGCCTGAGCTGGTCGACTTCGTCGTACGCACCGCACCCGTCGCGACCTCGGTCAAATTTACATCCGTCTGAGCAAGGCTCGCCCCGGTCTGGTCGATCAGATGACCAGAGACTCCCCCGGAGGTCTGGGCCGCGAGTTTGGGGAGAAGTGCCAGAGCCAAGAAAGAAATGAAAATCCATGCCTTGAGCGCTTTTAATGACATCTAAAGTTACCCCACTTGATAGAGTTGATTTGCCAATACGAGCAAATGTCTACTTCTTCTCTCGAACCCAATAATTTTTATGATGTACGGCCGAGAAACTAACACTGCGAAACTACAGGCGTCAATCCAAAAAAATTGGTTAGTCAGTATCGAGTTTGTCGATTTATTTCCACCTCCGAAAATAACTTGACAGGTCTTAGTCGCGACGAATACGTTGTTCGCGCAAATGTTTACCTCAAACGGAGAGGCTTCGTAGCCGTCCAGATTCTCTCTGAGAATGGCTTGTCCTTAGGATCCCTTCAAACCAGTGTTTGGGGTGACCAATCTGTCTTTAGCCGCTTGGTTCTACCAATTTGGTCTTACAACTAACCCAGAATGGGTTGGCTAAGAACGCACACCCGCCAGCCAGGCTGAAATCTCCGCACAACGCACAAGACGATGAACACGGAAAGGGACTTGTATGGCCCGCTTTTCAAGAAGATCGCTTATAAAAGGTGCTGCACTTCCTGTGCTCGGCACATTCGCTTTGCCCAGCCTAGCAGCCGGCATTGAGACCAACAGCGCACCTCAGCAGCGGCCCAGATTGAAGATTACCGATGTCCGCACCGCCCAAGTCAACGTACATGGGCCTCAGACCCACGTTCGGATCTACACCGACCAGGGGATTTATGGACATGGCGAGTCGACAGACGCAGCAGTCGGTACGACTTCCCTCGTGCACGGTTGGCGACGGATGCTGGTTGGGCAGGACCCGCTCAATGTTGAGGCAATCTGGGAGAGAATTCGCACGACCGGAATATTTGCCGGCGCGCAGGGAGGACAATACATCACTGCTTTGACGGGGGTTGAGATTGCCCTCTGGGATCTTGCGGGAAAAGCTCTTGGTCTGCCGATTTATCAACTGCTCGGCGGCAAGTTCCGCAACAGCGTTCGCATCTATTGCGACTCGGATATGGAAGGCAGCCCGATTTCGCCGGTGAACGATAAGAAGCTTGAATGGATCAAGGAGAAGGGTTTCACGGCGATGAAGATCGACCTGGATGATGCCCGGGATCCTGCGCGGTTTGACTCGGTGAACTGGACGGCCAGCAATGGCGAGATCGACCGGATGGTGAATGAAATCGCCCACGTGCGCGACAGAATTCCCAAGGAGATGGATTTGGCTTGCGATATGCATGGCAGGTACGACGCTCCCACGGGCAAGAGGGTCGCGAAGGCGGTCGAACCATTCAAACTGCTTTGGCTGGAAGAGCCGGTTCCACCGGAGGACATTGACGCGATGGCCGACATACGCCATTCAACGACGACGCCAATCTGTTGCGGCGAAAACCTCTACATGCGGTGGGGCTATACGGAACTCTTGCAGAAGCAAGCGGCGGACATCATCATGCCAGATATCCAAAAGTGCGGCGGGCTGGCGGAAGCAAAGAAGATCGCAAATATAGCTCAGGCCTACTACATTCCGTTTGCTCCCCACTGCGTGGTCTCTCCGATTGGCCAAATGGCTTCGGCGCATGTGTGTGCATCCGTGCCGAACTTCCTGGTGTGTGAGTGGCATTGGATCAACCATTTGGATCTCTGGACCACCTGGGTGAAAGAGGGAGAGATCATCGTGGGCGGCCATATCACGTTGACGGACAAGCCTGGCATCGGGGTCGAGATGGACGAAGCCGCGGCCAAGAAGTCTCAGATACCCGGTACGCCCTGGTTCGAGGCGAATGCTTAATTCAAAGAGGAGTGCAAGCCAGATGTCAGATCGTACATGGAGTCGAGCGATTGCAGTCGCGGTCTGTTGGGTGCTGCTCACTGGCGTGACTTTGCGCGCAAGGGCGCAACAGGAATTCTTCACACCGGCAGACGTGACCAAGTACACGCCGGATTGGAAGGGGGAGAGGTTTCCCGATGGAAGACCAAAAGTTCCCGACAGTATTCTCGACCGTATGAAGAACGTCACCCTGGAGGAGGCTTGGGCCACGCTTCAGCAAGGTGGGTTCATGCATCAATATGAGGATGGCTGGCTTTCTATCCACGGCGACAAGGTTCTCGTAGGCAGGGCTCTCACCGCGGTTTGGATGCCTGGGCGCCCTGACATTCAGAGGGTGATCGAAGATCAGGGGAAGGAAGCTCACCGGATTGGCGCCATGAACGCATGGCCGGTGGATATGTTGCAGCCGCGCGATGTATACGTGGCGGACCACTTCGAATTGAAGGTTGATGGGCCATCAATTGGGGACAACGTTGGCAACGCCATTTACGCCAAGTCCGGCAATGGCATCGTCTACGATGGCGCCGTAAGAGACATCAACGGACTGGAGGAACTACCCAATTTCGTCTCGTTTGTACGTTTCTATGACCCTTCTCATCACTATGGATCGTTGAGTTCAGGCAAAATGCTCAATTCGACGATGGTGAGCATCAATGGCCCAACTCGGATTGGCCACGCACTCGTCATGCCCGGAGATGTTATTTTGGGCAGAAATGGCGGAGTCATTTTCATTCCACCGCAACTTGCAGAAAAGGTAGTGCAGCAATCTGAACGAACTCGCCTTCGCGATACCTTCGGCCACCTGCGTCTCGAGGAAAAGAAGTACACCGCCGGTCAGATCGACGCCCGTTGGTCGCCTGAGATTGAAGCGGATTATAGAAATTGGCTGAAGGAGAACGAAGATCACCTTTCCGTGTCGACAGAGCAGATCGAAGAAATCTTGAAGCAAAACCCATAGCGATTTACGTCAGCGAAATCCCGCAGCAAGCACTTGGACAGGGAATAAAAATGTGGTCGCGAGGGAGCCGCATCTCACCTTGCCTTCTTTCTGCCGGCACTGGAAGTTATATTCTCCCGAATTGCTTGACGGCCTCGACGATCGAGTGGAATTTTTCGATGAACGGGTACGTTGAATGTTCCGTGTTATCCAGCTTTTGCGAAAGCACTAATACGTCTGCTGCTTTGGCATGAGGGACTACGGCTATGCCATCCAAATCTGCGACCACGACATCTCCAGGCATGACATCGATTCCGTCGCATTTTATGGGAATATTCAGACCTGCAAACCTGTAGTGGCCCACGGCAGTCGAGGGTACCGGACCGCGCGCGTAAACGGGAAAGCCAATCTTCTCCAACTGCGCCAGGTCGCGCACTCCCCCGTCAATGACGGCGCCAGCGAAACTGCGCGCATACATCGCGGGACCCATGAGACCTCCCATACCGGCGCCATCGGCGCCATCTTCCACTTGCATGACATAGACCGAGCCGGAGCCTCCCAGGTCAATCGCCCGCAACATGCCCGAGAGGGCGTCGGGATCGTTCTTTTCCTGTTTCACGAGCTTCACGGTCAAAGCAATCCCGGCAAATTTCGCCGGGAAGATGGCTTGCATTCGATGAGACATAAAGCGCCGTTCATGCAGTAGCTGCTCCATGGCATCAGACACAGGTGCGACCTCGACGTGACGGTATGCCTCAAGCATCGCAGTCGGGTCCGCTGCATAGTCGGCAGCCGACTTTGGGCTGTCCGCATGGACAACGAGAGCCACAGTCAGAAAGGCTGCACAAATGCCGATGGATGCGTTCAAGATGCGAAGCTTGGAAGATAGTTGAGAGAACATTACACGGACTCCTTACTATCCGAATTTACCGGATCGAAATGGGATTGGAAGGCTTTCTCGACGCAGTTCTTCTTGACACCTTTATTTTGAGCCTGATAATATCCCGCACAATCCTATGCGTCCAACCAATTATGGCTCGGTAAAGTACGCTTTTCTGGCAACGATTGCGCTTACCTCCATCGCGTTTGCGCTGGACGGGCAAATCGGGATCCACGACCCATCCACCGTCGTACAGTGCAACGGAAAATTCTACGTTTACGGCACCGGCAGCTCTGCATTGGTCTCCGACGACGGCTGGACGTGGCGTCGCGGGGTTTCGCCCCCGCGCCGAGGATTGGCCCCAGACGTCATTCACATTGGCGAACGCTACTACATGTATATAGCAGCAAACATCGGTGCTCAGCCCAAGGCCGCGGTCAATATGATTTGGAGTAAGACCCTCGACCCGGACTCTCCTGACTACAAGTGGGAGGAAGGCGGTGTCGTCGCATCCTCCGACGGCGTCGAAGAATCAAACGCGATTGACCCGGGCGTCTTCCTCGATCCCACCACAGGCAGGCTCTGGCTAGTCTACGGCTCCTACTTCGGCTACATCCGTCTCGTCGAACTCGATCCGAAAACCGGCAAGCGCCTCAACCCCAAAGACCAGCCCCGTAACCTAGCCATCAACTGCGAAGCGTCCGACATGATTTTTCACGATGGCTGGTACTATCTACTGGCCACTCATGGCAGTTGCTGCCGCGGCGCGGATTCCGGCTACAACATACGGGTCGGCCGCTCCAGGAAGGTTACCGGGCCGTTCCTCGACGAGCAGGGCGTCGATATGATCCAGGGCGGAGGCAAACAACTCATTGGGTCTGGCGGTCATGAGGTTGGCCCCGGCCATTTCGGGCTTCTCGATCTCAGGGACGGCGTACAGAAGTTTTCTATGCACTGGGAAGCGGACATGGACAGAGGGGGTGCAAGTGTCCTGGATATTCGACCTCTGCTCTGGAAAGACGGCTGGCCAGTGGCCGGCGAAAACGTTAAAGAAGGTACCTATGAGTTCCAATCGGTGCGCACCGATACGTCGCTTGAACTCGCGGTCGAGGGAGTTCCGGTCGGCGGCCGCCAGACCAGAGGACCTCGACCAGCGGGTGCGCCCCGGCCTGCGGGCGCCGGACCAGGTGGAGCAACCGCGCCGGGCGGAGCAGGAGCACCGGGTGCATCCGCGGGGCCCGGCGGCGGGCAAGGAATGTTCGGCGGCACCGGTGCCCCCATTCCGCCGCAGGATGTCACGCAGGTTTCGAAAAACTGGCCTACGGGCAGCGTCGATGTTCGCATGGCCAACTACTTGTGTCAGGCCCAGCAGAAGTGGACTATCACTCCAGTCCCCAATGCCGGCGGCTATCTCGGCTCGCCTTATTTCAAGATCACCATTGCCGGCACGAACCGTGCGCTATCCGTTTCCAACGATGCTGAACTAGTCGTTGTCCCCACCTTCACCGGCAGCCCGGAACAGTTATGGCGTTTCGACCAACTCGCTGACGGCACCTGGCGCATCATGCCTAAGGCAGTCCCCAATTCCACGCAAATGCTTGCTCTTTCGGCGATCGGCAGCAGTTTTGCGACGCTGGAGAAGTTTGACCCGAAGAGCGACAAACAGCGCTGGCTGCTCAAGACGCCATGAACCTCAACCGAATTGGCAGCAATCAAGCTATTCAAGAAAACGAAAGCTCGACCACAGGTATTCTATGAACGCGTTTTGCAAGCACTTTGTAGCGGCACTCGCCGCTTTGGCTGGCTCGGCATTCTTGACGATTGCCACGGCCTCTTCCGCCGTGGCTCAAACTCCACTTCCGCCATCCGTTCCGGCGGATACTCTGATGAAGCCTGTTTCGCCGCAGAAGGCTCCCAGTGCAGACGGATTCATTCAGCGCTGGATGATCCTGGAGCCGATCCCCGCCAACGCGCTGACACAGAACGCCGTGCAGGCCGAGGTTAAGAAGGAGTATTTTCCCGACCAGTTCACCGTCATCCCGAACGACGGCGACAAGGTGAGCGTTGGCAGCTCGGAACTCACCTGGCACGCCGAAGACACCAAGAACTACAACCTCGATCTGTATCAGTTCGCGCGGGCCTTGGGTAAGGAAACGACCAACGTTCTGTTCTGGGCTGTTACGATCGTCAACGCCCCACAGGAGATGCATGACGTACGCCTGGCCATCGGCTCCAATGCGGCCTCGGTCTGGTGGGTTAATGGCGAGGAGGTCATCGGCATCTACGGCGATCGCCAGACGGTCATCGACGATGGCGTTTCCAAGCGGCTCATGCTGAAAAAGGGGCCGAACATTATCCGGGCCGCCATCGTCAACGGCGGCGGGGCGACCGACTTCTGCGCTCGGTTTCTCGACTCAGACGATAAACCGCTGAAGGGATTTACCGCGACCGTGGGCGAAATCCACAAGTAACTCGCGACGATGGAGCCGCCACCCATGAAGGTCGTCCAATGGGCCACCGATCTAATGGGATATGACGTGCTCCGCTGCTACGGTTTGCGGTGGCAACGCCTCAGCGGAAAAGCAGCGGCGCAAACGCAAGCAAGTCATCGCGCCAGACAACAAACGTGTGTGCTCCCGGAGTTTCAACCGCAGTGACGGGGAAGCCCTTCTGCTTTGCCCAGGTCGCGAATGCCCGATTGGAGGTGATCAAACGGTCGTCCGTGCCGCAGGCGATCCAGAGCAGCCGCAGATTTGCCTTCTTTGCATCGAGTCCCGGGAAATGGGTGTCGTAGTCCGATCTCGGAACCGCGGAACTCATGCCGCCGACCCAGGCGAAGAGTTCGGGACGGGTGAGTCCGATAGTGGTGCTCTCCTGACCGCCCATGGAAAGGCCGGCAATCGCGCGATTATCACGGCCCTTAGCGACGTTATACAGGCGCTCCACCGAGGGGATTATCTCGTCAGTCAAGATCTTGCCGAAGAGCGTGATATTGCGATCATTCAATCCGGCGGCGGCGGCTCCGGTGGCGCGCTGCGGCGCCACGACGTCGAAGTCACCGTAGCCGCGCGGCATGACAACAATCATGGGCACTATCTTGCCGTCTGCCAGCATCCGGTCCAGCATCAGATTCGCCCGGCCGGTCAGCGTCCAGCCATCTTCTGTGTCGGAAAAACCGTGCAACAGATACAGCACGGGGTAGCCGCCTTTCCGCTTTGCGTCGTACCCGGGCGGCGTGTAGACCACGTAGGCAGTCTGGTTATCGGGGTAATGCAGGCCGATGTGAGTGGTGAAGAGATGACGCGTCACGTCGCCATGAGGAATATCGGTCACCTCCCACGGTCGTGGTGGCGTGCCCGGGACCAAAATGTCGCTGTACAGGTCGACAAAGTTCACATGCGTATAGCGGTTCAACGGATCCAGGATCTTCACGCCGTCAACCACAAAGGTGTACCCGTAGTATTCGGGAGCGAGGGAGGGGGTTGTTGCTATCCAGACGCCGTCGGCGTCCTGCGTCATCGTCAAAGGCTGGAGAAGTGCATCCGTCGCAACCGTAACTTTGGTTGCGGTCGGATACTTGAGCCGGAACATGATCGTTCCGTCCGGATTGACGGTGGTGGCAGGCCAAGCAGGAGGCGGAGCAAGGGCACGTCTCTGCGGGGAAGCGGGGTCCTGCGTGGGGGGAGCAGTCGCCTGAGCCGGGGCAGCGAGAGGAAGCAGCTGCAAGATGGTGGCGAGTGCAAAGACACGACTTCTCATGAAGCTGCGCGGATTCAAGGTTCGTTCCTTTCAAACA
The DNA here is from genome assembly GCA_003133205.1 of Granulicella sp. The sequence continues at coordinate 10,849 of PKWK01000251.1, read as the reverse complement.
CGGGTTTCGCTGTTGCGGACCCGTTCGGATCCGTATGCGCATGAAAACTTTCGGGCGGCCCGAAGTAGCTCGGACGCAGGGGAGCATGACTTACGATGAGCCGCTCCACTACCACTCCAGGGTCCACTGCCCAAATCTTCAAGGTATGGTATCCGGCCTTTGTAATTGAGAGGGGCAGCGTAATCTTCTTCACTCCATCGCTCACCGCGGTCTCCCAGTCTCTTTGCGTATTGTGTTGCAATGCGTCCACTACTGTACGCGGGCCGTCGTCTACTGAGACTGCAAACCGCAAACCGCGTCCAGGAACGAAGTTCAACGTAGGCGCGAGTATCGCCTGCATCGTGAAGTTACCCTCATCGTAGAGATACATACGGTATTCCAGATCGGCAGCTGAATTCGTGTTACTTTCAGCCGTAACTGGGAATATGGTCATCGCGGAGCGGGTTTCCCCATAACCAGGAAGCTCCTCCCAGTGCTCCGAGCCATCCTGCCTCCGCCCGGTAGTGTCCGCGGCCTCGATCGCCACGTAGCCATCGCTCTCGACGAATCCGTCAGCATCTTCGCGGGTGACGCCGGGGATACGAAAAGCCGACAGCCCTACCATGATCGGAGACGNNTCAACGGTCCCCCGACTATGGTCCACCACGATCCAAGGAGCACTCGTCGTAACCTGGTACCCCACAGGGGTCTGTCCGCGGTTGAACAATCGAATGGCTCGGATTTGCTGAGCAACCGAGTCCAGCGTCCCCAGTGATGGCCGAAAGCCGGTTCCTCCTTCTGCGGTGATGCTAAGAAATCCCTCCTTCGGAATCTGTACCTCGGTGACCGCGGGCATGGCGTTGAGCGGTGGTTCCTGCCNNGGTCCATCATGTGGTCCCAGCGGCCATCCAAAAGCTTATGGTTGTACTCATTGCTCAATTCCGCATCTTTGGCGAAGAGTCTCCGGGTCTCTGCCGCCTCTTCGTTGGCCTGAGCGTGCCCCAAGCGCGCGTCCAGAGCGTTCCGCCCAGCTGCGATGTACATTTCGGTTACTGTTGCCGAAGCCTCGACCGGGTATTGGACCAATTCGAAGAAAGATGCTCGCTGATCCTCAGGTAGCTTTGCGGCCAGGTTATCTACTCTCGCGGAGAGGTCACGCCATTCTCGTTCTACTCGGTCCGCCTCACCGTAGTTGGTCAGACTGAATGTCGTTGGATCAATCAGCTCGGGCTTCCGTCTCGAGTTGTAGCGCGTGTAGTCATCCATCGCACGTGCAATCTCGACGGCGTGCTCCTCCCCAAACTCTCGCGCTGCCCAATCATGGGTGAACTCCTCGAGGTGATCCTTATCCCACCGCTCTGGATTGCGAGCCATGCTCAGAAAGAATTCGATCGGAAACTCCATTGGCTTGAGATCGCCGACGTTGACTACCCATATCCGGTTCGCTCCATAGTTCAGCGCAAGATTCATCTGCTCCCATATTTTGGGGATGTAGTTGGTATTTAGCCATTTGTAATTGCGCGGTCCTCCAACATAGTCGAAGTGATAGTAGATACCGGCTCCGCCTGAACGCTTACGTTCCTCAGCTGTGGGCAGACGGCGAAGGTTGCCCCAGTTATCATCCGACCAAAGCAGGGTGACGTCATCTGGTACGCGCATACCCTGCTCGTAGTAAGTCTGCACTTCCTTGTACAGGGCCCACACCTGCGGAACCTTGGTCAGATCCGGATTCACCGTCGCTCTGAGTATCTGCCGCTGATCGGCGACGATCTTCTCCAGCAGATCCGTGTTTGTACTGGCCGACATGGCCGTATCGTTCGCGCCACGCATGCCCAGCGTCACGACCTCTTCGTAGTTCTTGTTGCGCTCCATCCCTGCGCGCCAGAACTCGTCGATTCGAGTAGCATTGGTCGTATAGTCCCACGGTCCGTCTGCCGCAGGCTTCCACTCCTTTTCGGCACGCATCATCGGCTCTTCGTGGGACGTGCTCATCACGATACCGTACTCATCGGCGAGTTTGGCGTTGAGAGGATCGTCCGCCGCGAAGGCGCTGTTCCACATCGCTGGCCACAGAAAGTTCGCCTTCAGGCGTAGAAGAAGCTCAAAGACGTGGGTGTAAAACCTACTATTGTATCCGCCATACTTCTCGTTGACCCACCCGCTCAATGCGGGAGCTTCATCGTTCAGAAATATTCCGCGATATTTGACCGCAGGTTCTTCAAGAATATGTCGGCCCGGCTCGACATAGAGCGCCGCCTGATGCGGTACCCTGACATCCGCCCACCAGTACCAGGGTGAGACTCCGATCTGCTCCGAAAGGTCGTACACTCCGAAGATTGTGCCTCGCTTGTCGCTACCTGCAATCACGAGAGCTCGAGGCACTCCAGGCATCGGCCAGTCAACCACCGTCGTAACTTCCGATTCCCACTTCCCGGCCACTCCCGCCACATTCAGCTTGTGTCGTCGAATGAGGTCGTCGATAAGCACGCTCTTCCCAATCGTGCCGATCAGCACGACATCTCCGCCATGCAGTCCATTAAGATCGTGCACCACGGCTGGCAGTTCAGCACTCACCCTCTGAACGTCCTCCGCGAGATCGCCAACGGCGCGAATCACGCCTGGCCAGTCCTCCGCGTCCACAATCAACGGCGTTGCCGCTCCGTTTTGCACCAACGGAACCGTTCCGGCGGTCTGTGTTCCTGTCACATACTTCGGGCCGCCAAGCGCATGCGCTTGTGAGATGAACCAACAGCAGAGGCTGACAATCGCCACCAGACGGGTCATCTTTCGTCCGGCTCTCCCCGCGCCCCCAATAAACACCTTCGCAAAACTGGCGTACGACACGAGAACTCCCTATCAACAAGGTCCCCGCGGACAAAGCGTCATCTCCGCGGTTATCCCTCACTTGGTTGGGCTAGCTGCCAGAAACGGTGAACAGCACGGCTTCGCGGATGGTTGAAACTCCATCAGCTCGGCGCGAATGCCGTCCGGATCGTAAAGATTGACCTGCCACTTGCCATCCCGCCCGATCTTCGGGTCCGAGTGTCTTGCGGTCAGGCGGTCCCCAGAGTACAGCAGGTTCACCGCCTTCTCGATATTTGGCACGCCAAGGGAGAAGTGATCGAGAACACCAGCGTTCTGTTGCGACATCTCTGCTGGGATTCCAGTCTTCTCAGTTCCCTTCACCTTCATGTATTCGACCCAGTCGGTGCCATCCGGCACTTGGAGCGAGGTCCAGTCGGAGGAATCCTCCGTCGGACCGCCATGCCAATAGGGCCGAAAGCCCAAAATACTCCGATAGAATGTGTCCTCTCGTGCAATGTCGTGAACAATATATCCCACATGAATCATGTGAGAACTCAACGGATTGACCGCCACTGAGCGCGGGTGCGCCGGCGGCTGCACAAACTGAATCCGGTTCCCCTCGGGGTCCTGCACGTCGAAGTACTTGCTTCCATCGTTCGATATGCTCACCTTGACCGGCACAGCAATATCATGAGCCTTGAGATACTTCCGCAATCCTTCAGCATCGGCCGTGTTGTACCCAGCATGATCGAAACGGTTAACCGATGTCGACCCCGCTGGCAAAGGCAGAACCTCCACAAACTGGATTGCATTGAAGTAGTAGCGCACACCCGAAGGGTTTTGCGGGTCGGGTCCTTTGAATGCTCCCAGGTCGTGGACGTAAAACTGCTCCGTCTTAGCAGCATCCGAGGTGTAAACGCTCAGGTGCGAAACACTGGTGATCTTCGGGCGATCCTGGCAGAAGCAGCTACCCGCCAGGATAAAGCTCATCATGGTCGTACAGATCCCGTTTCTTAAGTTCATTGTCTCCTCGGACCCGGCTGTTCACTCTAGCAATTTTCGGCAGAGGTTAAATCGTTGTGATTGGAGAACGGCCCGCCTTTTCGGCGGGCCGTTCTTTTAGGGTAAAAATGTTGTTGGTGAGCTAGTCAGAAGCAGACTAGAAGTTGTACTTGAGTTCGAACTCCATGACGCGTTGACTGTTGGCACTGACGAACGCTTGCTTGAAGTGCTGGGTGCCGAACAGGTCTGCCGGATTGCCGTTTGCAGTCCCGAACTGGGTAGTTGCCAGGATCGGGCTACCAGGGTTGCACGATCCAGGAGCTACGCCTCCACATGTGTCGTTCACGGTGAGGGCGTGGGTTGTGTAGTTATAGAAGTAGTACTCCGCCGTTGATTCTCCGGAGCCAAATTGGGGCAGCGGGTGATTGAGCCAGTTGAAGGCCGAGGCAGTGAACTTAATCTTGTGGTGCTCGTGGATGGTGAAGGTCTTGGAGAGCGCGAGATCGTTCTCCATGAAGGCCTGACCGGCGACGAACGGCAGAGCCGTCCCGCCAGACGATCCGAAGGGCGCCGCCGTGAAGCAAGGCCTGTAGAGCTGGTGGTACACCAAGCCGGACTTCGGGTTGCAGGTGATAAGCGGGCGACCAGTGGTGATGCCTGCGTTCGTACCGAAGAAGGTATTCGCGCCGACACCTCGGGTATTCACGGTGAGCGACTGGGGATTTGGCGAAGCAGGCAGCGATGCGGGGTCGTACTGGATGCTGATGCTCGGAATCGTCTGTGTACCCTGCTGCCACAGGCTGATGCCGGAGATCGTCCAGCCGTTGACGGCTCCGCCAATGAACCGGTTGCCGTGGAAGAAGTTAGGTTCGCGATAGATGTACGAGGAGTTGAAGATGATTGGCCGGTTCAGGTTGCTCCAGCTATTGTTGGGTGCGATGTTGAATGGGTCATAGTTATTCTGCGTGGAAAGCGACTTCGACCAGGTCAAACTCGCGTTGATGGTAACCGGGCCCGCCCGCTTGACTAACTGGGCTTGCAGGGCATTGTAGTTCTGGTAATTGTTGTGCTGGATCATGGTTACGCCATTCGTTCCATAGATCGTGCAGTTTGGATTGGCTGTGTTCGTGCAGGCGATGCCCCTGCCAAAGGGCTGGAAGTCGGCGGCCCCGCTGCCCGAGGAGCAGGTAGCGCCCAGGTTCTCGGGGTTGCATATCGTCTTTTGACTGAACGTATCCAGATTGCCTACCCATTGGCCGCCAACGAGCTTGCCGTAAGCAAACAGCGGGGTCTTGTTCTGGTTGGCGTAATTACCTGTGGCTGCACCGTCCTGTCCGTTGTCGGCCATGTGCATGGCATGGTTGCCCACATACGCGACGTCCAGCAGCATGCTCCAGGGAAGTCTCTGGTCGATGGTGAAGTTGTAGGAGTAGGTCAGCGGGATGCCATGATCGTTCGGATCATAGCCGGTCTGCCCGTTTTGGGAGCATTGCACCTGGCATTTCGGCACAAGGGTTGCAAGCTGGCCGATCTGCGAGAGCAGCATGGTACTGTTCGACGAATTGTTCAAGACAGAATTGGATGCGTTGAAGTTTTGGACGCCCTGGGCTGTGTTCAGAGCGGCCTGAGGACCGTTGGCCGCCTCCTGGTAGCGATAAGCGCCCCATCCGCCGCGCACCACGGTCTTGCCATTGCCGAAGACGTCATAGGAGAGGCCGAAGCGCGGCGACATAAAGCCGATCCGGTCCGACCGACCACTGAGCGGAACGCCAGCGTCGATGGCGTGCCAGTAGAAGCCGGGAGCGTATTTGCCCGCGTAGAAGTCGGGCAGAACGCGGTTCGGGTAGAAGACGGCAAGGCCGACACCCTGGCGGTCGTACCACCAGCCGATGTGCTCGAAACGGAAGCCGACTTCGATCGAGAGCTGCTTCCCAAATCGACAGTGCGAGGTCTCCGCGAGCTATTTCGGAACCCAGATCCGGAAGTTTCCACTGCAGTGCAGCATGCTCATCAGGTACAGCATGCCATCGAAGTAACGCTGGTCCCCATTGGGAATTGGCGTCCTCCACAGTTCTTCCACGAAGGCCTTCTCGTTCGGTCCCGGGGTTGCGGCCAGCCCGCCTGCCGTGGTCGCCGCCAGCATCCCGGTCGAGTGCCGCACGGAGAGCGGCTTGCCCGCAAGCGTGTACCGGTCGGGGAAGGTGCTGATGCTCTGGCCGATGAGGAACTTCTGGATGCGGTCGCTCAGCACCCGCTCCTGCGGCGCCTTATGCCACCAGCTGTAGTCCACTGACCAGTTGCTCACCGTCCGCCAAGAATCGTACCCGAACGAAGTCGTCTGGCCGTCGCGCCCCAGGATCTCGGTCTCGTCGAAGTTGTTGCGGTCCGGCGAGAGTCCGGTGTTGGCGCCCACCACCTTGGGGAACATGTCGCGGCTCACGTCCGCCGCCTTGGCCCAGAAATCGCGGTCTTCCGCTGGACCCCAGCGGGCGAACAGCTCATAAAACGCCGGCAGATGGTAAGACGCGTCCGTGGAGCTGGGGCCGACGCCTGCGGTAAAGCGCGCCATGTAGTAGTCCGGTTCCATCATTGGGCCGCCGGTAGTCGGACGCGGCGCCGGCCGTGCCCCGCCTGCTCCGCCGAAACCTCCGCCACCAAATCCTCCGCCTCCGCCAAACCGTCCGCCGGCTGCAGGCGTCTTGCCTTCGCCCTTCAGCTCGATCGCCAGATCGGCCTGCGACTGCGCCCGCTCGGTGTTGTTCGGGCTGGTGAAAGTGCGCGCATTCGCATTCATCGGCGGATCGTCCGGATGCACCTTGAACGGTCCAGTCAGAGGCGGCGAGGTGTGGTGGACCATCTCGTGCAGAATCCGTTCCGCCTGCTCCTGGTAGTTGTAGATCCCCTGCCCGTTGCCCCAGCGATGCGCCGCGAACAGCAGCGCCATCGCATAGTATTCTTCGCCGTCCGGCGCCGGTCCGGCGGAGCGCGGCGTTCCGTCCGTATTCATCGACCAGGCGAAGAACCCAAAGTCCGGGTTGTTCGGGTCGGTAATCTTCATGTACGTGTTCGACCAGTTCCACAGCGCATCGAACTCATGCTTCTTGTCCATCTGCACCGCAATCATCATCCCGTAGCTCATGCCTTCGGTACGCGCGTCGTTGTTGGCCCAGTCGGTGACGAACGCCAGCGGCCCGTTCTCATTCGATCCGGCCTCGAAATACACTCGCTCGGACAGCGCGTCGTCGCCGTGGAACAGCTGCTGGAACGCGTTCTCGATCTTGGCCTTGGTCTCGGCGGGCGCGTGTCCCTGCTCGGCGAACAAGTCCCGGTACGCGTGCTTCGCATACGCGCCCGCGCCATCTCCCGGCATTCGCGGAATATCGCCCAGCGGTGCGTTGACGTGTGGCGGAGGCGGGACGAAGCCTCCTAGGCCCGGGCCAGGACTAGTTTGGGCAGGGGGTTGCCCGAACGCAACGAAGACAGCCGACAGGAACAGGACAGCGGGAAAGGAGCGGCGAAGGGAATGGACGGACAAAGAACTGCCTCCGAAGGGGAATTGTCTATGGAACATGTCGAGCCAGTACGCGAGCGCCCCCCATTCCACTACAACTGGGCCCATTTAGTCGAGTCAAAAATTATTGTGTTCATTCTCAAGACGGAGATCACAAGTCACCCCGAGCCGCTTTAGACATTCCGTATCAACCTTGTATATGGCTCCATCGCAGCGAATCTCCCGCCCTTCTTGCCATATTTGCAACATCCTGGAGGAAGATCGCGTCCTGTGTTAACGAGGTAGTGCTATTCAAGGATGAGCAGGACCGATATATTTCTAATGCGCAACTTAATTACGATTAAGATCGCTCCTGCATGATCCGGTGGCGCCTTACCTGCTCATCTCGGCCCAGTTTTCCATGGAATCAAGTCGGCCGGCGTCTAATGAACTTTGCCCGCAGCGTTCTCAAGAACGACATCCGAAAGCACCGCCGTATCCGACTTGTCTGGCAGATGCGAGCAAAATCCGATCCCGACGTAAAACGGCCCATCCAGGTGCAGAGTGATCGGTGGGCCGAACTGGTGCATGGGTTCTCCTGCCATGCTGACAAAGAGCGCAAAGGAGTCGCCGTGCTTTTCGATGCCGATGCGTTTGGCGTTTACGGGAACAAGGCTGTCAGGGTTCGCCCCGCCGGGAAGGCCGCGGCCACCGATTCGGTACTCCATATCCGTGATGCGGATACCCTTCTCGCGGCGCTGCGCCAGGTGAATCATACCGGCGCCATGCAAAGCGACGAGTGCCTCCTTGGAATCATCTTCCAGGTCTTGCCGAATCACCAGCACTGCCTTGCGGTCACCGTATCCGTTCGGGTCCGGAAACGAAATATCGGCAGCAAGCGAGACGTCGCCGGACATTTTTTTCCAGAGATAGCGGAACTCGTCGCGCGTATACCAGACGTTGTAGCCCGCGGCTTGGATGGTGTACCTGCGCGCGGCTGAGTCGTAACTCGCATTGCCTGCCACCACCGCACTCCCAATATCGGACTGGCCCTGAAAGATGCCGATTGGTGCTTCGAGATTCCTGCTGGGCCTGTGAAAGTCCGGAGGGGGCGCAACTTGAACGTGCGTCGCAGAACCCGGATAGGCCCATGCAGGCACATCTGAGTTCTGAGCGTGCAAGCTATACGGCAGGTTCCCGAGCAGTAGCAGGATGAGGAACGATCGGCAAACCGTTTTCTTGCGCCAGGGAATATTCAAGCCGGATTGGCTGCATGAGTTGAGTGCCGGCATACTAGTTGACCTCAGATCTGATCGGTGTAAATGCTGCGCATCAAAAGATTTTCAATCTCTTCCTGGCGGCCGGAGCGCGGCTGCGGGTTGAGGTTGTCAGCAAGAGCCTTCGCCTCGATCGCGTCGAGCGACCTCTTTCCGCTGAGCATGGCCTGCGCTTCCGGAGCCTGCCACCCAGCGTATCTGTTGGCCAGAAGAGCGTCGTATTTGCCCTCTTCGATGATTTTCGCTGCGGTGCGGAACGCGCGCGCGCAAAGATCCGCCCCGCCGACGTGCGCGTAGACAAGATCTTCCGGCGTGAAGCTCTGGCGGCGCACCTTGGCGTCGAAGTTGCACCCGCCCTGGGTAAGGCCGCCAGCTTTGATCACCTGGTACATCGACATCGTCATGGTCCAGAGATCGTTGGGAAACTGGTCGGTGTCCCAGCCCAGCAACGGGTCGCCGCGGTTGATGTCGAGAGACCCCAGAATGCCCAAGGAGCCCGCGGTTGCAATCTCATGCTCGAAGGTATGGCCAGCCAGTGTGGCATGGTTCGCTTCCAGATTCACCCGTACCTCATTCTCAAGCCCGAAACGCTTAAGGAATCCGTAAACGGTGGCGCAATCAAAATCGTATTGGTGCGAGGTCGGTTCTTTGGGTTTGGGCTCAATCATGATCTGGCCGTCAAAGCCGATTTTGTGTTTGTACTCGACCACAAGCGCCAGGAAGCGCCCCATCTGCTCGAGCTCCTGCTTCATGTTGGTGTTCAACAAGGTCTCGTACCCTTCGCGTCCACCCCAGAGCACATAATTGGAGCCGCCAAGCTGCTTCGTGGCATCCATGCAGTTCTTTACCGTAGCGGCGCACCAGGCGAAGACATCGGGATCGGGATTGGTCGAGGCGCCAGCCATGAATCGCGGATGGGAGAACAGATTCGCGGTGCCCCACAGCAGACGCGTCGGGTAACTCTGCATCTTTTCGCCAATGTAGTCGACGATGGCGTGGAAGTTCCGAAGTGTCTCGGCGAGCGAGTCGCCCGGTGGCGCAATATCGGCGTCATGGAAACAGAAGAAAGGTAAATCGAGCGTTCGGAATAGTTCGAATGCAGCGTCAGCCTTTACTTTCGCCTGGGCGATCGGGTCGCCGCAACCCATCCACGGGCGGTGAATGGTAGGGCCACCGAAGGGATCGCTTCCAGTGAGCGCGAGCGAGTGCCAGTAGGCGACGGCGAAGCGGAGATGGTCGCGCAGCGGCTTGCCGAGTACGACTTTGTCGGGGTCGTACCAACGATAGGCGAGCGGATTCTCGGTTGTGGGACCCTCGTATTTCACCGTTGAAAAGCCGCTGAATATGGTGTCAGTCATGAATACCTCGAAGTAAAGGGATAACGCCCTGCAGTCATGCAAAACAACAAAGACGTTCAGGTGCAGGAGTCACTTTGGCCGAGCGCAGCAGCGAGCAGACTGCAGTCCCAATATGGCCGTGTGTCCTGCTGGACCACCCGCGCGACGGCAATGTAGCGGAAAACACAGCACATCAGATATGAGACCAAATACCCGGCCAGACATTTCCTTCGCATCCGCTAGCCTCCATGTTTAGTTCGATACCTATAAGAAATCACAATAGATGAATATGGCAAATCCTGACTACCGAAATTTAGCTTGTCTCCCTTGATTTCAAGGGCATAATATCCTCTTGCCTTCTTAGGTGTAGTATCGCGAGGATCGAAAGCAGATAGATTAATTTGGAGGTGCGTAGGAAAGTTTCCAAGCACTGATATATCGACACATTCGATTGCAACAAGCCAATTTAATTGGCTTGTTCACTGAGACTTTGTATCGGTATATTCGGTAACGCAATCAACCCGTCCAAACGTATTCGAGTGTCTAAACCGTTGCATCGAGAAAACGTTTTCGTATGTTTAGAGCCTGCCTCTGCTTTCGGGACTCAGGGGGCGTTATGCCTGACGCATCAGCGTAGGGCTGAAGTCGCAACCTGAGGGGCAGGAGTGGTCGCTGGACCAATTCAGAGCAACATCGCCGTCCCCTTATTTAGTATCAATACCTATTTTTTCCGAGGTTTAGTCGCAGGCCATTCAAAGCCATGCATTCTGCACTCGAAAAAGACATACCCAGCAATCGATCCTGCTTGACCGACGCCAATGTGGAGAGGAATGCCCAATGTGGAGAGGAATTATGAAGAAGAGAGCAACACGAGTTATGACCAGCATCGCCATCTTGACGGGCGTATTTGTTTTGGGCTTCGCTCTATTCTCGGCTAATGCCCAGGAAACGGCGAAACC
>PKWK01000273.1 GCA_003133205.1 Granulicella sp. | reverse complement strand
CGACCGGTTGAGACCGCCGGCGTTTTCGGCAACTTCGATTGCCCCGGACTTCAAACTGACCCACCACCAGCACTTCCAAATCCACCTCACCCGCTTGACACCCCGCGTATAATTAAAGGTAGATCGAGACAGAATCCACCAGCCTCAGGCTTGTGTCTCCCTAAGCTCCAAAGAATCCATAACTCCAGCGTTTTGAAGATCTTGCAAATCATCTCCTTTGTTTTCAAGATCTTGCAAATCAATAGGCCGGTAAGTGGTTTGTTTGGAATATTATGCACGAATCGATACCCAGGGGGGACACCATGCCGGAGCCAATTCCAAGCCTCAACCGCGACCAGACCTGCCACCACTTCCAGGCCCCAACCGACCAGTGTCGCGGCTCGCCCACCATCTGTAATCTTTTTGTATATGCATTGCGCATCCGCCCACGCAGCGGGACAATTGTTCTAGAGCGTGTCTACACGATCCATCTGCGTCGACGTCTTAATGCCCCCAGACGACTCCCCGGTTCATCGCGATTGCCCGCCGACTACACTCGGAGGCGAACCATGAACGCCCTTCTCATCTATCCCAAATTCCCCGATACCTATTGGAGTTTCAAGCACGCGCTCTCGTTCCAGGGCAAGCGCGCGGCCCAGCCTCCGCTAGGACTCATGACCGTCGCCGCGCTTCTCCCGGCTAGTTGGCCCAAACGCCTGATCGATACCAACGTCGAGCGGCTCACCGATGCCGACCTCACTTGGGCTGATGTCGCATTGATCAGTGGCATGCATGCTCAGCACGAGCATTTGGTGTCGATCGTCGACCGCTGCCGCGCGCGCGGTCTGCGAACCGTCGTCGGCGGACCCATCGCCAGCAGCATGTCCGCAGCCGAACTCAAGGCCGACCACATCGTCATCGGCGAGGCCGAGGCCCTGATCGCCACGCTCGCCCACGACCTCACCGTCAAGCGCGCCCTTCCGGTCTACCAAGCCGCCGAACGCCCGGCCATGAGCATCAGCCCGTTGCCCGACCTCAGCCTCATCAAGATGAACCGCTACAGCACGATGACCGTGCAGTATTCGCGGGGCTGTCCATTCAACTGCGAGTTCTGCGACATCATCGAGATCTATGGCCGCCAGCCGCGCACCAAGGCCGTCGAGCAGGTGCTCGCTGAGTTGGACCAACTGCAGCAAGCGGGTTGGCGCGACGCCGTATTCGTAGTCGACGACAACTTCATCGGCAACAAGAAGCGCGCCAAAGAACTCCTGACCGCGATGGCGGAGTGGGGACGCGCCCATGCCTATCCGTTCCGGTTCATCACCGAAGCGTCTCTCAACCTCGCTGACGACCTCGAACTCCTTCAACTCTTCAAGGACGCCCGCTTCACCTCCGTCTTCCTCGGCATCGAAACTCCCGACGAACTGAGCCTCATCGCGAATAACAAGATGCAGAACACGCACCGCAATCTGCTCGACAGCATCCAGCGCATCCAGCAGTACGGCATCGAGGTCATGGGCGGCTTCATCCTCGGCTTCGATACCGACCGCGAGGATGTCTTCGACCGCATGGTCGAGTTCATCCAGAAGAGCGCCATCCCACTAGCCATGGTGGGCCTGCTGCAGGCGATGCCAGGCACGCAACTCTTCCGCCGCCTGCGCAGCGAAGGCCGCATCCTCAACTCCGGCGGCGGCAACAACGTTGCCTGCGACCTCAACTTCATCCCGCGCATGGACGCAGCCCGCCTGGTCGAAGGCTATCGCTCCGTGATGAAACGCATCTACTCCCACGAGGCCTACTACGAACGCGTCAAACTGCTGCTCAGCCGATGCCATCCCACCAGCACCGGGCGCGTGACCTACTCCAACCTGCGCGCTCTCGTCTCCTCCATCGTGCGCCAGGGAATCATCGGCCGCGGCAGACTCAGCTATTGGAAGTTCATGCTGACCACCGCCATGCGACATCCTCGCTCCTTCGGCGTCGCCATGACCCTCGCCGTCAAGGGCTATCACTTCCAGATCATGACCCGGCGCCTGCTGGAAGAGACCGCAATCGAGTTGACTTAGCTTTAGGCACGTCGTCCTCTACCTTATGCGAATGGCCCTGCGGGACCCACTGAGGGTATATTGGCTCGAACCTGGCAAAGCAACATAGAGATGCCGGTTCGTGTCTATCTTGCTCGATGAGGTGTGGCTCGATGGGTATATCCAGGCGTGATTTCCTGCTGCGGGTGGGGCAGGCTGGCGGCTACAGCGCTGCGTTTCTCACCATGCAGTCCATGGGCCTCTTTCCCGCCGCCGCCCAGGCACAACCGCCACTCTCCGTCGCTCCCGGCGCCGGCAAAGGCATTAAGGTCGTCATCCTCGGCGGCGGAATCTCCGGCCTCGTCGCGGCGTATGAGATGAAGGCGCTCGGATATGAGTGCACGGTGCTGGAAGCGAGAACGCGTCCCGGTGGCCGCAACTGGACAGTACGCGGCGGCGACACAATCGCGTTCCTCGACGGCACTACCCAGTCCTGCTCCTTCGATCCCGGCAACTATCAAAACGTCGGACCGGCGCGACTGCCGTCGATTCACAAGACGATGCTCGGTTACTGCCGTAAGCTGGGCGTTGAACTCCAGGTGGAGGTGAACACCAGCCGATCGACTCTGCTTCAGAACGACGCCGTGAATGGCGGCAAACCGATGGTGCAACGCCAGGTCGTTAACGATACGCGCGGCCATGTCAGCGAACTGCTCGCGAAGTGCGTGCGCAACGGCGCCCTCGACCAGGACGTAACCAAGGCGGACCGCGACCGGATGCTCAGCTTCCTCCGGCTGTACGGCTCGTTGGACAGCGCGGGCAAATACCGCGGGAGCGAACACGCCGGCTACATCAAGACGCCGGGCGCAGGCGACGAAACCGGCGTGCTGAGCGAGCCCATCGACATGCACACGCTGCTCGATGCGGACTTCTGGGACGGCATCCTCTTCGAAGAGCAGTTCGACATGCAGGCCACCATGTTTCAGCCCGTCGGTGGCATGGACCGCATCCCCTACGCCTTCGCCAAGGCCCTCGGCGATACCGTCCAGTACAACTCACCCGTCACCGAGATTAGTAAGACCGCCAAGGGCGTCCGCATCCTCTACACCCAACAAGGCCAGCCCAGGTCCATCGAAGCCGACTTCTGTCTATGCGGAATGCCGCTGATGCTGCTCAAGAAGATTCCCACCGACTTCAGCGCGCCCTACAAGCAGATCATCGACCAATGCACCTACGACGGCGCCTACAAGATCGCCTGGGAGAGCCGCCGCTTCTGGGAGCAGGACTACAACATCTACGGTGGCCTCGAATTCCTCGCCACTGGGTGCAGCCCCGTCTGGTTTCCCTCAGCCAACCTCTTCGCCCCGCGTGGCGTCGTCGTCAGCGGCTACGGCTTCATCTCCCCACCTGAGTTCGACCGCCTCACCCTGCCCGAGAAGCTCGCCGCCTCGCGCCACTCCATCGAGCGCCTCCACCCCGGCCACGGCAAAGAACTTGAGAAGCCCATCTATGTCGGGTGGTCCCAGATCCCCTGGAACGAAGGCTCATGGATCGGTACCTACGGTCCCGAAGAACCCGCGCGGCGACAGGCGGGAGTGTCTGGCTACGAGACCCTCATCCAACCCGACGGTCCCATCTACTTCATCGGCGACCACGTCAGCCACATCCTCGGCTGGCAGGAAGGCGCCGCCCTCAGTTCTCTTCGCGCTATCCAACTCCTCAGCGACCGCGTAAAGGCTAGCCGCGCCTGAACGCAACGCTCTGCGACAATACTCAGACCTGCTATGACGCCCATCCAAATCTCCACCAACGATCGCGTCTTCGTCCTCACCGGCGCCGGCATCAGCGCGGAGAGTGGACTGCCCACCTTTCGCGCCTCCGACGGCCTCTGGGCCGGCCACCGCATCGAGGACGTCTGCACTCCCGAAGCGTTGCAGCGCAACGCAGCTCTTGTGTGGGAGTTCTACTCTGCGCGGCGTTTGTCCGCGCAACAAGCCCAACCGAATCCCGCACACTTCGCTCTCGCGGACTTGGAGGCGCGTCTCGGCGAACGCTTCTTCCTCTGCACCCAGAATGTCGACGACCTGCACGAGCGGGCCGGCTCCCAGCGCCTGGTGCACATGCACGGCGAGCTCGCGAAGTCGCGCTGCGAGGAAAACTGTGGCCGCCCACCCATCGAAGACCACGCCGTCTATCCAACCCTCGCCGACGTAGGCCACTGCGCCTGTGGAGCCCTGCTCCGCCCGCACATCGTCTTCTTCGGCGAGATTCCTCTCGAGATGGACCGCATCCAGCAGGAGATCAATCGCGCGACCCTGATGCTGGTGGTCGGCACCTCCGGCTCAGTCTACCCGGCGGCAAATTTCGTCCACTGGGCACGCATGGCCGGAGCGCGTACCGTCTATGTCGGCCCCGAACCGCCCCTCAACGCCGCAGCCTTCACCCACGTAGTCGAAGGTCCCGCCGGTGAAACCTTGCCTGGCCTCTTCACGTCGTAGGCGCCATTCACGATTGCCGGGCGCCCCACGTCTCGCTTCTGAGACGTCGGAGTGGGATGATGGCAATTACCGGCTGGGAGATGAATCAATTCACAACTGTCATTCGTTCCGCCGGTTTTCGGCGAGCGGAAGTTTTTCGCATAACGATTGATACTCCTGACTGGCCCTTATCTGAACGAGCCCCCATATTGTCCTCCGTTCAGACTCTTCTCGTGGCATGTGCGCGTCAAAGTAGGCGCATCCAAAAGGCGAAACTTCATGAATCTGGCAGCGATCCGATTCGTCCAAAAAGACGCACCGGCCCTTGCGGCTGCGAGCGGGCCCGATCTTCTTGATGCGGACTTGTTTTCCAAGGTCTCGGTCGTACACCGTCGAGTCGCGCGCCGCTCGCAGGAACTGCTCTACGTGTTCTTCGCGTTCGATGAGCTTCATTTCGACGAGCCGACGCGCAATTCGCGGGATGTCGGAAGGAATCAGAGCCCCAGGCTTGGTCTTGCAGAAGCTTGCGCACTCTTTACATGCGCAGACCGTACGCTTGAAGGGCACCTGGGCGCTGGATGCCACCCACGCAGACACAATGTGCCGCAGTCGCTTCCATGGCATTAAGCTTTCTAGAGATAACGGCATCGGATTTTGCGGGTCTCCAGGCTCGACCTGACGATTCGGTATTCTACGCCATATTAAAAAGGACAAGCTGCCGAAGCAGCTTGTCCGCTGGGCCAGATTAGACGACCGGGTCTCTAGGCAGTCTGGAGAAACCGCCGCTTGGCGACTCCCGCGAGTCCAAGAAGACCTGAACCGAGAAGAATGAAGCTGGATGGTTCCGGCGTTACTCCACCGCCACCACCACCAGTGATGACGCCGCCGCTCACGGTGCAAAGATCGCACAGGAGCGTTGT
The DNA here is from genome assembly GCA_003133205.1 of Granulicella sp. The sequence continues at coordinate 6,628 of PKWK01000273.1, read as the reverse complement.
CGCCGCGTTCGGTCCGGGAATAGACTCGTTACCGGTGGCGTTCACTTCCGCAACCTGGTAGAAGGCCGATTCGCCGAACGTCCCGGGATTCTCGAACAGGTTATGGGTGGCGTCTCCGTTCACAGCGTTGATACTGAAGGTGGCACCGACCGAGGTCTGAGAGTACCCTTCCGAGGGCGCTCCGCCTACCGAAGTCGCAGTCTGAGGCGAAAAAGCGTAATACCCCGGACTGCTTGCGCCCGCTAACCCAACGATACCCCCTCCCGCGTTCAGGAAGCTGTCGATGGCCGCACTCTGTGCCGCAATCGCCGCCTCACCTGTGGGATCGTTGTCGCAACCGCCGCAACTGGAATCCGACGCTACGATGAACGCGCTATACAGCGAGTTATCGAACAAGCTGGCAGTTACTGCGCCCGCCGTGTCCGGATTGACGTTAAAAAACGAGATACCCAAAGCCGTCAGATCGCCTGTCAGCTCAGTTCCTGCGTCAAACGTCAATACCGTGAGGCTCGAGCCGTTCTTCGCAAAGTTAACCAGCGCTGCTAGTTGAGCACAGCCGGCCGTGCCGTACACACAGTGAAAATCATCGTCGTGTCCGGTCAAAGCTATGTTTCCAGCCCGAGCCGGGAGAGTAATTGCCGCCATTGCAAGTACCATGAGACCCATTATCCATCGCTTCATGAGAGACTCCTTCTCCTGCCGGTCAGACAGGGTATAAGACAGTAAGTAGTTGTCACACCAAAAACTACAGTTACTTCAATTTGTTGGGGAGTTTAACCCATGCGCTTGGCCCAGCCATGGCTCAACACCAAACCATTAAGCAATTGGCGTGCCACGCATCTTCCAGATACCACGTTGCCTTCGCCTTGCAATCAAATGAGTTATAGCCCTTGCGTCGAGCCTCATTAAGTCGCCTCTGCAATCTTTTGCATCCTAAGAGAAAAACACTTCCTCCACTTCTGTACCCTGGTCGACTAAACTTCCTAACGAGCGTCTTCTCACCACTTTGCTGCAAAGACACATTCCACCGAACCACGAAAGAATCCATGAAAGCGATCCGAGTCTTTGCCGTTGCAATTGCGTGTATGCCGTCCGTTTCTTTTATCCTGCCGGCGCAAGGCATCTCCAACGCCGCCCCCATCGATCGCCACGCTCTCGTCACCCGGCACAACATCGCCCTCCACGACATCGACCCCAACGGCGCGATGGCCGTGGGCAACGGTGAATTTGCTTTCAACTTCGATGTCACCGGCCTGCAGAGTTTCCCCGAGTACTACGAAAAGAGCATGCCCATCGGAATCTTGAGCGACTGGGGCTGGCACAACTTTCCCAATCCCAACGGATACACCCTCGACAAATTCAAGATGCAGGTCGTCAAGAAGAACGGCCGCCAGTTCGTCTTTCCCGCCGCCAGCACCAGCAGCCCACCGCCCGATGCCGCCTACCTGCGCGCGAACCAGAATCGCTTCGGTCTGGGACGCATCGGCCTGGAGATGACCCACGCCGACGGCTCAAAGGTCGCCATCACCGACCTGAAGAATATCGACGAAAGGCTCGACATATGGGCGGGCATCCTCACCAGTTCGTTTGATGTCGACGGCACGCCCGTTCATGTCGAGACTGTCGCTCATCCCGACCGCGATGAGGTGGCGGTGCGGATCGAGTCGGCGCTGATCGCGTCCGGACGGCTCAAGGTCCGACTGGCCTTCCCGTACGCTTCGGACTCGTTCGGTCCCGACTATCAGGACTGGACCCACCCCGATGCCCACACCACCATCATGACTCGCCGCGGCGAAACGGCCGCCCAGTTCGATCGTACAGTCGACTCGACTCATTACACGGTTCGCGCCAAATGGTCCCCCGGAGCATCGCTCGCCGAAACCGGCAAACATCAATATCTCCTGAGCAGCCGCGGCAATCGCATTGAGTTGACCACGTGGTTCTCGCCCAAGCCCATCGCGTCCGATCCCGACACGGTTGCGGCGGTAGAGGCTGCTTCGCGCACGCTCTGGCAGCACTACTGGACCACCGGCGGTGCGATCGACCTCTCCGGAAACACCGACCCGCGCGCCGCCGAGCTGGAGAGGCGCATCGTTCTCTCGCAGTACATCATGGCCGTACACGATGCCGGCACGCTCCCACCGCAGGAGACCGGCCTCGGAGTCAACTCCTGGTACGGCAAATTCCACATGGAGATGTATTGGTGGCACGCGGCGCATTGGGCGCTATGGGGCCACCCCGAGATTCTGGAGAAGAGCCTGAGCCATCTAACGCAGCTCATGCCGCCGGGCCAGGCGATGGCCAAGCTCGAAGGAGCCAAGGGTGTGAAGTGGTCGAAGATGACCGACCCTACAGGCATCGAAAGTCCTTCCGGCGTCGGCCCGGTACTCGTCTGGCAGCAGCCGCATCCCATTTATCTCGCTGAGCTGGTGTATCGAGCGCACAAGAATCAAGACACCCACGCAACGCTCGAACGCTACAAAGACATCGTCTTCGAGACTGCAGACTACATGGCCACCTTCGTCGACTACGATGCGCAGCGTAAGGAGTATGTGCTTGGCCCCGGCCTCAATTCAGCGGACGAGAAGCACACCGACATCGCCCACAATCTGAATTCCACGATGGAGCTAGCGTATTGGAAGTGGGCGCTCGAAACCGCCCAGCAATGGCGCATCCGTCTCGGCATGCCTCCCGACAAGCATTGGCAGGACGTCATCGACCACCTGGCGCTGCCCACGATCCGAAACGGGATCTATCCGGCGATGGAGATTCCCGTAGAAAACTCTCCCTCAACCATGACGACCTTCATGTTCGGCGTTCTGCCTGGGAAGGGAATTGACAGAGATGCCATGCGCAACACTCTCAACCGCGTCGCGCATACGGATGCCCCACAAAACAGCGTCACCTGGGGAACCGCAATGATGGCCATGTGCGCCGCGCGCCTCGACGAGCCGGACACGGCCGTCGCATTGCTGGCAGGCAAGTACGACCAGAATCCATTTCGCGCATCTGGCTACACTGTCCGCCGCCCCGATCAGACTCCGATGTATATGCCGGCCAACGGAGGCTGGCTGTCGGCGGTCGCCATGATGGCCGCCGGATGGGACGGCACCACCACTCACGCGCCAGGATTTCCTAAAGATTGGAAGGTTCGTTACGAAGATCTGCAGCCGCTGCCTTAGCATCCGCAGCCACAAGAATTTGGTTGACCATCTGGCAAACCATTGGAACCAAATTATAGGGGAAATAAGATCACTTGCAGCGAAGTGAGGGGGTGTAGAGCCACTTTGGATTCAGGTTCCCCGGATCTAAACCTTCAACACCCTCACAAGCCGCAATCCCCGCTAGACTGTGAGAATGTCTCCCGTGGCAAGTGAAACCATCAATGAAGTTGATTTCTGTGGCAAGGTCGCAACTGCCGTCAAGCCCATCTTTGCAGCGCTGAAGGCGCGGTGCCCTTTCTTCGAGGCACGAATCGAAGGAATGGGGTCTACGGCTGGCAAGAATAAGCGAAAAGACCTCCGCTTCTATGACGACCAAAACAAAGTCCTCTTGACTGGCGAGGTCAAGCTGCCGGGAGGAGTTTCTGCGTTTGATAGCGACCTTATCCAGGATGCACAACAGAAGGCGGATGATGCTGGCGTCCAATTTTTCTTCACTTGGGATGTCAACACATTTGTCCTTTGGGATAGATTCCAGCAGAACAAGCCTCTATTAGACCGTCGCATCAAAGTATGGCATCTGCGGTTGCACTTGGCGTCCCCTCGGGAAGTAGCGAGACCCGAAACCCTCGAATACATCGAACGCAGCTTCCTGCCCGACCTGATTGCTGACCTATCCGACATCGTTCGGGGGGTAAAGCGCGACTGGTCGCTTCCGCCCGACGAGATATTCCTGCGCTCTCTGGAAAGCCATCTCGATTGGCCGGTTTCTCTGTTGCGGCAATACCTGCAAAGCAGTTCGGCATCGGACAGAAGTTTCGATTCCAAGCTCCAGGACTGGATGACCGAGCAAGGGCGTCAATTCCTTCGCAATCAGCCCGAGGAGTGGCGGAACTCAGTTGACAATACGGCGCGGACCCTCGCCTACATCTGGACAAACCGCTTTATCTTCTACAAGGCTCTCCGTGCCCGATTTCCGCAACTCCCAAAACTGGAGTTGGGGCCGAGCGTCAAAACCGCCAACCAAGCGATAAGGCGAATCGACGAAATCTTTCACAAAGCTGCCGAAGTAAGCGGTGACTACGAAACCCTGCTATTCCCCGAAAAACATGATTGGGCTAACGACCTCGTACTTGCGCCACATGGAGCAGTGGACGCTTGGCGGGCGTTCCTTCGAGGGATCGACGCAGTCGATTTCCGCGAGGTTCCATCAGACATTGTTGGGTTGATTTTCCAAAAGCTCATCAGCCCCGAGGAACGCTATCGGCTGGGTCAACATTTTACTGGCCCAGACCCCGTCGATCTCATCAATTCGTTTTGCATTCGGAAAGCTGATTCCGTGGTTTTGGACCCCGCCTGCGGTAGCGGGAGCTTCCTAGTGCGAGCTTATTACCGCAAACATGCGATGAACGATTTCCGTTCACACTCAAGCCTTCTAAACGAACTTTACGGCGCAGACATTTCCCTTTATCCAGCTCACCTTGCGACTTTGAACCTCGCCGCCCGCGAGATCAATGACGAGGCGAACTATCCCCGAATTGCGCGGTCAGATTTCTTCGACATTGTCCCGGACATACCGTTTTGCGAACTGCCATTGGGAGCAAACAAAGAACATATCCCAATCAATCTTCCCACCCTTGATGCCATAGTCGGAAACCCTCCATATGTGAGACAAGAGAAAGTTCTAAAAGTTGAAAAGCCCAAGCTAGCCTTGCGGGTGAGCCAAGCATTTCCCGGAACAGTCCTGAGTGGGCGGGCGGATCTGCACTGCTATTTCTGGCCTCATGCAACACGTTTCCTCAAAGAAGACGGCTACTTTGGCTTCCTCACTAGCGGTCAATGGTTGGACGTTGATTACGGTTTTGCCTTGCAACGGTGGATTCTTGAGAATTTCAAGATTGTTGCAATCATGGAGAGCGCAACCGAGCGGTGGTTCCCGGATGCGCGGGTCAAGACCTGCATTACTATTCTCCAGCGTTGTTCTGACCATGAGAAGCGACGTGTGAACACCGTGCGCTTCGTCCGGTTTGAAAAACCCCTCAGCGAAATCATTGGCATATCGGCGTCAAGCGGTGTAGGGCCTGAGGCGGAAGCGGCGGAGCGGATACCTGCAACATCTGCTTTGGAACACCTCTTATATCTGGCAAACCAGCGATTTACAAGGGAAACAGAGGATTCAGCGCAGAGTGTTCCCTAAAGGGTTGGTTTGGGAGAAAACAGGCTTTGGAACACCTGTAACGCACTCAATCTTCACCATGTTAGCGAGTGATTTATTGAGTGAAATGGAATTGGTTGCCCCCCAGGGATTCGAACCCCGATCGAGCGAGTCAGAGTCGCTTGTCCTACCATTGAACGAGGGGGCACCGGCGAACGATATGCTGCCGGAGTCGCGAACGAAAGCATTCGCTGACTGCCTCTTAGAGTGTACCGGTCGCGCTTGTCAGGGTCAACGCCACCGACACCAGGCCCACATCAACTCACGCTCCGACACGAGCCGCATATCGAACCGTGGGACTATACTGATCTTTCCGTCTATCGGAAGAAGCGCAACTTACATCGCACACAGAAGGGTTCACCAAGCATGTCTACTCCCGGAGCCGCAACGCCAGACGCGGCCAGCATCAAGCCTGCCACAGGAAAACTCGGCATCATGACCGCCGGAATGGGAGCGGTTTGCACCACGCTCATCGCCGGCGTAGAGGCAATTCGCCAGGGACTCGCCAAGCCCATCGGTTCCATCTCGCAGATGGGAACCATCCGCCTGGGCAAGCGCACCGATAACAACAGTCCGCTCATCCGCGACTTCGTTCCCATCGCCAAGCTCGACGACCTGGTCTTCACCGGTTGGGACATCTTCGGCGGCAATCTCTACGAGTCTGCTTCGCACGCCAAGGTGCTCGATAAGGATCTTGTGGAGCAGTTGAAGCCCTACCTGGAGACGATCAAGCCGATGCCGGCTGTCTTCGACCAGTACTACGTGAAGCGCCTCAGCGGCACCAACGTGAAAAAGGGCAAGAACAAGCGCGATCTGGCCGAGCAGGTTCGGGCCGACATTCGCGCCTTCAAAAAGACCGTGGATCGCGTAGTGGTGATCTGGTGCGCTTCGACCGAAATTTTCATCAGGCCGGCGGCTGTGCATGAGAGCATCGAAGCCTTCGAGAAAGGCCTGGAGAACGACGACATCGACATCGCTCCCTCGCAGATTTATGCTTACGCGGCGTTGAGTGAAGGCGTGCCCTTCGCCAACGGAGCGCCGAACCTGACCGTGGATACGGCGGCCATGATCGACCTGTCGAAGCGAAACGCGGCCCCCATCTGCGGCAAAGACTTCAAGACCGGCCAGACCATGATGAAGACGGTGCTGGCGCCGGCTTTCAAGGCGCGCATGCTGGGCGTCTCCGGATGGTTCTCCACCAACATTCTGGGCAACCGCGACGGCGAGGTCCTGGACGATCCGCAATCGTTCA
>PKWK01000371.1 GCA_003133205.1 Granulicella sp. | reverse complement strand
TGTCTCCCAAAGCTCCAAAGAAACCATAACTCCAGCGTTTTGAATATCTTATAAATCATCTCCTTTGCTTTCAAGATCTTGCGAATTCGATAACCGGTAAGTGGTTTGTTTGGAAGATTATGCACGAGTCGATACCCAGGGGGTACACCTATGCCGACGCCAATTCCCGCCTCACTTCACCCCCACCGGCTGCAGCCAAGCTCCATCTCCAGCCGCATCCCACACCGCCAGCCTTACCCACTTCTTCCCCGTAGCGTCGAACGGAATCCGCAGCGTCTTCGTCCCGAACGCCGTCGTATCCGTCAGGCTCACGATCTTCCGATCCACGGTCGTCCCATCGCTCCACACCACCTCCGCGAAATCCAGCGGAAACGTGTACTCAATATTCACCGTATAAACGCTCTTCGCGCCCGATCCTTCGATCGCCCAGTTGTGGAACAGAATCTCTCCCGTCGTCCCAAAGAAGTTCCCTTCGTGAATCCCCTCCACAATCGGCGCCCAACTCTCGTTGTACGCCGGCACCTTGTCCAGCTTCAGATAATTGATCGCCAGAAACGGATACGTATCATCGTCCGGCCGCTTCATGTACGTGTCGCCCTCAGCAAGAAAGAACTTCGGCTTTGGCGCCCAGTTGCTCATATCGTCATTCACGCCGAAGCACCGCACCTCGCACAGCCGCTTCTGCGACAAATCCACCGGCAGCGACTCCCACGACCCGCCGATAAACCGGTCGCTCAAAAAGAAATCCTTATCCTTATATGTATCCGGAAACAGCGCCGAGCTCTTCGTCCGCGGATGCGCCACCCACAAAATACTCTTCGTCTCATTCACAAACTTCAGCACATCATCCGGCGACCCCAGGTGATACACCGTGCCATATCCCGGCACATCCTCCTCGAACGGCACGCCCGCCGCGCGCTCCCGCGTATGCGTAAAGTACACCGGCTTCGGATTCATCATGTACCAGTGCCCATCCAGGTAGGAGTTCACCTCTTCCTCCGGCATCACCAGAAAATTCTTGTCCGAGAGCTTCCTTGAAGCCTCGAAGTAAGCCTTCTGCTCCGGCAGCCGCTTCGGCCCCGCATCGCCCCCATCCGAGTCATCATGGAAGTCGCCCAGGTACACAATGTTGATTCCCATCCCGCGAAACACCGGAACCCACGTGGGGCTCAGGTCCGACGTCCCGTTGTCGCGCACCATCTCATTCAGCTCAAGATGAAAGTGCCCGGTCACCGTCTTGAATCCCGCCACCGGCTTGTACGTATCGTCGTGCGTATACTTCAGCACCGCCTCGTCCGTCGCGTGGCTGCCCGTCGCGCTCAGGTAGTAGTACACCGCCATCCGCTGCACCGTTCCCGGCGGCGCGTTGTACAGCGCATAGTTCAGCTCCTGCGACCGCGCCGTGCCTGACCTGTGCCTCCACACCTCATCCGACACGCCCCACGGCTTGTATCCCTCGCCCTTCTCGGGCTGCATCACGCCCAGCGAGAACGAACTGTCGTCGTCCTTGCGGTAGAACACATACCCCAGGTTCACCTCGTTTTCACGCGCGAAGAAGAACTTGTGTGGCGCCGGAAACACCGCCAGCGACCCGCCTCCAGCCTCCAGAATCTCCACCCGGTTCCGCGCCCGCAGATTCACCGGCTGCTGGTTCACATCGCCGCCAAAATCCTGCTCCTGCCACACCTGCGACGTATCGCGCCACACTACCTTCGTATCGTTCCCAATCTTGAAACCCTTCAAGCCCGCCTTGTAGATGAACGCCACATCCTTTGCCTGCGTGCTCGCCAGCGCCTCCTGCCGCAGCAGGTTTGAACCCTTGTACGCCGTAAACTGCAAGTCCCCCGCAAACAGACCCAGCGTCAATCCGTTGAACGTCACCGTCACCCGGTCTCCATCCGTCTTCACCGTGCACGCGTCGGATTTGTAACGGACCGCGGCACGCTTTATCTCATCCGCCGTGCGCCCCGGTCCCACCAGGTGGCTGGCATCAAGTCCCGGAACCGCCAGCGGCGCATCCCAGAACACATTCCACTTGTAGGTCTCCTCGTTCTCCGGCGTGTCCTGCTTCAGCCGCACCAGGATGTCCTTTTCCGTCTTCGACATCCTCCGCCGTCCCGTCGTCACCTGGAACCCTGGAGCCAGGTCCTTGCCCAACACGACCCACGCGCCGCCTGCCTTGCGCGCCGCCAACTCCGCCACCACGGGCTGCCCATCGCGCAACGCAAACTGCGCCCGCAACTCCTGCTGCGCCTCGCCCTGCCAGGTCAGTGTCGCACCACCGGCGCTCGCCGCCGCTCGTAGCCCATCCACCGCCTTGTAACCCTGCATGTTGCAGTTCACCCTCTGAGCGGCGCCCACGACGGACAACATTCCCAAACCCAACACAACGGCGAGTGACTTCATTTATTTTTTCCTGTTTCGCTCCGCCGCTGGCGAACACGGCAGACAGATTTGCAACCTCGCACGCCACCCTGAAAATCAGCGTGAAAAGAGCAAAACCAATGTACCTCACCAGACCTATGTCTGAAGGATCGCCGCGCGCTGCCCGCACCCTCATCCGTCGGATCGCACCTAAACCGACAGCATGGACATCGCAGCGTCCTGTGGCAGCAGCACAGAGAACGTCGTTCCTCGGCGATCGCCGTTCATACAAGACCGAACTCGGATCGAGCCGCCGTGCTTCTCCACCAGTTGCTTACACACCCACAGACCAAGGCCGTTTCCCACCGTACCCTTGGTAGTAAAGAAGGGGTCGAATATGTTCTTCGTCGTCTCCGCGGCCATACCGGTCCCGCTATCCGCCACTGCGATCCGCACCCGACGCCCGCCATTGCGTGGATCGACGCAAGACGAGGCGCGCACCACGATCTTGCCATCCGGGCCAATCGCGTCCAGGCTGTTGGCCAGCAGGTTCGCCAGCACCTGGCGCAACTCCCCGGCTATTCCCATCACGCTCAAATGTTCCTGACACTGCTGTTCCACCATGGCCCTATTCGCCCGGATCTTCGCTTGAAGAAGATCGACCACGGAATCAATCAAGGCCGACACCGAGTTACTCGTAGCCTCGGAAAACTCCCGATAAAACCCCAGCGACTGCCGAGTAATATGCGCAATGCGCATCAGCTCCCCATCCGCGATCGCCATATATTCGAGCGCCGCCACCGGAACTCCCGGAGTCGTTCGCGCCAGATACAGCGTGTTCATCATTCCCTCAAGCGGATTGTTGATCTCGTGCGCGATGCTTGCCGCCATCCGCCCCGCGGTCGCCAGCATCTCACTCCGCAGCAGTGCCTCTTCCGCCCGCTTGCGCGCGGTATTGTCCGTGCCAATCAGCAGATAGCCGATGATGGCCTGCTGTGCATCGCGCAGCGCCGTCACCGAGACCACTGCCGGAAAAAGGCTTCCATCCTTGCGAAAGTACGTCAGCTCGTAGATATCCTCAATCCCGCGCGAGGCCTTGAACACCAAGGC
>PKWK01000414.1:624-23341 GCA_003133205.1 Granulicella sp. | reverse complement strand
AAGCCAAGTTGCCAAACTCAGACGTAGAACACCTTGTTGTTAAATGAAAACTCGTAAACGTAATACGGCGTCTTGGGGTCGTTGGCTTTTGCTCCGTTAGACATCCGCGTTCTCCCGCGTCAGTTTCCCACTCGCTGCAAGTAACCCAAACGGGTTAGCGCGTGCCGCACACGCACCGTGGCAACAAAGGTTGTGCTTTTAGCCGTTGTAAACTTACCATTGGCAACGCAGTAAGCAATAATTCTGGCTAGTGTTGTGGGCTTGGCGGCTTGGGCACGCACCATGTCAAAAAAGCTGCCGGGTCTGGGGATGTGTGGGGGATGGGCCGTAGCCACTACGCGCTGTGCGTAAAAGTCTTTCTCCGGGCTTTTCTGTTTCGCCCATCTCTTGCGCTGGGCATCCCCAATGCGCTCTCTGGCCTCTGCACTTATCTTCTTTCGCTTGCGGGTGGCCTTGGGTACCTTAGCGGATGTTGTCGTATCGGAACCAGACAGCAGTTTGATGACTGCATCAATCCGATGTCGTTCGGTTTGCAGTTGTTCAATCAGTTCGTTCATGTCCATGGCTCCGAGTATACCCATCACGTTCCCAAGGACAGAAGCGTTCGCGTCCACCACGCATAGTTCGAATTGGGCAGAAACAGGTCAGGGTGATGCTGACACCACGAGTTCAACAGGTCAGCTAGATGCTTTCTCACGTCACCGTAAAGTAATCTTTTGGCCGCGCACGACGGATCGCTTAGTTCAATCTTGATGAAGTCCGCTTCTTCACTCACAACGGCGAAATCGTTTGATTCATGCAGACAGTCCCAAATGATATGTCGCTGGTGATGGTTCAGGCCACGCAGGTCAACCAGAAACATCATGATCGTCGTCGCCCTCTGCTCCTTGCTCCTCCTCTTACAGCTTGGCTCTCCTTATAGCGAGTGCCTACGGGCAGTAGTTTGAAATGCCGACTAATCCGTTTACCAATTCTTACTCTACGACCGCAACCGGGACAGGTGCCTGTGCGGGAAATGCTTCCCGTTCCCTCGCACTCTCTGCGAACTGAAAGAACGCGCATCGCTGTGCCCTCCACCAAGACGTTAGCGCGTAAAGAGATCCCTGTGTTGTCTTACGGGGATTATTTTTCACAGAATACCTGCCAGCTTCCCATATTGCTCATCAGTCAGGTGAACGTACTCGCTTCCCCTCGCCCACGCTCGGACAGAATGATCGAAACCCTCCAGCGTGGCATCTTCGGGCTGACAGCGTGTCACGAACGCCCGGAAGCTGTTCAGCGTGTCGAACTTGAAATAGCGCGGTCGAGAGCCGAGGCGGGTGCTGCAGTCGTCCTGTATGAAGTGAACGTTCCAGCCGTCGCGGTAGTGGTCGAAGTTCAGCAGAACGCGGGGCATGGAGACAGCATAGACTGAATCGGCTGTTGGAATGGTTCAAAGATTTGAGATCACAAACATACCCTCAGCGCTCGTGCGCGACAGAATACTGGTCCAACCAAACCCTAAAGTCCCCTCAGGAGCCCACAGGTAGCATTCGCACAAAATATCCTCTACACCATCACCATCAAAATCCGCCCGGCAAATCTCCCTGAGCATCAATCCCCAATGCCACTCCAGCGATATTTCGTTTGAAGATACGTTCAGGATTTTGATCTCTCCACGTGCCAGTAGATCGGCAAGAGAAACGCCTGCCATGTCAGCCACCGCTCTTGTGTCATCCAGCGAGACGCATGGCAGCACCGACAGCGGCAACAGATCTAAATCCGTAATTCCAAAGTGAGGGTTTCGAACGTAGCTGATGAGGGGCACACGTACCATCGCTGCTCCCGCGAGAAGCGTGTTCGCGACTTTCAAAAAAGCCTCCGACTTGATGTCGTATGTTGTTAACGCATAAAAGCCCGCAGCCAATGCCGCTCGGTACTCTCTACAAGTGCGCACCGTCATTCGTATTCCACTGTTGTCTCCGAAATTAGCTGAGAAAATCGGGTTTCCGCCCATAAGTACCGGACGATCTAGATAGGTTTCAATCTCATCTGGAGAAATCGATATAACGGGTTCGTCGGGACGATCTGCGAACAGCAACGGCTTACTCAACTTCAAACGATCCGGAGGTTGGGCTTGCTGGATGTCCATGGGCAGAATCAACCCGGAGCGGATCGCACCCTCTACGGTCGAAATAAGCTCCTCTGCCTTATTGCGACCCTTGTGCGACGCCAGAATGCTTTGCACATTTACACTCGCCTTCTCAGCTAGATGAAGGAAGAACCTTGCAGACGACTCGTTGAAGATATCGGATGACTTAGAGATGTTGCACCTTCGATGTGCCGGGACAAGGTTCTGAACAGATGACAGGCTGAATGTTGGGGGAAGGCCCAACCCTATTAGCAAGCCCGGCAAGGCGGGGTCGTTAGCCAAACTCTCGGGGATGACGTGATCTACATCTACTTCCGCAAAGGACACAGGTTCTGAGCAATAAACACATCTGCGCCTATGGGTCAGCCAAATCGCGTGCCGAAGTTCTAGAGCGATCTTTTGAAGAGACATTTGAGTCCATTATGAACGCCGCATTTTATTCGCGCACCGTTGAGGCCGCCCAGGATGTTGGGTGCCCCATTCATGCGCAGTCTCATCGCGCATGNNGCTGACAGCCTCATCCCCAGTCGGGCGTCACCCGCGCAGATGGGTAGAATTTTCATGGAAGCAGTATGCGGAAGAAAAACCTCGTCACCCTAGAGACGATTCCACGACACTGCTAGGACAATCAGGGTTGGTACACTTCCCGATCTCAGATTCTCCTGTTGACGGCTCAATTGCCGGATCAAGTGGCCACCCACATATCTTGCAGCGGGGATCTTCGCCGTTTGCCATGTCCTTACCCTCAGAAAGCTGGTGTCGCCTTGGTGTCCCTTTGCTTTGGAGAATGCTGCCCCTTGCTGCCACTGGTCCACAGCCGCTGATTGGAGCAACAGCCACCAGAACAGCNNATAGTGTGAACACGCCCTAGTCCAGACAAGCTCTCGCAGCGGGTGGAAGAGATCAGGCAATACATCGGTGGGTGGGCGTCCGCTAGGGCATTGGTCGGCTAATCAGGTTGCCGTGGTTCGCCAGCGCCCTGACGATACCTTCGACAATCGTATGCCCGGGGGGGTGTCATTCCCTGCCCCGGCGTTCACGAACGCACTGTAGAGGCTCTAAGTGCGGCGGCGGAGTGCCTGTGGTGCACATATCGCACCGTCCGCCGTAGGTTCGGTCCATATTGCTCAGACCGGGGAAGGCCGCAAGGCATAAGGTGCAAATATGGAGGCGAACCATGCTGACTCCGCAAACGTCCATCACGGCTCTCACTGCGATGACCCCGCGCTTGTATCTGGACGACGACATGTTCTCCAGCATGTACACCAACAAGCTCCAGCTAGAAATCGACAACCCCCGATTCGCCGAAGAACTGCGAGAAGGGGGCTGCTTCGAGAAGGATCACGAGCCTGCCTTGGCCCGTGCCTGCTTCGAGAAGGCTGGCGAGGCTGCCTTGATCCGCGCTCACTTCCACGCGATCTACCAGATCGGTGTCCAGCAAGCTCTCGCCGGGGAGGCTGCGGCTGCCCTGCGTGCGGTGACGCACCTGGCCAATGCTAAGGCCATCCAGGCAAAAGCCGAAACTGCACCGATGTTCCCGCTGCTGAAATACAACATGACGAACGCAGCCCTACTTCTTTCTATCAAGCCGCGCTCATTCAAAGAGCTGAAGAGACAGGATCGGGTCAAAACGAAGCAGTTTGGGGGACACCCAATGGTCATGCACGCTGAGCTCATGCGCCTCAAAGATATCGATGACCCGACGCCGATCAATCTGCCGAAGAAGGCCGCCGGGACAAAGAAGCCCGGGCAGAGAGCCAAACTGCTGGCCCTCCCGAAACCCAAAGGCGGCTAGGAGCAGTCCGATCGGCAAGCGCAAGAAGGGCCAGCCCATACGGCTGGCCCTATTGCTGCATGCAACGAGATGCCAGGAAGTGCAGGTATCCGCGTACAAACCAGCCCCCGAACAGCCCCCCGAACTCAATCTCCTATTCCATTTGTCTTTCTAAGTTATTGATTTAGTGGTGGCCCGGGCAGGAGTCCAACCTGCGACCTTCGCGTTAGGAGTGCGCTGCTCTATGCAACTGAGCTACCGGGCCCTCCAGCTAGTGTAACTGGTAAACTAGAGGCGGAGAACTTATGCCTCAGATACAGCGTCGGCGCGCAGTTTCGGTGAAAATTGGTTCGGTGGTGGTGGGGTCGGATGCGCCCGTCGTGGTGCAGTCCATGACCAACACGGACACAGCGGACGTTGAGTCTACGATGCAGCAGATTGCTGCACTGGCCCGCTCGGGTTCGGAGCTGGTGCGGGTGACGGTGAACAACGAAGCGGCCGCGAAGGCCGTTCCGTATATCGTCGATGGGATTCGCGCGAAGGGATGGGAGACGCCGATCATCGGGGACTTCCACTACAACGGTCATCAACTGCTGCGAAATTATCCGGAGTGCGCGCGGGCGCTGGCGAAGTACCGCATCAATCCGGGCAATTGCTCGATCGGGCGCAAGGATGACGACAACTTCCGGACGATGGTTGAGGTTGCAGTCGAGTATCAGAAGCCGGTGCGGATTGGCGTGAACTGGGGCTCGCTGGACCAGGCGCTGCTGACGAAGATGATGGACGAGAATTCGAAGTCGGCCGATCCCCTGACCGCGCGCGATGTGATGATGGAGGCGATGGTGGTATCTGCTCTGGACAACGCAGCGGCAGCGGAACGCTACGGCCTGCGGCGCGACCAGATCATTCTGAGCGCGAAGGTCTCAGGTGTGCGCGATCTGATCGACGTGTATACGGAGTTGGCGTCACGATGCGACTATGCGTTGCATCTTGGGCTGACCGAGGCGGGCATGGGCATGAAGGGCGTGGTGGCTTCGACCGCCGGACTTGCGCCGTTGCTGCTGGCGGGAATTGGGGACACGATTCGCGTGAGCCTGACGCCAACGCCCGGAGGTGATCGCAGCGAAGAGGTGCGGTGCGGACAGCAGATTCTGCAGTCGCTGGGGATCCGCAGCTTCATGCCGCAGGTGACGAGTTGTCCGGGATGCGGGCGAACGACTTCAACCTACTTTCAGGAGTTGGCGGAGCGCATTCAGAGTTATCTGGTCGAGCAGATGCCGGAGTGGAAGAAGCAGTACGCCGGCGTCGAGGAGTTGAAGCTCGCGGTGATGGGTTGCGTGGTGAATGGGCCGGGCGAGTCGAAGCACGCGAACATCGGCATCTCGCTGCCCGGGACGTTTGAAGAGCCAAAGGCTCCGGTCTATGTGGACGGCAAGCTGTTCACGACGCTTAAGGGCGACCGGATCGTCGAGGAATTTCAGGTGATTCTGGACGAGTACGTGGAGAAGCGGTACGGGCGTGAGTTGGTTGAGGCATAAACCGGAAGGCCGCTGCGCTTCTCTTTCTTTAGCCCGCAGCATCTGGCGAGCGGGAGATCAGCGAGTGACTTGTTCGGCCTGGGCCGCTCTGACTGCATTGAGACCACGCATGTTCTTTGGAGCAGCGCGCAAGCCCAGAATCTGGAAGTCCTTGAGCTTGTTCTTGAGGACGTAGATGAGCCAGTTGTTGCCTTCGGGATCGATAGGGGACATGTAAAAGCCGGGATGGACCACGTAGTTGTGGTTGTTGCCGATCAAGCCCTCAATAATCTCGCCATCGTGGAAGGTCGCGCGTACCCAGAGGCATTCCGGGGCGGGCAGATGGTCGTGGAAGCGCAGATCGTCGTGCCACTTCCCTTCGAAGGACTTGACGAAAAAGATGGCTTTGACACCGTCGAGCGGGATCTGCTCCTTGGTGTCGGAGCCGAGACGCTTGAAGACCGGTGGCGCCACATGGAAGTTGAGGTCCTCCGCGGGCGGCCATTGACTTCTCTCGGCGTATCCCTTGACCGTGCGGTCTCCGAACTGGATGACCAGCATGTCGAGTTCCGAGGCATCTACGGTGGCGTCGGGTTTCATGCCGACCGGGGGCTCAGGTCGTACTGTTTGATCTTGTACAACAGGGCCTTGTAACTGATCTGCAGATCGTTTGCGGCGGCCTTTCGATTCCATCCTGTCTCCTCTAGTACGCCGGCAATGACGGAGGATTCAGTTTCACCCTTCAGGCCCCGTACCAGCTTTTTGAGCCCACCAGCTTCCACGTGATCCTGCGCCTTCTCGGGCAGGGAGGGCGTGCTCCTTGCCTCTTCCAGCTCGGCTATCACGGTCTTCTCGTCCTGAAGAATCAGGAATCGGTTGATGACGTTTTCGAGCTCGCGGAGATTTCCGGGCCAACTGTACTGGCCAAGCGCCTCGAGCAAGGCGGGAGAGATAGGGAGGGGTTGCAGATCGTATTTCTTTGCCCCTTTGCGCATGAAATAAGCGGCCATTGCAGGGATCTCATCGAGCCGTTCACGCAGCGGGGGGAGTACCAGCGAGAGGCCGTTGAGGCGGTAGTAGAGGTCCTCGCGGAACGTCTTGCGGGCCATCGCCTCTTTCATGTTGATGTTGGTGGCAGCGATGACGCGGACGTCGGTTTTCGTGGGGCCGCGGCTTCCCAGGCGGGAGAAAGTGCCATCCTGAAGAACGTGGAGCAGCTTGGCCTGGAGCGCGGGCGGCATCTCGCCGATTTCATCGAGGAAAATGGTGCCTCCATCGCAGGTCTCGAACTTGCCAGGCTTGCTCTTGGTGGCTCCCGTGAAGGCGCCCTGCTCGTATCCGAACAGCTCGCTTTCGAGCAGGTCGGCTGGCATGGCCGCGCAGTTGACCTTGAGGAACATGCGACCAGCGCGGCGCGACATCTGATGGGTATACATCGCGACGATTTCTTTTCCGGTGCCGCTTTCGCCAAGGATGAGGACGGGGATGTCGGAGCGGGCGACAAGCTGTGCCTGGGCTTCGACCTCGCGCATGCGCTTGCTTGAACGGATAAAGGAGTGGCCCCCCTCGAGGCGGATCTCCTTAGGCTCGCCTACTTCATCGTTTTGGACAAGCAGGTGCTTGGCCATGGCGACTTCGAGGGAGTCGTCGACAAAGGGCTTGAGCACGACACCGCTTGCTCCGAGGCGGGCAAACACTTCATAATCCGCCATTTCGGCGGTGGTGGCGAGGATGAGGACGGGAACCTCAGGCCGGATGGCCCGGACGCGGGAAAACAGGGACATGGACTGGGCGATGCCGTCCCAAGCCAGAAGGACAAGACTCGGCCTGAGCATGGCCTCCAGATCGTGCAGGAAGGGCTGGTCTTCGGAAAAGAGCCGAAGATCATAGAGTGTCGAGAAGGTGCGCTTCAGGTAATTGAGGACCCTGAGGTTCGACTCGAACACGAAGAGGCAGGGCCGGGAGACCGGGGCCGGTTTTGCTGGGGGGGAGGAAGGGTGAGCCGCCATAATTTGACTCCATTGCGCCGATACCGGTCATGCCGGTATCTGATATATGTGTGTGGCAGACGTTAGACCCGGGGCGGGACCCGCAGCGTTGTATCGTGCTGATAGGGTTAGTCCGCGGTTTTTACTGCTCGAGCGCCGGATTGACAGTCATCTACGCCGAAGAACCAAAACCTCAGAGCTTTTTCCTTAAAGTGGTAATAAACTTCCTACCATTGTGCAGAAAGTTTACATTAGGTTGGGAAAAAATATACATGAAATAGTGAATAAGTTTTATCCGGGGGCAGTTTGGAGGCCTGACTACCGCCCCGGGAGGGTTTGATTTGGTACCCAACGTGCTTAATCCTAAGGTACCCCAGGTGTAGTAGATTCGTTGCCCGGCGGATCGATTGCCCGGTTTCGGGAGACGACGCGAGCAATCGGCGACAGGAGAATATGACTACTGTACGTTTCTCAGAGCACGAAACACAGCTCGATCTCCCCCCTGTGGAAGTCATTTTTGGCCGCACAACCGAGATGCAGGTGATCCGGCGCAAGTTGGAAATGGTTGCGAAAACAAACGTTGCGGTTCTGGTCCAGGGTGAGAGCGGGACCGGCAAGGAATTGATCGCGCGCCTGATCCATGGAACCTCGGAGCGAGTTGCGGGGGAACTGGTGAAGGTGAGCTGCCCTGCCATCCCTCAAGGGCTGATTGAGACGGAGCTGTTTGGATACGAAAAGGGTGCCTTCACCGGGGCCCATTCGACCAAGCGGGGCCGGCTGGAGCAGGCCCATGGCGGGACCCTATTCCTGGATGAGGTCGGCAGCCTGGATATTGGCGTTCAGTCGAAGTTGTTGCAGGTTTTGCAGGACGGCTCGTACATGCGGGTGGGCGGACACGAAACTCGCACGATCCAGACCCGGATTGTATCGGTGGCGAACCGCGACCTTCGCGAGCAGGTGGCAGACGGCACGTTCCGTCTGGATTTTCTGTACCGTATCAACGCGGTGACCATCCAACTGCCTCCTCTGCGGCGACGCACGGAGGATCTGCCGCAACTGGTGGACTATTTCATCGGCCAACATGCCCGCGCATTTCATTTAAATGCAGCGCCTTTGTCGCGCAATGTAGTGCGTTTGATGCAGCGGTACGATTGGCCCGGCAATATCCGGCAGTTGGACAACTTGATCCGGAGTTATGTCCTGATGGGCAGCGAAGACGCGCTGGTCGCGGAGTTGGTGGAGGAAGAGCGGCCTGCCTCCAGGGCTATGGCGGAGGTGGATGTAAGCCAGCCGATATCGTTGAAGATGGTGACCAAGAAGGCCACCCATGAGTTGGAGCGGCAGATCATTCTGAAGGTTCTGAAAGCTCACAATTGGAACCGCCAGAAGACCGCGAAGTGGCTGAAGATCAGCTACCGTTCGTTGCTGTACAAGCTGAATGACGTGGGTGCGGCGACAACGGCGGAGTTGAACGGCGGAAGCGTGCGCGCGAAGGCGCAGGCTAGAACAGGCATATCGACGGCAAACGAGCCTACCAACCTGATTCAATAAACGGAGCTTGAGATGAGAGCAATCCTGCTCTCAGTGTGCCCGAACGAGCGCCATGTGTACCACTTTACCGGCAAAGAACGGTATCAGCGCTCAGGCGCTAAGGCAGGGTCGCGCTATTGTGCCCCGCGGCGGCGCAGGATGGTCTTGATTGTCTCGAACATAATGAGCAGGTCCAGGCCCAGCGACATGTGCTTGATGTAGTACAGGTCGTATTCCAGTTTTTCCTTGGTTTCGGCGAGGGTGGAACCGTACCCATAACGGACCTGCGCCCATCCCGTAAGGCCAGGGCGGATGAGGGTGCGCAGATAGTAGAAGGGGAGTTCTTCGCTGAGCCACTTGACGAACTCGGGCCGCTCGGGACGGGGGCCAACGAAGCCCATATCGCCGCGTAGGACGTTCCAGAGTTGCGGTATCTCATCGACCCGAGTTTTTCGCAGGAACATGCCCACTTTTGTGACACGCGGATCGTTCTTGGTGGCCCACTTGGCGCCACCGGATTCGGCGTCCGTGAACATGGTCCTGAACTTGATTACGTCGAAGTTGCGTCCGCCCATTCCGACACGCGTCTGGCGGAAGAAGAGTGGCCCTTTGGAGAACAGTTTCACGGCCAGAACGACCAACGGAAAGAAGGGCAGGAAGATCAGCAGTCCGAAGGCTGCGGCGCAGATGGAGACGATCTGGCGGGTGAATTGCTGCGACGCCCGGATGCGAAAGCCCTCGCTGTAAAGGAAGTTCGAGGGCCGCAGTCCGTCGAGTTGGATCTTGCCATAAAGGCGCTCGCGCAAAGTTCCGTCTTCTTCGACAGTGATGCCCTGGAAGCGCAGCGAGAGCAACTCCTGCACCGGCAGTTCGCCGCGTCGGCTTTCCATAGCGACGATGATGCGGTGGACGGGCAGTTTGTCCTCGCCGATCTTGTTGAGGGCTTCGATCCAGACTTTCTTGCGTTCGGAGGGCTCCATCTGAAGGTCCTCCCAGTCGACTACCTCCATTCCAAGATCGGGCCGCGAACCGATGGCCTCGACGATGGAGCGTGCGTAGTCGCCCGACCCTAGGACGAAAATGCGCTCACGGAAGATCTTGCGAGCGACCACCCACTCATAGGATCTGCGCAGGAGGATGAGGGCAGGCGCGAGCAGGGCGAAGCCCAGCACGTAGACGTAAGGGCCGATGGCGACTTCCGGTTCGATGAGAAGAAAGGCCGAGAGGATGAAACAGTCGAAGCCCAGCACGAGCAGAACGCGAAAGTAAATCTCCAGGCGGCCGGAGACGATGGAAGGTTCGTACAGGTCGAAGTAGTACGACAGCATCATGCTGACTACGGTGATGACGCCGATCTTGAGGAAACCATCGTGCAGTTGCAGTTCCAACAAGGCCTGATCACCAAGCATCAACCAGGTCGCGGCGAGAAAACATCCGCTGACGATGCACGCCTCGATGAGTAGGAGAACAACGGTCCGCGTGGGGTAGTAAACGTTCAAGAACCGGATCATCGCGTGTGTCGCCCCTGGTTATTCTTCTATCTTGTCGTAACCATCGTAACCATAGTAGCCTCCGGCGACGGGTGGGTTCTTGACGGCGTTGAGCACAAATCCAAGGACTTTTGAAGCCTTGAGCTCAGCGACGGCACGCTGGGCAACCTCGTACTTCGTGACTCCTCCGCGGGCGACGAGCAGAACGGCGTCGCAGGAGCGGGCGAGATTGACACCATCGGAGACCAGGTTCACGGGGGAAGAGTCGACAACGATCCAATCAAAGTATGGAACGACGGCGGCAATAAGGCGATCGAAGCGGCGATTGCCAGAGAGGTCCGCGGCCTTATCATGTTCCGTACCGGCGGGGATAAAGGTAAGCGAGGCAAGACCGGCCGGCAGTGGATGGCCAGGCTCGTCGGGGCTTGGGCGCTGCATGACCTGGGTGATGGAAGCCTCGCCGGCGAGATACTCGGTGAGGCCTGGGCCCTGCGGGACACCGAGCAACTTGTGCAAGGTGGCGCGGCGCATGTCTCCATCGATGAGCAGAACCCGGCCAGCCTTATGGCGGGCAAAGGAGATGGCCAGGTTGGCGGCAATGAAGCTCTTACCCTCTTGCGGAAGTCCGCTGGAGACGAGAATTGACTTGAGAGCATTCAGGTCGCGAAACTCCTGCATACGCGAACGCAGGCTTCGGAACTGCTCAACCGCTGCACCTCGGTCTTCGAGCGAGGGAAGCTGAGAGAGCGAAGGGCTCCAGGTGACATGACGGATGGCTGCGAGGTCGATTCTTGAGGAGTCGGCGCCTTCCCCGATCTTGTCGAACGGCAAATCGGCGATGGGTGCCGCTAGCGCCTTCTCGCCAAGTGCGTTAGCAATGGGCGTGACCGTCGCTGTGGACCTGATGGTGCTGGACAACGCGAGATCCTGCTCGCGATCGCCGAGGGCGTGCGCGATCGCGGATTGTTTTATCCCGTTATCCGTTTGAGTCGCACCGTTGTTGGTGCGGTCCTGTTCTGCCTGGCGTAATGCTTCGTATATCTTGCTCATCTCTCTTCCCTTCCTGGGTGCTTCTGCGATGGAAGCGTGGAGTTTGTTGAAAATCCGCTGTGAGTGGTCGAGACCATAAAGGGCTGCGGGTCGAGGTCGAGGTCACCGGCAACCGCATGGATCAAGGCCTCAGGCACCTGGTGGAGTTGTTCAACGTACGCCAGGATGAGAGCATGCTCACAGATAAGGTTGATGATGCGTGGAATGCCTCGGCTGGAACGGTGAACGGCTGCTACGGCCTCGTCGGAGAAGATTCTTTCGGAGGTGCCGGCGATCAGCAGACGCTGGGCGATGTAGTTGGCGGTTTGTTCGGCCGTGATTGCGTGAGTGCGGGCCCACAGGGCGATTCTCTGCCGCAATTGGCGAACATCGGGAGAGCGCAGCCTCTCTTCGAGCTCAGGTTGACCGGAGAGGACAATCTGTACGAGCTTCTCGGTGGTGGTTTCGAGATTGGTGAGGAGACGAATCTCTTCGAGCAACTCCCAATCGAGGTTCTGCGCCTCGTCGACGATGATGACGCAAGTTTCTTCGCGGCGGAATCGCTCGACGAGCCAGCGATTGAGCTGAATCAGCATTCCGGACTTCGTGCGATTCTGCGGCACAATCCCGAAGTCCGAAAGGATGAACTCAAGGAAGTCGAGCACATTGAGACGGGGGTTGAAGACGAACGAGCTGAAGACGCGGCTCTGGTCAAGCGATGCGAGCGCACGACGCAGCAGTGTAGTCTTTCCAGTGCCAACCTCGCCGGTAAGGACAATAAAGCCCTTGTGCGCGGAGATGCCGTACTCGAGCGTGGCTAGAGCCTCGCGCGTATGCGGCATCATGTAGAGGAACCGCGGGTCCGGACTGCCGGCGAACGGGTTGGACTGCAGATGGAAAAAGCTCTTATACATGGCTACCCCGGGGCATCGGCGAGCATATCCTTAGGCGGTTTGCGACTGAAGAGCCGTTTCAGGCGGCCAGGCTGCTTGGTTTCCGCCACGCCGCCGGACCATGCGATAACCGCCAGGGTGGGCAGTTTAGTAAACTCCCATACATCGCGTTCGGTGAGCATCGCGGTGTCCCTGTACTCCAACAGGCCAACGATGAGCAGTCCAAGGGCAATACCGCCACCCACGCCGCCCATGGCAAAGACGCTTTGCTTGGGGAAAATGGCCTCTGTGGGGAGGGTCGCTGCGTCCAGAACGGTGAATGTCTCGCCCTCCTGGCGATTCTCAAGGTCAGTAGTCATCTGAGACTGGTTCTTCTTTTGCAGGAGCTGGGTGTAAAAGCTCTGCGCGGTATCGTAGTCGCGGGTCAATCCCTTGAACTGCGCCGCAATCTCCGGGCTGGCCTGGATGCGGCCCTGGTAGCTGCGGATCTGCGCCTGGAGAGCGTCCTGCTGCTTGTGCTTCGCCTGGATCTGCACGTCCAGACCATGCAGTTGAGCGCGGACGAAGACGACGTTTGGGGAATCAGGGCGCTTGGGAGCGACTGCTGCGGGAGTTACGGGCGTCGGATTGGAGGCCGCTTTGTCAAGCTCTCGGCGCTTGTCTGCGATCTTCCGCTCAATAGCTTTGACATCGGGATAATCCGGTTGGTAATGAGCCAGGAGCTCGGTCTCTTGCTGCAGCAGACCATCGAGTTCCGTCTGCTGGGTTTGAGGATTCTGGGCGACAGGAGTAATGGGCGCCGTAGCCGATTGCTCTAGTAGAGCGAGCTGGGTCTGTCCGACCGCCCGATTCTGCTCCAGGGATTGCAGTTGCCCGGTGGTCGCCTCGAGTTGGGAATTGAGGGTACCGATTACGCTCATGTTGTTGTTCTCTTCGCCAGGGAGCATGCCGGAGTACTGACGCGAGAAGGCTGCGACTTTGCTGTCCAGATCATCGAGGTTCCGCTTGGCGCCATCAAGCTCTTCCCTGAGATACGCGGTTGTGTCCTCGGCCGCGCCCTGCCGCTGCTTGAGGTTCGCGCCTGTGAAGAGTCCGGTAATTTGGGCGCATACCTGTTGCGCAGTGTGCGGGTCTTTGGCAGTGAACAGGATCCTGAAGCCCGGAAGCCCGTTGGTGCGTGCAATCTCCGACTGGACAGGCTCGATAAAGATGGCCTTGCGCGTGAGGTCGACGCGGGTATCCATGGACAAGTGCTGGTCCCCATAGAGGTTGTATTGGTTAACAATGGGCTCGATTTTGGACCGGCTTTGGATCTGCTCGTTCATATATGCGAGGCGGCTGTCGAGTGCCTCGGTGACCACTGATCCCACAAAAGCGGTCGGCACCTTCTGCTGGTCGATCAGGACGAGCGTCGAAGACTGGTACTCCGGGGTGACGAAGTAGGTGGCGCCAACCGTAATGATCGGGAGAATAACCGTCGGGATGACAATGATCCACCAGCGGCGCTTGAGTATGGCGAGATAGTCCTCTACGTTCAGGGCGCGATGACCAAGCATAGATCCTCCTTATTGGCGTCCAAGGTGCAATGCACTGGGTGAATAGGTAAGCCCGAAGCCAACTACTTGCGAGATACCTGAAAACACATTGATCGCATTCGTGCCTGCGTTCGATTGATCCTCGAAGGTATAGCTGGCATAACCAGAGAGATTGCGTACGATGGCACGCGAGACCTGGATCCCCTCGATTGCTGTGTTGACGGAATAGGGAGTAACGCTTGCGACAGCCAAAGTTGATGTGTGCGCATAGGCTGAGTTGAAGGAGCAATTCCATACAACGCCAAACCTGCGACTCGCACCGAAGACGACGCTGTCGGAGATTGCGCCCGCTAGAGCGCCGTAGCCACTATTGGTGCTCCGAGTGAAGACTAGTGAAGTCCCATAAGATTTCGCGGCGTAGGAGACTGAAACGTCGGCGAACGCGCTTATTGAGGTCCCGCTACTCGAGGAACCAATGGTCGTCCACTGCGGGCCAGCTGAGGCGCTGAACGAGAGCTTGCGCGTGAACTGATGCGAGAACATCGCACTGGCTGTCTGGCTGACAAAGTTGGGGGTGGTAATTCCGAAGTTGTTGCCCGAATAGGTGAAGTTTGAATACGCATAGTTGCCACCGTACGTATTGCGTGCATCAATCTGATGACTGATGCCTCCTCCGCCACTCGCCGCATCGCTGTCAAGACCTGCACCACTGGAATTCGCGGGGCCGTTCATGCTATCGAGAAACCGCATCGTGGCGTAGGAACCAGAGGCGTTGAGAGAAGTCTTGCCAGTGATCTGGCGCTGGACGCTGCCTGCAACGACGTTGTTGACACGGTTGGAGAAGTTGGTGAGCACGCCCTGACCGGTATCGCCGCCAATCTGCACCGGGTTGACGCCAAGATCACCAACGCCCGGAACTCCGGAGAGCCCGGTGGCGGGAGTTCCCGGCAGATAACTGACATTGTCGGACAGAATGAAGTTCCATCTCCCAACGTTCGCAACCTGAGAAAAGCCAAGATTCAGAAAGCTGTAGGCAGCCTGGCCCGATTCACTGAACGAATGGCCGCCGGAAAAGACCATGCTGAAAGGGTGCTGCTTGCTGTTCGAAAGATAGGCAACATCGCCAGTCAGATTGGTCGAAGACGCAGCGCCCTGGTTGCCGTAGTAGCCCCAGGTGAGGCTCTGTGACGCGCTCACGGCGTATTGTAGCGAGCCCAGGCTGGTAGGCAGCGCAAAGCCCGTCGAGACGGGCGAAGCTTCCGCGGCTGGCAGGGCCTGGCCTAAGGCGGCGCGACCGACCGGCGTCAGGAGCAACACCAGAACGAGGGTGATTCTTATCAGCGCGGACGGGGGAGCGAATTGGGATATTTTCGTCATGGGACCACGACAGTGTCGCCGGGAAGCAGTGTAACGCCCTGCATGTCCCCCTTCTTCATCGCCTTTGTGTAATCAAAGGGAATCTTCTGTTGTTTGCTGGAATCCCCACGCAGAATGTACATGTGCTTCTTGTTGGCATACACGCTGGGCCCGCCGGCGGTCGAGATCGCCTGCAGAATCGTCATGCCTGGAGTAAGGGAAAGCGGTCCCGGGCGTCCGATCTCTCCCGCCATGAAGATGCGCTTGCTGTTGACCGCGAGCACGCTGACACTGACCACCGGATCAGTGACGAACTTCGTCAGCCGAGCCGTGAGATCTGCGGCGAGTTGCATTGGGGTAAATCCGGCCGCGATGACGTCGTTGATCAACGGGAGCGAGATCTTTCCATCTGGCCGGACGGTCAGGTTACCGGAGAGTTGCCCCTCCTTCCACACCGTCACCTGGATAGAGTCGTCCGCACCGATGACGTAATTGGGAGACACATCCACCGGCCCCGCGGCTGGGGGAACGGCGGTCACTAGAGGCGGCGGCGGGGTTGAATCGGCCGGTTGGGCGCTCAGTACGGGCTTGCCCCCCGGTTGCTGGGCGCAGCCAGTTGCAATAGCCGGGAGGAGGCAGATCGAAAAGAGGGTACAGCGAAGAAGTCTCATATTCCTACCGATTCTTTTCTCGGCCGGTTGCGGCCACTTCTTCTGCGTGAGGCACCGGATTGAGATTCCGTTGGATCAAGAGTTTGCCGGAAAATTGCCCGTTTTGAGGGTGACGGCACGTTGGATTCCAAGACGGCCAATGCGGGTTTTCTTGAGCCAACAGCGATGGATATAATCCGACCCTGGACGTTTGAGACGCATGCCTGTGATTTTACACCTGTAAACGACGACAATTTCGGGCCGCGAACACGGTTGGTACCTGCTACAACCACATCAAGAAAAGAGAATCACTTTTCCTGTCTTTGGGCAAGCTTATTCCATGTACCGCATTGTTGTTATTCCACTTAAGTGTGCACGGTTGATCCACTTAAGTCCGGCCGATACGGGTTCAGGCGAGCGCGACCCATGCGATAATCCGATAGGCATTGAAACTGCAGGTTGAAGCTCACTCTCATGCACCAGACTAGCGTGGTCCCTGTAATCCCTCCCGACGCAATACCCGCGCATGGCTCACGGGAACAACCCTCCATGGGCGGCGGTCCGGATTGCGGCAATGGTGGGCAACAGAGCGCGCCGTGGTCGATTGCCTGGGGGCCGGTGGTTTTGCTCGGCGTACTTTTGGTACTTCTTTATCACAGAATTGCCGTCAAACTGGTGACGGACTGGTACGAGCTGCCCGACTTTTCACATGGCTTCCTGATTCCCTTCTTCGCCGCATTTCTACTTTGGGACAACCGTCAGCAATTACGCCAGACCCCGATTGCGCCGAGTTGGGCGGGCACATCGCTGGTTGTCCTGGGTCTATTTGAACTGCTGGTAGGCGTGTTCGGCGCTGACCTGTTCCTGCAGCGCACTTCGTTTATCCTGCTGGTCGCGGGCCTGGTGTGGACTCTGTTAGGCAATGCGATGCTTGGCCGCTTGAAGTTTGTCTTCTTTGTCCTGCTGCTCGCGATCCCGATTCCGACCATCCTTTTCAATCAGATCACTTTCCCCTTGCAGTTGCTGGCTTCGCGCTTCGCCAGCGACCTGCTCCCGCTGGCGCGAGTCCCGGTGCTGCGCGATGGCAACATCATCCAGCTGCCTGCGATGCCGCTGGAGGTCGCCGAGGCATGTAGCGGCATTCGATCGTTGATGAGCCTGTTCACCGTCGCGGTCATCTACGGCTACTTCCTGGAACGGGCGACCTGGCGGCGAGTGGTGCTTGCGCTCTCCAGCGTCCCGATTGCGGTCACGGCCAATGTGGCACGAATCTTCGGCACAGGTCTATGCGTACAGTATTGGGACCCGGAGAAGGCGTTGGGATTCTTTCATGAGTTCTCCGGCTGGCTGATGTTTCTCGTCTCGCTTGGATGCCTCTACATTGTCCACTTGGCGATGGGGATAGCGACGGGGACCCGGAGGGATGCGGCATGAGGTCTTTGCGACTTTGGTGTGTCGCCCTGCTAATGACGTTCACCGCGCTGGTGTTGCATGTGCGGGGGGACGTCGACAAAGTGCTGCCCAGCCGGCCGCTGAACGAGTTTCCGTCCGAGATGGGAACGCGCACCGCAACCGACATCCCAATTGACGCCGAAACTCTGGCAATTCTCGGCAAGGGGGACTTCCTCAACCGGGTCTATTCGCGGTTACCTGGTTCGGCTGGCTTGGCCGACCCCACCCAGGTCGGGCTTTATATAGGGTACTTCCCCACGCAGCGAACGGGGCAGTCCATTCATTCTCCGCAGAACTGCCTTCCCGGTGCCGGATGGACCTTCCTGTCGTCGGGTGTCACCGAACTGACGGATGCCACCGGCAAGAAGTACAGCGTCGGAGACTATCTCATCACGAACGGCGCTATGACTGAAGAGGCCCTGTACTGGTACCAGTTGCATGGGCGAAGCATTGCCAGCGACTATCAGGCAAAGCTATATACCCTGGCAGACTCGATCCGCTTCGGCCGCTCCGATGAGGCTCTGGTTCGAATTGTCACGCCCGTCAACCCGGGAGAGGACAGAGCAGCCGCGCGTAGTCGCGCCATAGGCTTCGCCGAGCAGATCACTCCCCTGCTGCCGGCATATATCCCGAACTGAATACGGGGGAATTATTCGGGCTAGCGGCACCGCAACGGTGCAGCCCACCGATCGAATAGATAGTTTGAAAGATACGAACGATAGAAGATGAGGAACTCGTCCATGTTCGAACAACGCCAAGTACAGATCGCCCGAATCTCTGCAACGCTGATTATGTCGCTCACACTCGCTTTCACAATCGGCTGCAACCGCGATCCAAACGTGCGCAAGCAGAAATACCTGGAAAGTGGAAAGCGATACGAGTCCAGCGGCAAATACAAGGAAGCCGCGATCCAGTTCTCGAATGCGATCAAGCTGGATAAGAACTTTGCACCCGCGTACTTCGAGCTGGCCAAAACCTACATCAAGATGGACACCCTGGCGCCCGCCTACGGGAACCTGCTGCATGCGGTGGATCTTGACCCGACGAATCTGGAAGCTCACATCATCCTCGGAAACATGCTCCTTGCGGGGCGGGCCAACGACCGGGCGGAAGCCCAGGCGAAGGCAGTGCTGGCCCTCAATCCGAATTATGCGGATGCCTACGCCTTGCTTGCCGCGATTGCGGAAAGGAAAGGCGATAAAGACGAGGCGCTGAAAGACATTCAGCACGCCCTTTCGATTGATCCCAATCGGGCTGGCTTCCACAGCGCCTTGGCGTTGCTTGAAGCAGTCAATCCCGCAGATGAGGGCAGTGCAGAACAGGAGTTACACAAGGCCGCATCGCTTGACGCGAAGAGCGCGACGCCGCATCTTCTGCTGGCGGCACTGCTCGAGAAAAAAGGTGACCTCCAGGGAGCGGAGCAGGAGTATCACAGTGCGATCGGCGCCGCGCCAAAAAATCTGCAGGCTCGCGAAGCCTTGGCTGCGCTATACATCAGGTCAAAAGACACCGCGAAGGCCGAGCAGACGCTGCACCAGGCGGTCGAGGACATGTCCGACAACGAGGCGGCGAGCACGATGCTCGCGGGGTACTACGGCCATTCGGGGCAGATAGACCGCGCAGAGACGGTGTTCGCGGACTTTAATTCGAGGTACCCAAAGAGCTTTGCGATTAAGCTGACCTACGCTCGGATCCTCTTTGACAGAAAAGAGTATGACAAGTCACTGGCGGTCGCGAATCAGTTGAGCAAGACCGATGCCGGCAATCCCGAGGTTCAGACCCTCAATGCGCTCTTATTGCTGAACACCGGCAAAACTGACGATGCATTTGCTCTGCTGAAGAAGGCGGTTAAGGACAATCCGAACAGTGCGCAGACGCAGCTTCTCCTGGGTCGAGTGGCGACCATTAAGGGAGACATGACTGGCGCCGAGGCAAGCTACCGGCAGGCTGCCAAACTGAGTCTGGGAAACCTTGAGGCCGCGGACGGGTTGGCGAACATCGCGATTGGTCGCCAGGACGTAGCCATGCTGTCCGAAGTCGCAGACAAAGCCATCCAAATGCACCCGGACTATGCGCCTGCATACTTGTGGCGCGGCACGGCTGAGGCGAGCCGGAAGGATTTTGCCAAGGCAGAAGCGGACTACCAGACGGTGCTGAAGAACGACCCGAACTACGCCTCCGCGTATCTGGCAATGGGCCAGCTTCGGATCGCCGAAGGACATATGCCAGAAGGCAAAGCGATGCTCGAGAAGGCTCTTGAGAAGGACCCGAACTCGGCTCGCGCCCTGGGACTACTGCTGGCCTTCGACATGCAGGCAAAGGAGCCGGCGAAGGCGCTCGCGCGCGTCCAGGCGCAGATTGCAAAGGAGCCCGGGAATGCCAGTTTCTTGGACCAGCTTGCGTACATTCAGTTGCAGACCAAGGACTTCAAGAACGCACTGGATAATTCGCGAAAAGCGATGCAACTCAATCCCAATAGCGCCGGCGCACTAGAGACCTATACGCAGGCCGAAATGGCTATGGGAGACGTCGACCCTGCAATCTCCGTCTGGCAAACCTGGATCGGCTCTCACCCGAACGACCCCAATGCGATGAACCTTCTGGCGTCGCTCAATGAGGCAAAAGGCGACACGACGAAAGCGACGGACTACTACAAGAAGACGCTTCAACTCGACTCTGACAATGCGGTCGCGTCCAACAACCTGGCTTATCTGATGGTTGAATCCGGTCAGAACGTGGATGTTGCGCTTACCCTGGCTCAGACTGCGCGGCGCAAACTGCCGGACTCGCCGCAAACAGCCGACACGCTGGCCTGGGTCTACTACTACAAGGAGAACTACACGGCGGCGAGGGATCTCCTGGAGTCAGCTCTGAGGGCTAACCCGGATAATTCCTCCATGCACTTCCACCTGGGGATGACCTATATCAAACTGAACGACAAGACTGATGCGCAATTGCATCTCAAAAAGGCGGCCGCGCTCGCACCTGCCAGCAAAGTCGGGAAAGATGCCAGCGCGGCGTTGGACACGCTCAACTAACGGCTGATGCGGATCGTGCCTTGCGGCACAATCCAAAAGTCTGCTACACGTACGACCCGGGAAGATGCCTCTTAGGTTACCTGCACGTAGGTGGGCCCCGCGGAACCATCTTGCTTTCGTGGCGTCCTAGGAACTTGTCGAATACCCTGGTTTGTGGCATGGTCCATGGAACACCGACTCCTTTGGGGTCAACGAATGAGGTTCGCAACATAGAGTATGAATGCTTTGACTTTGTCGGAGTACAGGCAATTCGCCATCGAAGACTTGCCCATTCCAACCTGCGGCTCCAGGGATGTTCTCGTCCAGGTGGCTGCATGCGGCATCTGCGGCAGCGACGTCCATGGATACGACGGAGCCTCGGGCCGGCGGATTCCGCCGATCGTGATGGGGCATGAGGCTGCGGGGATCGTTGCCGCGGTGGGATCGGACGTACGGTCAGTTTCACCCGGGGACCGCGTCACCTTCGACTCGACGGTGTACTGCGCCAAGTGTGAATTCTGCCTTCGCGGTGAGGTGAACCTCTGCGACGATCGCCAGGTTGTGGGTGTATCCTGCGGCGAGTACCGGAGGGCAGGCGCCTTTGCCGAGTACATCACGGTGCCGGAATATATTGTGTATCGATTGCCGCCAACTTTGTCGTTCGCGGAGGCGGCGATGCTCGAGGCGGTGTCGGTCGCATTGCATGCGGTGAAGCTCTCATGTATCGAGGACGGCGAAACTGCACTAGTCATCGGAGCCGGAATGATCGGGTTGCTGATTCTCCAGGCTGCCCGCGTGGCGGGTTGCTCACGAGTCTTCGTCGCGGACGTGGACGGTACACGACTGAAGATGGCGGCAAATCTGGGAGCCGATGAGACTCTGCTTGTCTCCGGAGCGGATCTGCTCCGCGAGGTTCTTCGTCTCACGAACGGCCGTGGAGTCGATGTGGTGCTCGAAGCAGTTGGACGCAATGAAACCGTGGCTTCCGCGATCGACTGCGTGCGCAAGGGAGGAACGGTGACGCTGGTTGGCAACATCGCACCTGAGGTGTCCCTTCCGCTGCAGAAGGTGGTTACGCGGCAGATACGTCTGCAGGGATCGTGCGCTTCCGCGGGAGAATATCCTGAAGCGATGGAACTGGTTTCGAGCGGCAAGATCAAGGTTGCTCCTATGATTTCGGCCGTCGCGCCTTTGCGCGATGGGCCGGAGTGGTTTGAACGACTCTATGCACGCGAGCCGAATCTGATGAAGGTCATTCTGGACCCACGAGAGCCGGGTGCCAGCAAATGAGCGAGCGACTCTTCGATCTCAGCGGGCAGACGGCACTTGTCACCGGCGCTAGCCGAGGGCTTGGGCAATACTTCGCACGCGCTCTGGCGCAGGCTGGAGCCGACCTGATTCTCACCAGCCGCAAGCGCGGTGACTTGTCCGCGTTCGTCGCAGAGATTGAAGCGATGGGACGCAAGGCGATGCCGCTCGAACTCGACGTTCGCGATCAGGCAAGCATTGAGCGCCTGGCAGTCGAGGCCGAGTCGGCGTGCGGGCAGATCCACATTCTCGTCAACAATGCGGGCTGCAATGTGCGCAAGCCTGCGCTTGATGTGACGTGGGACGACTGGAACCTGATCCTGGACACGAATCTGCGCGGCAGCTTTTTCGTCGCACAACAGATCGCGCGGCGTATGGTTCCGCACGGCTATGGCCGCATCATCAACGTCGGGTCCGTCACCAGCGTCTTCGGCTATCCCGGGCTGGCTCCGTATGGGGCTAGTCGCGGCGGCATCCGACAACTGACCATGAGTCTTGCTGCTGACTGGGGCAAGCACGGCATCACGGTGAATTGCCTTGCTCCGGGCTGGTTTCGGACGGCACAGAACGAGGTGCTGTATCAGGACCAGGGTTGGGTGGACTACCTCGTGGAACGAATCCCGGCGAAGCGTCCGGGTGAGCCGCACGACCTCGACGGGCCGATTGTCTTCCTTGCCTCTGAGGCCAGTCGCTACGTTACCGGACAGACGCTGCTGGTCGATGGCGGTATCTCTACGGGATCGACTCGGGCTACTGTGACTCCAGTGGCGGTGAAGTGAGGCGAGAATTGGCACCGGCATAGGTGTACCCCCTAGGTATCGATTCGTGCATAATCTTCCAAACAAACCACTTACCGGCGATTGGATTTGCAAGATCTTGAAAACAAATAGGATAATTTGCAAGATATTCAAAACGCTGGACTTATGGTTTCTTTGGTAGCTTGGGGAGACACAAGCCTGTGGCTGGTGGATTCTGTCTCTATCTATGTTTAATTATACTCGGGGTGTCAAGCAGAAGACCGGTAAGAGCAGGGCAATCGCATTTGAA
>PKWK01000414.1:0-560 GCA_003133205.1 Granulicella sp. | reverse complement strand
TTCCAAATGCGATTGCCCTGCCGGTAAGAGCGAATCACAGAGATCACGGAGGAGAAGAGAGATCACAGAGGACTTCTTTCTTAACCCTGCATACTTAATTGTGGCAGGTTGACCATCACTCCTATGCCAATTATTTTTTTTGGCGTAAGTGGATGATTTGGAAGGAACATCTCGAAGCGTACCTTGACGAAATGACCTTCCGGTTCAACCACCGGAACAACCCTTACCTGTTCCGCGACACAATGATGAAACTTATCGAGGCACCGGTTTTGGAATATCGAAAGTTGACGGCGACCGCAGCTTGAATACGCGGGGAGGAATAACTCCGATGGGAGATAGGACTGCACGCTGATAGTCATTTGGTGGCCTCCCGCAGTTCTTACATGAGTACCTAAGTCCAATCTGAAACGCTCCTCCAGTAGGAGGCCCCGTAAGCAGGGCCGTCATTTTCTCGGTCGAGACGCCTGGGTTGAGCGATCCCCACATTCTATGGCGTGATTTATCCTCCATCCCCTCTGGCCTCTCAAATCCATTCGGTATTAGGGGTATTTACTTGACGC
>PKWK01000169.1 GCA_003133205.1 Granulicella sp. | reverse complement strand
GACTCAGCGGCGCAGAGATTTGGAGACGAACCGGTTCTTCTGTCGCAGAGACTGCGGATTCCGGTGTGGGTCGGGGCGGATCGGTTCGCCGCGGGAAGAGCGGCGGAGGCGAGCGGAGCCGCGACGGATGTGGTCCGCGGCGTGCATCTGCTGGANNGCTGGATGATGGGTTTCAGCATCGCGGATTGGCGCGGGCGGTGGACGTGGTGCTGGTGACGGCGGCGGACTTAGACGACGCGCTTTTGCCGGCGGGCAATCGGCGGGAGCGGCTGGTGGCTCTGCGGCGGGCGGATGCAGTGGTGGTGCGCGAGACCGAGCGCGAGCGGGTGTTGCCGCGATTGTCGAGCTGGTTGAGGGCGGGCACGGCGATATGGACGGTTCGGCGAACGATCGATTTTCCGGAGGCGGCGGACGTGCTCGACCGGAACTACGGGTTGGTAGCCTTTTGTGCCATTGCGCGGCCGGAGGATTTTGTTGAGACTCTTCGCATCGAAGGCGGTCGGGTGATTGATTCGATTGCGTCCCCCGACCACCATCGATATACGGCGGAGGATATGCACCAACTGACGGAGTCCTTGCATGCGTGGGGAGGAGATGCCTTCATCACAACGGAAAAAGATGCGGTGAAGCTCACGCCGGAGTTGCGCGCGCGACTTGAGGCGACGGCGCCTTTGCTGGTTGCGAGACTGCAGGCCGCGTTTCTCAGTCCGGATGACGTGGCGCACGAGTTGGAGGCGCGGATCTCGTGAGAGTACTGATTGTGCGGATCGGGGCGATGGGCGATGTGCTGCATGCGATGCCGGCGGTGGCGGCGCTGCGGGCGGCGCATCCGGATTGGTTCATCGGCTGGGCGATCGAGCCCCGGTGGAGCGATCTGCTGCAGATCGTGGGGGACCCGGACGACCTTTCGCTGGGGTTTCGCATTGGGTCGAAGGCGATGGTGGACCGGTGGTACAGCATTCCGACGAGGGCGTGGAAGCGGAGGCCGCTTTCGACGAACACGTTCGCGGAGATTCGCGCGTTGCGGAAGGTGTTGCGTGACGAACGGTTCGATCTGTGCGTGGACATGCAAGGTGCGATCAAGTCGGCCGCGGTGGGACTGCTGGCTGAGGCGGGTGTTTTTACAGGGCCGGAGAAGCCTCGGGAACGCGCGGCGCGACTTGTCTATGACAAGAAGGTGGATGTGACCGCGGTCCATGTGGTGGAGCAGGGCTGCGAGTTGCTGGGCGGGGCGGTGGGAGAGACGCTGCATCCGGCGCGCGTGGCGCTGCCGATGGACGAAGAGGATGAGCATTGGGCCGATGGGGTGGTTGGGCGCGCGAAATTCTGTTTGATCTCGCCTGGGGCGGGGTGGGGGGCGAAGGTCTGGCCGGCGGAGCGGCTTGGGCGCGTGGCCGCGGCGTTGGGACGCGCCGGCGTGCGGACGGTGGTGAATGCTTCTGTGAATG
Source organism: Granulicella sp. (assembly GCA_003133205.1). The sequence goes on along the minus strand of PKWK01000169.1, from coordinate 10,210 downwards.
GATCGCCGGAGGCGGATGAGGCGGTCGCAAAGAGCGAGGGGTTCGCGCGGGCGGTGCAATGCTCGGTGGGGCAGTTGATTGCACTGGTACGGCGGGCGGTTGTGGTGATCGCAGGCGACACGGGTCCGCTGCATCTGGCGGCGGCACTGGAGCGGCCGGTGGTGGGGATCTATGGGCCAACCGATCCGGCGCGCAACGGGCCGTATGGAACTCGTTCGCGGGTGTTCCGCGATGCGACGAGTGAGACCAGCCACAAGCGCCGCAGCAAGACCGAGGCCGGGATGTTGCAGATTGAAGCGGATGAGGTGGCGGCGGCGGCACTGGAGTTGCTGGGCTAGTCAGTTGCAGGTTGCAGATCGCGCGATAGCCGATCCGCGACGAAGCTCGGCAGGTGAGAAAATCGTCTAGTACGTGGAGAGGTTTGCGGGCGAGCGTGAGCGGACGGACGGGTTGGCAGAGGATCGCACGGCGGATACGGGTGCCGATGGGTTTTGCGTTTGCGGCGGTGTTTCTGTGGCTGGCGCGGCCTAGCTGGCGGACGTTGGCGGCGAGCCTGGTGCTGGTGGTTCCGGGGCTCTGGCTGCGCGGCTACGCATCGGGTTACGTGCGAAAGAACGCGGAGCTGGCGACCACTGGGCCGTATGCGTACACGCGCAATCCGCTGTATCTGGGGTCGATGCTGATCGCGTTCGGATTCGCGGCGGCGGCCTGGAATCTGTTGATCCTGCTGGTGTTAGCTGGGCTCTTTGCGGCGATTTATATTCCGACGATTCTGGGAGAGGAAACGTATCTGCGCGAACACTTTGCGGAGTTCGATGCCTACGCGCGCCGGGTGCCGAGGTTGCTGCCGAGGTTGACGGCTGCGGGAGCCACGAGGGCGGCGGCGGACGGCGAGCGGGGCGGGTTCTCGCCGGCGCTTTATCGCAAACACCGCGAGTACAATGCTCTAATGGGGGCTGGCGCGATCTACGTGGCGCTGGTCTTGAGGTTCATGTTCGAACATCACATGTTTCTTGCCGGTTTTAGCAGACCGTTCTGGTGGCCTTGAGCCGCCCCAAACCCAACTGCCGGGGAACCCATTTGCACAAAGCTCGACGTTTGTTCCGCCGTTTTCTCCCCCATTTGTGCGTCTTCCTGCTGGTTGCGGCCGGCGTGGTGCGTACAGGCCGAGCGCAGTTGTTGGGGATTGGGAGTAAGCCGACGGCGCCCGTTCAGATTCCGACGCTGCAGCCGCCGATGCCCGGTTATTCGTTTCCGGCCAAGCAGACGCTGACCTTCACGGTGGACTGGCGCGTGTTCACCGGTGGGACGGCGGTGTTTCACCTAGAGCAGCAGGGTGACCAACTGAAGGTGTCGGCGACGGCGGACACTGTGGGCGCGGTGAACATGATGTTTCCCGTGGTCGACCGGTTCCAGTCGGCAATGGACACGAAGACGGGCTGCTCGTCAGTTTTCTCGAAGCAGATCCAGGAGGGACGGCGACAGGTCTCGAGCGACCTGACGATTGACTCGGCCGCCGGCAAGCAGACGCAGGTGGAGCGGAACCTGGTGAAGGGCACGCAGAAATCGCAGACCACGTCGATTCCGGCGTGCGTGACGGACTCGTTGTCGGGCATCTTTTATGCGGCTTCGCAGCGGCTGGTGGTGGGACAGGATTTCGGGTTTCCGCTGGCCGACGCGATGCGCACCGTGACGGTGACGATGAAGGTGGAAGCGAAGGAAGAGATCAAGACGCCGGCGGGGACGTTTCAGACGATCCGGGTGCAGCCGACCGCCGAAGAGGGCGTGGTGAAGAACCGCGGCAACATCTGGATCTGGTACACGGACGATGCGCGCCACATGCCGGTGCAGATTCGGGCGCGGCTGTTCTGGGGGACGATCACGTTTCACCTGCAGAGCGTCGAAGCCAAGTGAGTTTGAGATTGGAGCGGAATCATGTTCTTTGAGGGCGATCCGGAGCCTACGCCACCGGAGGGGATGGTGACCGTGGGGCGGTTTGAGAGTCCCCTGGAGGCGCAGATGGCCAAGGGAATGCTCGAGTCGGCCGGGGTAGAGTGCGTCCGGTCGGCGAAAACGCGAACAACTTGATGCAGTCGGCGTTCCGGGTACGGTTGCAGGTGAGGCTAGAGGATGAGGCGGCGGCGCGAGAGTTGCTGGAGCAGCCCGCCGGGGACCAATCGGAAACCGTCGGGGAAGGGTGAAGTGGAGGAGAGATTGGGGTGTTGACCGCACTGAATTGGGTGGATTTGAGCGGGAATGATAGGGATGGGAGTTGAATTGGGCGCGCCATTGCATGTAAGTTGGTCATGCTGCTCGTAGAATGTCGGTCCGGTGGCGTCTGCGAAAGCGGGGTTCGGCGGCCGGGCACTTGGCAATGCGGCCGCACGGGATGTGACCGCCGATACTGCCGGATGACCGGTGTAACGCGTGGAATAGATTGTGAGGCCTCTTCCAGGAACGGAAGAGACGGGTTCGAAGAGATTGACGGGCACCGAAACGAGTGCGACGAGAGGGTTTGGGAGAGAGCGATGAAGATTTTCGGGATGCGGATTGCGGGTGCGTTGGCGGCAGGTTTTCTGGGTTTCATGACGCTGGGACAGCCGGGGCGGCTGATGGCGCAAGCGAGCATTCACGGACATGTGCAGAACCCTGCAGGCATGCCGATTATCACCGGCGAGGTGCGGCTGACCACGGAAAAGAACCCGAGCTCCCCGACGGCGAAATTTGAATACACGTTCCCCCTCGACGGTAGCGGCAACTACAAGGGCACCGGCATCAAGTCGGGCAGTTATATCGCGGGAGTCTTCCAGCAAGGGCACAGCATCGATTTCTTGCCTGTGGTGATTGCTGCTGGAGAGGACAAAGCACTTGACTTCGACATGACCCGCAAGGAGTACATGGACAAGATGAGCCCGGCGGATCGGGCAGCCCTTGAAGAGTACAAGAAGAAGAACGCAGAAGTAGTGGCTGCGAACAGCAAGATCGGAAACCTGAATAACCTCTTGAAGTCGGCGCGCGAAGCCACGGCGGCGGGCAAATTCGACGATGCCGTAAAGGCCATGACGGATGCGACCACGGCCAAGCCGGACGAGCCGATCCTTTGGGAGACGCTGGGCGACGCGCAGCTTGGCTTGGCGAACGCCGCGGCGAAGGCCGCGCGGGACGCCAAGACGGCCGACCCAACTGTTGCCGACAAATTCACCGCGGCAGCGACCTCCTACCAGAAGGCGCTGAGCCTGAACGCGGCGGCAGCAAAGCCTAGCCCGGACCTTGCCGCAGCGGCCAACAACCAGCTTGGACAGGTACTGGGCAAGACTGGCAAGACGAAGGAAGCGGCGGACGCGTATGAAGCGGCTGCGAAGGCCGATCCGCCCAAGGCGTCAATGTACTACTTCAACGAGGCTGCGACGCTGTTCAACGCGAACGACATGGACGGCGCAGCCGCTGCCGCAGACAAGGCGATTACGGCCGATCCGACCAAGGTGGACGCATACTACATCAAGGGCCAGGCGCTGATTCAAAAGGCCACGGTCGATCCGAAGACGAACAAGATCACGGCTCCTCCGGATTGCTTAGCGGCGTACCAGAAGTATCTGGAGCTTGCCCCGACCGGCCCGCATGCTGAGGAGATCAAAGGCATCCTGCAGGGAATTGGGGCGTCGGTTCCGGAAACGTACAAAGCACCGCCCGCCAAGAAGAAATAGGCAACGGTTGAAGGATGGAAGGGCCCTGGGCGCTAAAGCCCGGGGCCTTTTTCTTGGATGATGGCGGCAGGGTGTCAAGGTGTAAAGCTGCAAGAGCAGCAGGAGCAGCGCTGCGATATGTGTGAGGAGCGCAAATGAGCGGGACGACAGCGGAGGCTCGGATTCTCGGGTTCGTCGAGGCGCTCGGGGTTGTGCTGCGCCAGGCGGCAGAGGTGCACGTTGGCGGGATTGACCGCGTGGCGCTGCTGGCCTCGGCGGGACGGGTGCTGGCGGAGGATGTGGCGGCTGATCGCGATCAGCCACCATTCGACAGGGCGACACGGGATGGGTTCGCGGTGCGTGCGGAAGAATGGACGGCTGGGAATCGTCTGGCGGTGGTGGGGCAGGTGCGGGCGGGTGAGGCCTGGGCCGGCGGCGCGCTGGCGAGCGGCCAGGCGATTGAGATCATGACTGGGGCGGCGGTTCCGGCAGGTGCGGACGCGGTGGCGATGATCGAGCACGTGGAGCAAAGCAGGACTGAGATGTGGGCTGCGGCGGGGCGTCAGTTGAGAGTGGGAGAGAATATCGTGCGGCGCGGGAGCGAGGCTCGGCAGGGCGATGTTCTGGTGGGTCGTGGAACGGCGATGGGCGCGGCGGAGATCGCGGTGGCGGCGGCTTGTGGGTGCGCGGAGATTGCGGTGCGCAAGCGGCCGGTGGTGGCGATTGTGGCGACCGGCGACGAGCTGGTCGAAGTGGATCAGACGCCGGAGGAGCAGCAGATTCGCAATTCGAACGGCTATGCGCTTGCGGCGCTGGTGGCGGCGGCGGGTGGCCAGCCGCGGCGATTGGAGATTGCGCAGGACACGCTCGCGGATGTGCGGGCGAGGATTGCCGAGGGGCGGAAGAGCGATCTGCTGCTGCTGTCGGGTGGGGTTTCAGCGGGAAAGTACGACCTGGTGGAGGAGGTGCTGGCGAAGCTCCGCGCCGAGTTCTTCTTTGCCGGCGTAAAGATGCAGCCTGGAAAGCCGGTCGTCTTTGGACGCCTGCCCGGACGCGACTCAACGCAGGAACGTGAGTGGACCTACTTCTTTGGGCTGCCGGGGAATCCGGTTTCGACGCAGGTGACGTTCCATTGTTTCGTTGAGCCGCTGCTGCGGGCGATGTGCGGGGCAGGAGTCGGTGGGCCGAGGTTTGTGCAGGCCACGCTGGCGGAGGATGTTGTCGGCAAGGCTGGACTGACGCGGTTGCTGCCAGCGTTCTTGCGCCATGACCTGGTGCAGCCGGAGGTGCGGCTAGTGAGTTGGCAGGGCTCGGGCGACCTGGCGTCGAATGCGCGCGCGAACTGCTACGCGGTGCTGCCGGATGGGCATGATTTGCGGACTGGGGATGTGATTACGGTGCTGCTGCGGTAGGCTTCCAAGCATGAGTGAAAAGTTGTCGCATTACGACGAGGCGGGGCGGGCGCACATGGTGGATGTGAGCGCGAAGGCGGCGACGCGGCGTGAGGCTGTGGCGGAGGCGTTCGTAGAGTTGAGCGAGGCGGTGCTGGCGGCGCTGCCGGAGAATCCCAAGGGGAATCCGCTGGAGGTGGCGCGTTTCGCGGGGATTCAGGCGGCAAAGCAGACGGCGTCGCTGATTCCGATGTGCCATCCGATTGCGCTGAGCTTTGTGGATGTCGAGGCGGCGGTGGTTGAGGGCGGCGTAAGGATCAAGGCGACGGCGGCGACGGTGGCAGGCACGGGCGTCGAGATGGAGGCGATGGTGGCGGCTTCCGTCGCAGCGCTTACCGTGTACGACATGACCAAGGCGCTGGACAAGGGCATACGGATTCGCGAGGTGGCGCTGGTGAGCAAGAGCGGCGGGAAGAGCGGGGAGTACAAGCGGGGCTAGGTAATCCACCGGATCTAGTGGCGCTCCGGGAAAAATACGGGGGTTCTTCGCTACGCTCAGAATGACAACTCAAAATTCAGCGGCTAGGCTTCGACGAGGCCATAGCGGCGCTGCCATTGGTGCTTCAGACGGTCCCAGACGGCGGTGATTTCGGCTGGCCGGATGGTGGGGTCGGGCTTGGCGGCGAAGCGTTCGGCTTCGGCTTTGGCGAGTTCGAGGAGGGCGCGGTCGCGCAGGAGGTTGGCGACGCGGAACTCGGGCAGGCCGGTCTGGCGCGTGCCGAAGAACTCGCCGGGGCCGCGCTGCTGCAGGTCAAGCTCGGCGAGTTCGAAGCCGTTCTGCGTGGCGACCATCGCGTTCAAACGCTCGTCGGCTTGCTCCGTAATCTTTTCGCCGGTCATCAGGATGCAGTAGCTCTTTGCTGCGCCGCGCCCGACGCGCCCGCGGAGCTGGTGCAACTGTGCCAGGCCGAAACGCTCGGCATGGTCGATCACCATCACGCTCGCGTTGGCCACGTCGACGCCGACTTCGATCACAGTGGTTGCGACCAGCACATCGATCTCGCCACGCTTGAATCGCGCCATGGTGACTTCTTTCTCGTCCGCGCTGAGGCGGCCATGCAGCAGGCCGAGACGCAGGCCGTGCAACGCACCGGCGCGGAGTTCATCGAACATCTCCGTCGCCGAGCGCAGCTTCGTTTTTTCCGCGAACAGCTTTTCTGTCTTCGCTGTCTTACCCCTCGTCGCGCCGCTCTTCTTCGCTAACTTGCTGACTTGCTGGCGGGCTGACTCGCTAGCTTGCTCTTCGATCTCATCACGCGCAAAATCCAGTTCCGGCTGATCGTCCTTTGTTCCTTCGATCACCGGGTAGACAAGGTAAGCCTGACGGCCTTGTGTAACTTGTTTGCGCACAAAATCCCATACGTCGGCGGCGCGATCCTCGGTGGTGCGGCGGGTAACGATGGGCGTGCGTCCCGGAGGCATCTCGTCGATGACGCTAACGTCCAAGTCTCCGTACAGGGTCAGTGCCAAAGTCCGCGGGATGGGCGTTGCGGTCATGGCGAGGACGTCGGGGTCGGTGATCTTGCCATCCGCGCCGGGCTTGCGCATCAGCTTGAAGCGCTGCTGCACACCGAAGCGATGCTGCTCGTCGACGATGACCAGGCCGAGGTTGGCGAAGTCGGCTTTGTCCTCCTGTAGAGCGTGGGTGCCGATGACGAACTGTGCGTCGCCGCGCATGATGCGGCCCTGCGTCTGGCGCTTGGTCGCGGGGTCGAGCGAGCCGGTAAGAAGCACGACCTTGTACGGTCGCCCGGTGCTGGGCGAGACGGCGTCTGCGAGCAGCTTGCGCGCGGAGAGGTAGTGTTGCGTGGCGAGGATCTCGGTGGGCGCCATCAGCGCGACCTGGGCGCCGTTCTCGATGGCGACCAGCGCGGCCTGCATGGCGACGATCGTCTTTCCCGATCCCACATCGCCCTGCAGCAGACGGCGCATGGGCTGCGGTTTGCGCATGTCGGCGACGATCTCGCCGAGGACACGTTTTTGCGCCGCCGTGGGATGGAAGGGAAGCACCTGCTTGATCGCCTCGCGCACTGCAGGGCCGGTAGTGAAGGCGGTTCCGATGCGCTCGCGCATACGGCGGCGCTTCAGTTCGAGGCCAAGTTCGAGGTAGAAGAGCTCTTCGAAGATGAGGCGCTTGTGCGCGGGCGTAGTGGCGCTCATCAGCTCGACCATCGGCGTGCCGGCTTCGGGGAAGTGGACGGCCTTCAGCGCTTCCATCCGCGACGGCAGGCCAAGCCGCTTGAGCATCGCGGCAGGAAGCGTCTCGATCGTTGACTCGCTGACTTGATTCTCAACCAACTCTTCGAAGACGCTCCAGACGACGCGGCGCATCCATTTCGAGGTCAGCTTCGCGCCCCAGGGTGTTGTCCCGCCGAGACTCTCGTAGACAGGGACGATGCGGCCCATCTCGAGCATCGCGAACTCCGCGTCTGCCCCGGTGGCGCCCGGCTCGGGGAGGATCTCGAACTGCGGCTGGATCATCTTGAAGCGGCCCGCGCTCGCACCCAGCGTTCCCGCAGCGGCCGCCGCCATCGCCGAGCGAGACGGTTCGAGCTTGCCGTACAGCGCGACCATCTGCCCCAGCTTGAAACGGTCTTTCAGATACGCCCCGTGGAACCACATGCACTTCACGGTGCCAAGGCCCTGGCCCAGCGTCATCTCGAAGATGGGGCCGGAGCGCGTGCGGAGCAGCACGGTGCCGCGCACCTCGCCGATCACCGACGCCATGGTTCCCGCGACCAGCTCGGCCATGGGGCGCGGGTTCAGGCGATCTTCGTAGCGGAAGGGGAGGTGATAGAGCAGGTCTTCGACCGTCTCCACGCCGCGAGTGGCGAGCCCTGCGGCGATGCGTTCGCCTATTCGTTTTACAAACTTCACCGGCGTAGAGAGTTCCAGCACACACCGATGCTACCAAGTCGGCGGCTTCACCCGGTGTAAACCGTCTGAAACGTGGAGATGAGACGACATTGGTGAAAAGAGTGAATTCGATTCGCACCGAGGGTCAATTCGGCATCGAACTAAGAGTCGCGATAAAGAATCGCTTCGGTTCGCATCAGGAGGAAGTAATGAAGATTGCATTCACCAGTATCGCGGCAACAGCAGCTTTGGCTACGGCTTTGACCGCCCTGCCAGCATCCGTTGCGGGAGCACAGGAACAGAGACAGTACAACAACGATCAGCAGCGGCAGACCAACACGCAGGTCCAGCATCCTGACTATTCCAAGAACAAGTACTACGCACTCGGCAACCGCGAAGGCTATCAGGACTACGGGCGGAAGACGCAGCGTCCGGCCCACGAACACACCTATCGCAATGACGATGATCGCAAAGCCCACGACTATGGCTATCAGCAGGGATGGCAGGGCACGCGCGGCTACCATCCCGACACCGACCGGCGCTAATCCATCGCGGACACGCCGCGGATCCAGCGCTTCCGACGACACATGACAGCCGCCCTGCTCAATGGGGCGGCTGTGTCATGGAGTAGTGGCCTCGGCGGCACCCTCGCTTACTCGTTTAACGAACTTGACGAGCGTTGCATATGGGCTGCCCAAGGTGGGTGGATGAGCTTACCGACAGTTCTTCGCAGCACACAGGTTTGACTGAAGAACGGTAAAACGTGGTTTTGCATGCGGTCAGCTACGGCACTGGTATGAGTGCCGTGGTAGATCTCGAAGGTGTTGGCGACGTTGTAGCGGTCGAGGATGTCATGCAGCTTGCCCGCATCGATTCGCAAACCGTCCTGGTCGCCCACATCCATTGCGATGGCGCGATATTGGCGCAGATTGCCGATGTACTGGTCGACGAAGGCCAGCGGAGCGTTGGCCGCCCATTTAGCGATCACATCCGGCTGGGGCACGCCATCCTTGGTCGGTAGATCTAGGTAGAGCGGCGGATTCTTCGGATCGGGCGACCATGCGGCTGCGGAAGCAAGCTGAGTGCGCAGACCGAAGGGCAGGCTGGCCGAATCCGCGGGCGTCTTTACTGCCTCCAGAGCCTTGTCGCTGGCGGAGTTGGCAGGTCCGGCACCCCGCGCCGACATGCAGCAGGGGCTCATGATGTACAGGCTGCCGAACACGTCGGTATGCTTCATGCCGATGCGGCTGGCACCATAGCCTCCCATGGAATGGCCTACCAGGCCGCGGCTCGTGCGGTTGGGAATGGTGCGGTAGTGCGCGTCGATGTAGGCGACGACGTCGTGGGCGATGAACTCTTCGAAGTCGCCGGTGGTGACCGAACTGGAGTACATGGATCCGCCGTGCACGGTTTTGGAGTCGGGCAACACGACAATCATCTCCTTCACGCCCTGGGCGAAGGCGCCCTCGATCGTCTGCGGCACATGGATCTCGTGGCTCCACTGCTCGGCGCCGATGGAATAGCCGTGCAAGGCATACACCACCGGGTAGCGGCGTGACTTGTCGGCGGCGTAGCTGGGAGGCAGGAAGACCAGGACGTCGCGGTCGACGGCGTCGCCTTCCAGATTTCCTTCCAGCGCGGCGCCGTGAATCTTGATGTGCTCGAACGCTACAGGCTTTGCGCCGGGCACAACCGGAGGTACCTCGGTCTGAACTTGCGCGAGAGTCGATCCCGCGCAGGACAGGATCAACGCCGCTGCGAAAGCCGGTACATAGAAAATCTTCGTCATCATCGTCAACACTCCTCGAATTGCCTCACCATTATGCTCATCCCGCCTATGGTTGTAACCTTTCGTCTCCGAGGTGATCCGTCCTGTGTGCCCTCGATTGCGAGGGTTAGATATGCTTCATCGGGCCGAATGGTAGAGTCACGACAAGGAGTAACGGACATTAACATGGACTTGACTGAATACCTGCACAAGACGATTAAGAAACCTTGCTATGAGAGACCGTTTGTCTGTGAGGGCCGGCCGGAGTCATGCACGGTTATCGTCATCGGAGAGAATCCCGCAACAAAGATGCAAACTGACTGGTGGTCATTCTGGAAAGATGCGAGTGGATTCAATCTAAATAAGTTTGAGGGAGAGTATGAGGCGTTGCGGTTGGACAGTGGGAAATCGCGCTACTCTCACACGCGACTTAGGGAATCTCTGCACAAGTT
>PKWK01000348.1 GCA_003133205.1 Granulicella sp. | reverse complement strand
AGGGCGAGAGCCTGAAGGACACGGGCCTGACGCTGCGCGCGCTGGGCGCGGAGGCGATCATTCTGCGGCACTCGGCTTCGGGCGCGCCATTTCTGCTGGCGCGGGTGACGGGGCTGCCGGTGCTGAACGCGGGCGATGGGATGCATCAGCATCCGTCGCAGGCGCTGCTGGATCTGCGGACGATGCTGTCGCGGTTGCCGGGGCTGGGCGTGCATGCGGCGATTGATGCGAATACGCTCGACGGCGTGACGGTGGTGATTACAGGAGACATTCGCCACAGCCGCGTGGCGCGGTCGGATGCGATGCTGCTGCCGCGACTGGGCGCGCACGTGGTGCTGTGCGGGCCGGAGGAATTGCTGCCGGAGGATGCGCTTGGACTCGATCCGGTGGAGGGCGCGGGGATTGAGATTGAGCGCGACTTCGATGCTGCGCTGCGGCGGGCGGATGTGGTGATGATGCTGCGCATTCAGAAGGAGCGGCTGACGGGCGTTGATCTGGATCTTGGCGAATATATTGCGCGGTACCAGTTGAGCGTGGCGCGGCTGGCGGCTACTGCGCCGAAGGCAATGGTTATGCATCCGGGGCCGATCATTCGCGGGCTTGAGATTACAAGCGAGATGGCCGACGCGCCGCAGTCCGCGATCGAGGAGCAGGTGGCGCAAGGGCTCGCCGTGCGCAGAGCGGTGCTGGTGCGGGCGCTTGGGGTGATGGCTTGAACGAGATGTTGATTACGGGTGGATACGTCATCGATCCGGCGAACGGAATCGATGGGCTGCGGGATTTGCTGGTGCGCGATGGGCGCGTAGCGGCGGTGGAGATGCCGGGTGCATTGGCGGGCGTCGCGACTTCGTTACCGAAAGAGTTACAGATCGATGCGGCGGGTTGCGTGGTTGCGCCGGGGCTGATCGATATTCATGTGCATCTGCGCGAGCCGGGGCAGACGCACAAAGAGACGATTGCGACGGGCACGGCTGCCGCCGCCGCGGGCGGATTTACGACCGTCGTGGCGATGCCGAATACGACTCCGGTGAGCGATTCGGTTACGGGGCTGGAGTGGATGCTTGCGGCGGAGCGCGGGGCTGTCGTGAAGCTGTTGGCGATGCCGGCGGCGACGATGGGCAGCATGGGTGTGGAACTTACGGATTACGCTGCGCTGCTGCGCGCGGGGGCGGTTGGATTCACGGACGATGGCAAGCCGGTGCTGGAAGATGACCTGATGCGGGCGGCGCTGGCGTTGGCGGCGAGGCTGGGCGTGCCGGTGTCGCAGCATGCGGAGGATACGCGTCTGACGGGCGGATGCAGCATGAACGCTGGGCGCGTGGCGTTTCGGCTGGGGCTGCGCGGAATGCCGGTGGAGGCGGAGTCGCGGATCGTCGAGCGCGACATTCGGCTGTTGCGCGAGATTGAAGCGGCGGAGGGCGTGCGGCCGCATCTGCATGTGCAGCATGTGTCGACGACGAAGGCGTTGCAAGCGATTCGCGAGGCGAAGGCGGAGGGCCTGCATGTGACGTGCGAGGCTGCGCCGCACCACTTCACGCTGACGGATGAGGCGGTGGGCGACTACAACACGAACGCGAAGATGAATCCGCCGCTACGCGTGGAAGCGGATCGGCGCGCGGTGGTCGAGGCGCTGCTGGATGGCACGGTGGATTGCATTGCGACGGATCATGCGCCGCACGCGTTGCATGAAAAAGAGGTTGAGTTCGAGCGTGCGCCCAACGGGATTACGGGCCTCGAGACCGCGCTGGGACTGGCTTTGCGCGTGCTGCATCGCGAGCATGGCATGCCGGTGGCGCGGGTGATGGCCCTGATGAGCGCGCAGCCGGCGGCGGTGATCGGGCTGCGTGAGCGGGGCAATCTGCGGGTTGGAAGTTACGCGGATGTGGTGGTCTTCGACGCGGGCGTGGAGTGGGCGTTCGCGGCGAAAGATTCGCGGTCGAAGTCGAAGAACACGCCGTTCGATGAAGCGGCGATGCTCGGCAAGGTGGCCTTCACCGTGAGCGAGGGTCGCATCGTCTTCCGGGGTTAGAGTCCTGCGGCGTGATCAGTCGCGCTGCATGATGGCGAGTTCGTTTCCGGCGGGGTCGGCGAAGTGGAAGCGGCGGCCACCGGGAAAGCTGAAGATGGGGAGCGTGATCCTGCCGCCGGCATCGAGGATGCTCTGCTGGGTGGCTTCGAGGTCCTGCGATTCGATGACGGCGAGCGGTGCGCCGGTGCGCTCGGCGGGGTCGGCGTTGAGTCCGCCCTCGGTGCCGCTGCCGGAGAATGCGGCGTAGGTCGGGCCATAGTCCTGGAAGGTCCAGCCGAAGAGTTTGGCATAGAAGGTCCTGCTCGCGGGCAGGTCGAGCGCGGGCAGTTCAAGGTAGGCGATCTTCAGATTGGGCATGGTTGTCCTCACGAAAGCAGAGTGTCGCTGACTCCTCCATCCGCGCCGCCGCGAACTGGTTTGCGGCGCAGGTAGAGGCCGGAGGCCCGGCCTCGCGAGGGACAATTCAAAATAAGACGGCAAGGTCGCCCGGGTCAAGCGGCGGGAGTACCGCTTCGGCTAAGAATCAACAGCGGCTACGAGAGAGGCCGGGGGTATGATGGCTGAGATGCAGTGAGCTTGAAGCGAGGATGTGGAGGGACGAAGAACTTTGGACGACGTGATCAAACTGTTCGATTCTCCGTGGGTTTCCTTGTTTCTCGGGTGCTTCTTTATCTGGGCGGGATGGTTTCGCAGCCGGCGCCGCCCCCCGGGCAGTATCACGGCCGGAGGGGGAAGAATCGTATTCGCGATTATCGGAGTGCTTCTGCTCTGCAATGGCTTATATCTGACGCTGCGGCATTGAAGGGCACGACGGGAGCGCTCTGCAATACCCCAGGGAACTGAAGCCCCGGTTCTTCACAGAGCCCTAGTCTGCGGGACTATGCGCTCTTCTGACAAATATCGGACGGCGCATAAGTATCCTTGCATCGACAATTGGGATTCGCCGCCGGAGGTTTTGGAGAAGGAGCGGGGGAGGATTATTGAGATGTTGAATGTGCCGTAGATTGTGACTTCAGCGAAGGCATACCCCAGGGGCTGAAGCCCCGCTCTTTCCGTGGCCTGAGAGGGCCAAGCCTGAACACCTGAAGGCTTGGCTTACCTGGAAGCAAAAGCAAGTGCAGATGCGGGGATTCTTCGCTGCGCTCAGAATGACAAACGTTGAGGTGTGCCGCGCAGTTGAGGCGTGTCGTGCAGTTGAGGTGTGTCGTGCGTAGGTGGCGCCGCCAAGTTACAGGATGCCGGATTTCTTGGCGACGGCGGTGATGGTTTCCAGCGCCTGGTCGATTTGGGCACGGGTATGTTCGCTGGTCATGATGGTGC
>PKWK01000022.1 GCA_003133205.1 Granulicella sp. | reverse complement strand
GTGCCTCGCCAGAGAGGGCGGAGACCGAATACGGTTGGATCGAACCCGAATCTCCCACGGGACACGAGATCGGAGGCCGGATTGATCGAGTGAAACGTTTTTGGGAAAAGCCTGCACGCCCTATCGCACAGAAACTGTTGGCCGACGGTTGCTTGTGGAACACGTTCGTGATGGTGGGTACCGTTGGCGCCTTTCTTGGGATGATCAGGCGTACATCTTCAACGATCTTCCAGACCCTCGGGTCGGTGCTTGTCGATTGCGGTCTGGATGCGGAAGAGGAACGAATGCAGTATATCTATGATCGTTTGACTCCAACCGACTTTTCCAAACAGGTGTTGTCCGTCAGTGCCGAAGGGCTTGCCGTTGCTAACTGTGGGAAAGTGGGCTGGAGTGATCTAGGGGATCCACGCAGGCTGGTCACCGCATTGACCGAGAGCGGTATCGAAAACCCATGGGCCGGTGCCAGGGTCTGCGGTGTGTGCGGCCTTGAACCGGAACNNACCTAGCGATGAGACTCATGAGATAGCCTTGGAAATTACTGCTTTGCACTCATTGCCTGCATAACGAAATCCAGTCATCCTGCAACCGACACCGTGAATGTCACAAGTCCCCGCAGAATAATCTGAGGTGCAATGCCGATGATTTCCACGTCCAGGAGCCAGATCGGTCGACGATCTCCCAAATCAGTTGATTCCTCTCCGATTGTTCTTGAGAGCGAGGCTACCACGAGCATCAAGCAGCCTGCCAGACGACGGGCCAAAGCAAAACAAAGTCCCATCGTGATTTTCACTGTGGGGCACTCGACGCGACCTATCGAAGAATTTGAAGACCTGCTGCTTGCTCACGGCGTAAAGCAGTTGGTCGACGTTCGCACAATCCCACGCTCGCGGCACAATCCGCAGTTCAATGACGATTGTCTCCCCGGCTCCCTCAAGAAAGCTGGAATTCGTTACCGTCACATGACTGGGCTTGGCGGTCTGAGGCACGCGCATCGCGATTCCATCAATTCGGGATGGCACAATGCCAGCTTCCGCGGTTTTGCTGATTATATGCAGACCCCGGACTTTGAAAATGCTCTGGACGAGTTAATTCGCATAGCCAAAACGCGCTCCGCCGCGATCATGTGTGCTGAGGCTGTCCCTTGGCGATGCCATCGTTCACTGATTGCAGATGCGCTTCTCGTCCGAGGTATCAGCGTAGCGGAGATTACTAGCCGGACGCGCACTCGCCCCCATACCCTTACTCCCTGGGCTTGCGTGAAGCGGAAACGGCTTACCTATCCCGCGCCTCTAGCTACTGGAAGCGACCGTAAGAGAGCGATTGGATAATTGCCGCCAAGTAGGTCAAGCACTTGCTTCCACAGAACACCCTCGAGATATTTTTGTATAGAAACTAGGTGTGTCGCCGATTCGAGCAATCGCCTTCACGTTAGGACGATCTGTAACACCCGCGCTCCCAAGACTTTACCGCAAGATCACTGGTATGCAGGTGATGCCCAATGGTACAAGCCAACCATTGCGCAGTCCTCCAATTGGTGCGGAAAATGTAAACACAGTTGTAAATCGGAGGAAGACATGAAGGCGACTGAAATTCTTGAACGGGAACATCGCGTAATTGAACGAGTAGCTGGTGCATGTGGCACGTGCGCCGAAGTGTTACGAAAAGGGGCAAAGGTCCCGGCAGATATTCTTGAGAGCATTGTGGAATTTCTGCGCGTGTATGGCGATCAATATCATCACGAGGAGGAACAGCTACTGTTCAGTATGTTACGTGAAAAAGGAGTCCCATCCGGGAGCTGTCCCATCGCTGTGCTCGATTACGAAAACCAAAAACTGGAAGCGCTCTCCGACCAGTTGTCCTCCGCTGTTAGCGTCTACGTCAAAAGCGACGGCGCGGTGACCGACACGTTAATTGACACGCTCCACTCACTGGCTGAACTCTACCCGGATCATATCTGGAAGGAAGACTATCTACTACTTCCGATGGCGGACAAATTGCTCTCGGAAGCAGACCAGGAAACGCTGGCAGAATCCATGCACTTGGTCGATTCGGGCGTAGGAGAGGGTGCGCGGTATACAGTCGAGAATTTCAGCACAGCCATCCGGCTCTGTTCAGAGAGCGTATGCCTATGGGAACAAGCAAACGTTGCATGATCCCACCATCAGTACCAACAGACTCAAGAACGGAGAATATCTATGCAGAGCGTAGCTACGTCTCACGGCAAGATCGGCATACGCAATGCAGACCGGAATAAGCTTGTCGAAGAACCCCGCTCTCCGGTGTCAACAGGCGGACCAATATTGGAATTTGATTTGCCCACGGCAGTGATGCAACTAAAGCTGGAATCCAGTTGGTCCGGCCATCGCAATGCCAGGACGCTGGTAAAACACCGTGATTGCCGTATCGTGCTTCTGGATATGGAACCTGGCGCACATATGGTCCGGCACCAAACACGCGGCACCGTGGTGATTCAAGTTGTCAGCGGACATATCAAAGTCCATGTGTTCGATGAGGTCTTTGATGTTCCGGTAGGGCGTATCATCTCATTGGATCCACATTTGTCACACGACGTAGAGGCTGTCGAGGAGAGCGCTTTGCTCATCACCATTGCCTGGCCGGACGACACCGGCCCGTACATCGTGGAAAGGGTCTGCGCACACTCGAGTGTGCAGACCCTCCATTCAGTTTGTGCCATGACAAATCAAGCAGAAAGTAACTTGATGGCGGAAAGGAAGTCTGCGTGACTCGGATCCTCTCGGGCATACAGCCTACAGGCGAGATTCACCTCGGCAACTACCTCGGGGCATTGCGTCATTGGGTAGCGCGACAGGCCGATGCGGAATGCCTCTTTCTGCTTGCCGACATGCATGCGATTACGACGCCACAGGAGCCAAAAGAGTTGCGGGAACGAACATGGGCAACTGCAGCTCTCCTTTTGTCTTTAGGCATCGACCCGATGCGTTCAATTCTATTTATTCAGTCCCAGGTTGGCCATCATGCCGAACTCGCGTGGGTTTTGAACTGCCTTACGCGTGTGGGGGAACTGCGCCGCATGGTGCAGTTCAAAGATAAGGAATCTCGGCGGGATGAGGCTGGGGCGACTGCAGGACTGTTTACCTATCCCGTGCTGCAGGCTGCCGATATCTTGCTCTATCAGGCTGACAGCGTTCCGGTCGGAGAGGATCAGAAACAGCATCTTGAACTGGCGCGTGATCTTGCACAGCGGTTCAATAGCCGATTCTCTGCGACGTTCACGATTCCTGAGCCCCTGATCGCACCCATGGGTGCTCGCATTATGGATCTGCAGAACCCACAGAAGAAGATGTCCAAGTCCTCGGAGTCTCCCATGGGAACCATTCGCCTTACTGATCGTCCAGAAGAAATCCAGGCCAAGATCCAATCGGCTGTGACGGATTCCGGCTACGAAATCAGAACAGCGATCGACAAGCCAGCAATCAGCAATCTATTGGTTATCTACTCCATTATCGGCGGAGTTAGCATTCACGAGACAGAGGAGATGTTTGCCGGCAAAAGTTACGCGCACTTCAAGAAGGTGTTAGCGGACAGGCTAGTGGAGTATCTACGACCAATTCAGGAGCGATACGAGCAAATCGAGGCGGACCGTGATCAGATTAACCACATTTTGACCCGGGGCTCAGAGAAGGCAAAAGCCAAGGCGGCGCAGACTCTTGCGTCTGTTTATGACCGCATCGGATTTGTACAGTCTCGAACTCATGTGGCGTGACACCAGCTAAACGATTCACGTTCAAGCGATGACCAGAGACCCCCCCTACAAACCTACACCGTAATCCGCCATACTCGCGACTGGCATGCCGCAGACCTACCGCAACCATACAACTCTGCTGTGGCAAGAACCACGCTAGCTCTGCGCCACTCTCCGTTAACGAGCAGTCGTCTCCTCAGAAGCGACCGTCAAGAGGAATGCGCTCTCCTCGATTGCCTCCACATCATGAGTAACAGCATGATCAAGTACCAGGCATTTACCCTGCGGAAGATCAAACGTCTTTCCATCGGCATGCATACGGAGATGACCGAATATGGTTTGGACGCAGATCCGGCCGGAGTTGTGGTGCTCCGGGATTCGCGTATTTGCCTTCATTCTTCGCAGTGTAATCTGAAAATCCGGAAAGCGGATCAGCGTCTTGCGCGCAATGCCGCTTTGCCATTCAGGGTTGCATCGAAGTTCTTCGAGTTCTCTCTCAATATCGAGTTCTACAGACCTTGCCGGCGTTACGACCGGAGTCGGTAGCAGACTGCCCGAAGGCCATTGTTGAGTCTGGGAATTGTGAGGTTGCATGAGGTCCTCCTGTTATCAGGTCGCATAACGAGCATAGAACGATGCGTTCAATGGCGATATGCAACGCAAGTCCCTGCGCATGGTACGAACCTCTCATCATTTCAGCTCGTCCGAGCCTATGCTTCAAGATCGGTCGACTTGTGCTCTACCCTGCCGCCAATTTGGGCGCAGAGCCTGTTTGAAGGATTTCTCAAGATTGGGTGAGGCCTGCAAGCAAGAGGTGGAGGTACACCAAACCGGCGTAAGGCTGCCAGCGGTTGACGATGCATCTCGTGCTGCTGTAATCCAATGACCGGCGAACGCCGAGCCAAGAAGCCAGCCGATTACGGGCGCCAACGTCATCGCCCGGAAACACGCTGGTTCTACCGAGGCCCCGAAGCAGCACATATTCGGCAGTCCATCTCCCAATGCCGTGCAACTTCAGGAGCATTTTGTGTGATGGCCGTATTGTCAAGGTGCTCGATTTGTTCTGAATCAAACTGGCCCGTTGCTTCTCTTCGCGACACTTCCAACAGATACTACGCCTTGCGATAGCTGAAACCTAGTTCGCGAAATGCTTCTGGCTTCAGGCGAAGAAGATCCTTTGCCCTGGGGAAGCCATGTTCAGTAGAGTCGTCGGATTGGATGGCTGGGCCGCACCGCCTCGCCACTCGATTCAGCAGTTCAATACCGACTGTGAGTGATAGCTGCTGGCATGCGACCGCGTTCACAAGGCCCTCGAGCACGCCTGGAAAGCGTGGCGGCTTGAGACCGCGGAACTGTTCAACCAGAGGTCCTAGCCGCTTGTCTCCCGAAGCCAGCCGATAGAACTCGTCGAGCTCGATTCGGAGCCCGAGCATTCGAGTCAGTACAGTCGCCACTGTGTCTTGAGATTCTCGGTTGATGTGCCTGCAGCCATCGTCAGGTCCACCAATTCCTTCTCGCTGAATTGGCTTCGCGCATTCTCGTAGACATCATCCGGTACTCCGGTTTCCGAAACGAGGGTGACCGCCTCTGTCCACGCAAGGGCGGCACGTTCACGATCATTGAAGAAAGGTGCTTCGCGCCAGACAACGACTGCGTAGAGTCGTTGCTCCGTTTCACCCAATGCACGCAAATCCTTGCTGTGCATGTCCACACAATAGGCGCAACCGTTGATCTGCGATGCGCGTAACTTAGCCAGTTCGAGCAGCGGCTTTTCGAGACTGCAGTGGTCCACATACCGTTGCATCTTTTTGCATGCTGGAAACCGCTTCTGGCGCAATGCGGCGATAGTCAATTCCTCGCATTCTTTCCTCAGTGTCCGTAGTGCTTCGCGTTGATATCAGTAAAGTGCTTCCATTTGTCCGGTAGGTCATCGAGCGCAAAAATGGCGGATACGGGGCAAACCGGCACGCACGCACCACAGTCAATGCACTCCACCGGATCGATATACAGCTGTTCCTCTGAATCAAAAGACGATTCTTTCTTTCCAGGATGAATGCAGTCCACTGGGCATGCATCGACGCAGGCGGTGTCCTTGGTTCCAATGCAGGGTTCTGCTATTACATACGCCATAATCAAGAACCTCCCTGTTTAAAGCATGGAGACGTATGTCCTCCGCGTCTGTGACAAAAGTCATTGGCAACGCATAACACAGCTTAGATAGTGAACCAAGAGCGATGGATCTGCACCGGACAGGACTCGAACATGCTTGAAAGCGAACTGTTTGCAATGCTGGAGCGGACTGCGGACGCCGCTTTTGCCATTTCCGACGACGGAGAGATTCACTCCTGGAATAAGGCTGCTGAGCGCCTCTTCGGCTTCCCGGCAGAAGAGGTACGGGAAAAGACCTGCTTTGAGGTTTTGCAGGGGACTGATTCTCTGGGGACGCGCGTCTGCCACGAAGGATGCAGCGTGATGGAGTGCGCTGGGAAGCAAGTCGAGATTCCGAATTTCGACATGGGTGTGAAGACACGTTCCGGACAGCGGATCTGGATCAATATGTCGGTCATCATCTTCGACAATCCACGGACCGGCCGGCGTCTCCTTGTCCATCTCGCGCGCGATATCAGCGAGCAGAAGAAGACGGAGCAATTGGTCCACAAGGTGCTTGACCTGTCCCAGCAGCTCAGCCAACTCGGTGAATCATCAAGACGAACAGCGCCGGTCTCAGACCTGTCAGAGCGGGAGAAACACATTCTTTGCCGGTTCGCCGAAGGGAAGAGTACCGCAAATGTTGCAAAATCCCTCGATATCAGCCCGCAAACGCTGCGAAATCACTTGCACCACATCAATCAAAAGCTGCGCACACACAGCCGTTTGGAAGCTGTCATGCATGCAATCCATCGAAAGCTGATTTAAGGGCCAGGGCCGCAATACCCCGCCATGCGGTTTTCGCTCTCGTGGTGGGATCTCGCGAAATGCAAATCGCTCCGACCGTGATTCAACATATGAATCAGCACGGTTTTCCCCAGGGCTCGGCTTTCCCTCCTCGTTGCCCCGCCAACTAAACAAACAGGAGGAGTGGTATGCGACTGCCGGCAATCATTGAGCGCGACAGAACGTTTTCGCAACCCATCGTTTGGATAACGACCCTCTTCATGACCGCGTTTCACATTGGCGCGGTGGCTGCATTGTTTGTATTCAGTTGGAAGGCGCTTCTATTCGCGGTAGGGCTGTGGTGGATCGCGGGAAGTCTTGGCATCGGTATGGGATATCATCGGCTCCTGACACATCGAGGATACAAAACTTCCAGATGGATGGAATATGTTCTGACAGTGTGCGGCTCATTGGCCTTGGAAGGCGGGTCGATCTTCTGGGTCGCGACACATCGCAAGCATCACCAGAACGCCGACAAGGACGTCGATCCACATTCCCCGCGGGATGGCGACTTTTGGGCCCACATGGGATGGATCCGAACGGGTCAGACAATGCGCGACAGCTCCGCGGAGCTTCTGCGTTACGTCCCTGAGCTTCGCAAAGATCGCTTTCATGTCTGGATTAGCCGCTGGCACTGGGTGCCGATTCAGGCGTCCAATCTGAAGTGGGTGCATTAGAATAACGTCTGCTCCACCGGGCAGAATCGGGCGGAGCGGCCTCCGATCCTGATCCGCTGGATCTGGTGACCGCGTGGGCACTCTTTTCGCTGGTACACCATGCGGATTTTGTCATAGCCTTGCTCTCCGCCTGCAGTGCCGCCTTCCATGCCTGTACCCCGCATCCGGACGGCTTTCTTGAGCACCTTCTTGATGCTGCCGTAAAGTGCCTTTAATTGCCGGTCCTGCAAATTCGCCAAGAGGCTCAAGGGGTGAATTCCGGCTGCGTACAAGATCTCATCTGAGTAAATGTTGCCGATACCGGCAATGAAATTGGGATTCATGAGCATCTGCTTGATACGGCCCTTCCTGCCGGCAAAAAGCTGTTTGAACTTGGCAAGCGTGAACTGCGGATCAAGCGGTTCAGGACCGAGTTGCCTGATCTCGGGCCTATTGAGAATGACCTCTCGTTTGCCACAGAGTGCCTTAGCGAACTTCCGTAGATCGGAGAGCCCGAGTTGCCGGCCGTCGTCCAAATCGAAAAGCAGGTGGATGAAGCGGCCTCGCGGGGCCAAGGGACCTTGCGGGCAGGAGATCGGCTGCCACAGGCTGTGCGGTGTGCCACCCGCCTCATTCTCCGGCCTGCGTTCCCAGTTTCCGACCATCAGGCGGCCGGATATTTTCTGGTGGATGAGCAGCAAATAATCACCCATGAGGCTGATCAGGATGTTTTTGCCCCGGCGGTCCACTGCCGTAATGGTCTTCCCCATGACGCATGTCCTGAACCTGGCCTCCGAGCTGGGGAAAATGAAATACTTCGGCCAATCGGTCTGAATTCCGACAATACTGCGGCCGATGATCTTCGGTCGCAGATCCGTTACGATGATCTCAACTTCTGGCAATTCGGGCATTTTCCACCAGGATAGGCAAACCGTAGACGGAGAAACACAGGTAGGTTCTCGCCAGAAACCGCATGTTTCCGATCCAAACGAGAGCGGACAAACGTCGCGATCGCCACGGCCGTTGCGGTCGATAATTGAAGGAGGAAAGATCAACCGCAGATGAATTCCAGAATCGATTATAAAGCTGTCGCACCAGATACTTTCAAGGCCATGTACGGAGTGAGAGTACTCCCGCAAGCGCCGGGGCCTCATTTCGTGAACCGCTCACGGCAATGAATTGGCCTGACCCGGGCTGCCGATTTGTCTTGTACCTTGGAAGTAGATTGAGGCGATCTGACAGTTTGGCCGCTCTTTCCTGTAACGCTTGTGACCTCTATCTTGATACGACCAGGCTGATAGGAAGACCTCCTCGCAATCCAACAATGTTGAGCTGGTCATCCGCATCGGCACCGGCACCATCGTAGACGCGACGATTATTCATGCGCCCAGTTCGACGAAAAACTCGAGCGGCGAGCGCGATCCCGAGCTGCATCAGACGAAGAAGGGCAAGCAGTGGTACTTCGGAGCCAAGGCGCACATCGGTGTGGATAGCAAGGAGACGGTGGTGCATTCCGTCGTCACTTCGGCGGTCAGTGTGGCCGACAAACACATGCTGCCCGACTTATTGCACGGTGAAGAGCGCAAGGTATGGGGCG
>PKWK01000292.1 GCA_003133205.1 Granulicella sp. | reverse complement strand
CCGACGGTTGCTTGTGGAACACCTTCGTGATGGTGGGTACCGTTGGAGCCTTTCTTGGAATGATCAGACGCGCGTCCTCCACGATCTACGAGACCCTCGGGTCGACGCTTGCCGATTGCGGCCTGGATACGGAAGAGGAACAAATGCAGTATATCTACGATCGGCTGACTCCAACCGACTTTTCAAAACAGGTGTTGTCCGTCAGTACCGAAGGGCTTGCTGTTGCCAACTGTGGGGAAGTGGGCTGGAGTGATTTAGGGGATCCGCGCAGGCTGGTCACTGCATTGAGGGAGAGCGGCATCGAAAACCCATGGGCTGGTACCCGGGTCTGCGGTGTTTGCGGCCTTGAACCGGAACAGGTAGCCATGTTGCCACCTAGCGATGTGACTCATGAGGCGGCCTTGGAAATTACTGCTTTGCACTCATTGCCTGCTTAGCGAAATCCAGTATCCTGCAACCGACACCGAGATTGTCGCAAGTCCTCGCCGAATAATTGGAGGTGCAATGCCGATGATTTCCGCGTCCAGGAGCCAGATCGTTCGACGATTTCCAAAATTCGTTCGTTCCTCTCCGAGTGTTCTTGAGAGCGAGGTCGCCACGAGCATCAAGCAGCCTGCCAGGCGACGGGCCAAAGCAAAACAAAGTCCCGTCGTGATTTTCACTGTGGGGCATTCGACGCGACCTATCGAAGAATTTGAAGACCTACTGCTTGCTCACGGCGTAAAGCAGTTGGTCGACATTCGCACAATCCCACGCTCACGGCACAATCCGCAGTTCAATGGCGATAGCCTCCCCGGCTCCCTCAAGAAAGTTGGAATCCGTTACCGTCACATGCCCGGACTTGGCGGGCTGAGGCGCGCGCGTTACGATTCCATCAATTCTGGATGGCACAATGCCAGCTTCCGCGGTTTTGCCGATTATATGCAGACTCCGGACTTTGAAAATGCCCTGGTCGAGTTAATTCGCATAGCCCAAACGCGCCGCACCGCGATCATGTGTGCTGAGGCTGTCCCTTGGCGATGCCATCGCTCACTGATCGCTGACGCGCTTCTGGTTCGAAGTATCAGCGTAGAGGAGATCACTAGCCGGACACGCACTCGCCCTCATGCTCTGACTCCCTGGGCTTGCGTGAAGCGGAAACGGCTTACCTATCCCGCGCCTCCAAATACTGGAAGCGGCTGAAAGAGAGCGATTGGATAGTTGCCGCCTAATACGTCAAGCACTTGCTCCCCATAGAACACCCATGAGGTATTTGTTGTATAGAAGCGAGGTGTGTCGCTGATTCGAGCAATCGCCTTCACGTAGCAACGACCTGTAACACCTGCGCTCCCAGGACTTTACTGCAAGATCACTGGTATGCAGGTGATGCCCAACGGTACAAGCCAACCATTGCGCTGCCCTCCAATCGATGCGGAAATGGAGACACAGTTGTTGAAGTGGGAGGAAGACATGAAGGCCACGGAGATTCTTGAACGGGAACATCGCGTCATTGAGCGAGTAGCTGCCGCATGCGGGACGTGCGCCGAAGTTTTAGAAAAAGGGGCAAAGGTTCCGGCAAATGTTCTTCAGAGCATTGTTGAATTTCTGCGTGTCTATGGGGATCAGTATCATCGCGCGGAAGAGCAGCGACTCTTCAGCATGTTGCGAGAGAGAGGAGTGCCCTCCGGGAGCTGCCCGATCGCTGCGCTCGATCATGAAGACCAGAAACTCAAGACATTCGCCGGCCAGCTGTCCTCCGCAGTTGACGTTTACGTCAAAAGCGACGGCATGGTGACCGACACCTTGATTGACACGCTCCACTCGCTGGCTGAAATTTACCCGGATCACATCTGGAAAGAAGACTACTTGCTGCTTCCCATGGCCGATAAGTTGCTCTCGGAAGGGGACCAGGAAACGCTGGCAGTCTCCTTACGAGCGATCGATTCGACCACAGGAGAGCGTGCACGGCGTACAGTGGAAGACTTCTTCACAGCGATCCGGCTTTGTTCTGAAAGCGCATGCCTTTGGGAACAGGCAAACGTCGCATGATTCTACGGTCAGTACCCGCAGACTGGGGAAGGGGAGATGGCTATGCAGAGTCCCGGCAGATTTTTCGAGCACTTCGGTAGGAGCAAAATGAGACGGAATCAGGTTGTAGAGGGACTTCGCCCTCCAATGGCAACGGGTGGACCAATTTTGGAATTTGATTTGCCCGCGGCAGTGATGCAACTGAAGCAGGAATCCAACTGGTCTGGCCATCGCAATGCCAGGACACTGGTAAAACACCGCGATTGCCGAATCGTGCTTTTGGATTTGGAACGCGGCGCACATCTGGTCCGACACCAAACACGTGGCACCGTGGTGATTCAGGTTGTGAGTGGACGTATTAAGGTCCATGTGTTTAATGAGGTTTTCGATGTCCCATCGGGGCACATCATCTCACTCGATCCACATTTGTCCCACGACGTAGAGGCTCTCGAGGAGAGCGCTTTGCTGATCACGATTGCCTGGCCGGAAGACCCCGAACCGTGCATCGTGGAAAGGGTCTGTGCACAAGCGAGTGCGCAAACCCTTCATTCCCTCTGCGCCAGTTCGGATCGAGTGGCCGGCGATTTTGCGGCGGAAAGGCATTCTGCGTGACTCGCATCCTCTCGGGCATCCAGCCTACGGGCGAGATTCACCTCGGCAATTACCTCGGGGCATTACGGCATTGGGTGGCGCGACAGGCCGATGCGGAATGCCTCTTCCTTATTGCCGACCTGCACGCGATCACGACGCCCCAGGACCCGGGAGAGTTACGGAAGCGAACGTGGGAAACCGCAACCCTCCTGTTGTCCCTGGGAATCGATCCGAAGCGTTCAATCCTGTTTCTTCAATCCCAAGTTGGATATCATGCCGAGCTTGCGTGGGTTTTGAACTGTCTTACGCGTGTGGGAGAATTGCGCCGTATGGTGCAGTTCAAAGAAAAAGAATCTCGGCGGGATGAGGCTGGAGCGACCGCAGGGTTGTTTACCTATCCCGTGCTGCAGGCCGCCGATATCTTGCTCTATCAGGCGGACAGCGTTCCGGTCGGAGAAGACCAGAAACAGCATCTTGAATTGGCTCGCGATCTTGCACAGCGGTTCAATAACCGATTCTCTGCGACGTTCAC
Organism: Granulicella sp.; assembly: GCA_003133205.1. The sequence continues at coordinate 2,041 of PKWK01000292.1, read as the reverse complement.
GATTCCCGAGCCCTTGATCGCACCTATGGGTGCCCGTATTATGGATCTTCAGAACCCACAGAAGAAGATGTCCAAATCTTCGGAGTCACCCTTGGGAACCATTTTCCTTACGGATCGTCCAGAAGAAATCCAGGCCAAGATCCAATCGGCCGTGACGGATTCCGACTGCGAAATCAGAATATCGATCGACAAGCCGGCAATTAGCAATCTCTTGGTAATCTATTCCATTATTGACGGAGTCGACATTCGGGATACAGAAGAGATGTTTGCCGGCAGAACGTATGTGCAGTTCAAGAAAGCGTTAGCGGACAGGCTGATGGAGTATTTACGTCCAATTCGGGAGCGATACGAGCAAATCGAGGCGGATCGGGATCAGATTGAACATATTTTGACCAAGGGCTCGGAAAAGGCGAAAACCATGGCGGCGCAGACGCTCACTTCCGTTTATGACCACCTCGGATTTGTTCAACCTCAAACCCATATAGCGTGATGCCGACTAGGCGATTCACGTTCCAGCGATGACCAAAGGCCCGGTTTTAAGGATTTCTCCAGATTGAGTCAGGCCCGCCAACAATAGGTGAAGGTAGACCAAACCGGCATATGGCCGCCAGCGGGAAACGATACGTCTCGTGCTGTTGTAATCCAATGACCGTCCGAGTCCGAGCCAAAGAGCCAACCTGTTACGCGCACCAACGTCATCGCCTGGAAATACGCTAGTTCTACCGAGGCTCCGGAGCAGCACGTACTCGGCAGTCCATCGCCCAACTCCGTGCAGCTTCAAGAGCATCTGAGTGACGGCCGGATTGTCCAGGTGCTCCAATTGCTCGGAATCAAACTGGCCTGTAGCTGTCTCTTGCGACAGTCCCAACAAATACTTGGCTTTGCGATAGCTGAAACCTAGTTCGCGAAATGCTTCTGCCTTCAGTAGGAGAAGATCCTTCGACCTAGGAAATCCATATTCAATGGAGCCGTCGGATTGGAGAACTGGGCTGCACCGCCTCGCCAGTCGATTCAGCAATTCAATACCGACAGTAAGCGATAGTTGTTGGCATGCGATCGCGTTCACAAGACCTTCGAACACGTCTGGAAAGCGTGGTGGCATGAGTCCGCGGAACTGTTCGATCAGAGCTCCAAGGCGCTTGTCTCCAAGGGCCAGCCGATAGAACTCGCTTAGATCGATTCGAAGATCCAGCATGCGAGTCAGCACAGACTTCACTGTGTCTTGAGACTGCCGGTTGATGTGCTTGCCGGTCAGAGTGACTCTCAGCCGGGCGCGCTCAGGGGTACCGGACTGCGTTACCAGAACTTCGAGCGGTTCTTCATGAACCACCATGACTCGTCGGTAGTTGGCGCCATCCCATCGATCGACGATATTGCGTGCACGCCGACGCAAAGCCCAAACGGTAAGATCAAGCCGAAACGGCGCAATTGGACACAGCACGAAACTCAATGAGTTCAAAGCGGGTCACCTGTTGCCCCATTTGGACAAAACTCCTCCACGTCCAAGTTATCCTTCTGCTACGAATCTGCTTTCGCTTCGGAGCCGCCAACTGGTGAGGGCGGCTGATAGCTTCCCGCAACTGCCCTAAAACTGACTGCGAGCCGATTCCAACCATTAATTGCGATAACAGCCATCGTCAGGTCCACCAATTCCTTCTCGTTGAATTGACTTCTCGCATTCTCGTAGACATCATCCGGTACTCCGGTTTCCGACACGAGAGTGACCGCCTCCGTCCACGCAAGAGCGGCACGTTCACGATCATTGAAGAAAGGTGCTTCGCGCCAAACAACGACTGCGTAGAGTCGTTGCTCCGATTCACCTAATGCACGTAGATCCTTACTGTGCATGTCCACGCAATAGGCACAACCGTTGATCTGAGATGCTCGCAACTTCGCCAGTTCGAGCAGCGGTCTTTCGAGACTGCACTGGTCCACATACCGTTGCATCTCGAGCATGGTGGAGACCGCTTTTGGTGCAATCCCTTGATAGTCGATTCTTCGCATTCTTTCCTCAGTGTCCGTAGTGCTTCGCGTTGATCTC
>PKWK01000013.1:14117-16593 GCA_003133205.1 Granulicella sp. | reverse complement strand
GGCGGACCATCTCAGTAACCCCAGAGGGCACTCCCGCCTCGCTCGCTGAAGTGCAGGCACAAGGGGCTCGTGCTCGGTGACCAGCAATGCTTGCTTGCCTCAGCGTAGATAGTTCCGGGGGGAATCTCATGCGCTTCGTGCGACGTGTCCAATGCACAATAAGGATCAGCTCTCTAATCGCTGGAGTTGTAGCGGCGTCGCTGCCGATCACGCAGCCGAATCTCGAAGCGCAGCAGAACGGCAATCTTGCGGTATCGTCCACTCAAGCAGTTCGGGCTTGGCGCTCCGGTGATGGGTTGGCTTCTGGTGGGCAAAGAGGCCGAGTCGAGCAGACGGACGAACCGCCAGCACCTGGTAAGTGGGGCGATCAGGGCGCCGGGACTTATATCAATCCGGTGATGCCGGGCGACGTCAGCGACCTGGACGCGATCCGGGTGGGAGGCGACTACTATGCCATCTCGTCCACCATGCAGTACTCGCCCGGAGTCGTCATCCTACACTCTAAAGATCTGGTGAATTGGACTATCCTCGGTCACGTCGTGCAGGATCTCACAGTTCTCGACCCGGAGTTGGACTAGGACAGGATGGGCCGGCAGGGGCGTGGCGTCTGGGCGGGGGCACTGCGCTTCCATGACGGAAAGTTCTGGGTTTATTTCGGGACGCCTGACCAGTGATATTTGTATCTACTGCAGAAGATCCCGCAGGGGTCTGGAGTCGACCGAAGCTCGTGCTGAATGCGGCCGGATGAGACAATCCGTGCCCATTCTGGGATGATGACGGAGAGGGATACCTGGTCGCGACACACTTTGCGCCGGAAGGCTCTCCAGGCACGAAATACAATATCCATCTGTTCAAATTGAACGCCGAAGGCGACGGGCTCAACGCTGGCTTCGACCGTATCATTCATCAGTCGCGGGGGCAGCGAAGCGAACAAGCTCTACAAAATCAACGGCAGGTTGGATTGGGATAAACCGCTTATGTTGCAAACGTCTGACGAATTTTGTCGAGAAATGCGATGATCTTCGCCTGCGGATCCCCTGAGTCCAGCGCCTCAAACGGAAGATACCCGCGGTAGCCGGAGCGGTCGATAATAGCCTTGATCTTTCTCAGGTCGGTGGGTTCACTTTTTCCGTTGCGACCCACCTCCTCCTTGATCTGCCAGGACACCGCATAGGGAACGAGTTTTTGGATCTCGTTGTAGGGGTCGCCTGAGCGCAGGCTACCGATATCCAGGATGCAGGCGAACCAGTCGGACCCAACGGCCTCGACAAGTTGGATGGTCTCCGCGGCGCTCTTGAGGAAGTCGTTGTGCTGCTGGATCGCAACGACCACGCCGTGCTCCTTGCCAAACGTCGCGCACTCCCGGAGGTCAGATGCCATCCATGCTAGAGCCTGCTCGAAGGTGTACCCAGCCGGGCGCGCTCCGCCGGAGAAGACGCGAATGACCGGAGCGCCGAGCTTGCTGGCGACCACGATCCAGTCCTTGATGAGCTGGACGTCTTTCTTGCGCGCGGCCGGGTCGGCGACGGCGAAGTCGTTGTGGACGCCGGTGCCGCTGATGGCGACCCCGTTGACGAACGCGACACGCTTCAGGTTGTAGATGTATTCGTCGGTGGGTGCGTTGGGATAACCGGGGAAGTAGTATCCGGTGGCATCGAGGGCATCCACGCCCTGTTTTGCGCAAAAATAAACGGTGTCCGCGAGGGTCATGAAGCCATCGCGAAGCTGCTTATTAAACGAGTAGGCGTTGAGACCCAGTTTGAGTTTGACGCCGGCTTCGCGCTCGATGGTCTCCGACTTCGCGAAGGCCGACGCAGGGATGGAAGCCATGGCGGCAAGAGTGGCGGAGCCGGCGAGGAATCTGCGGCGATCGATGGTGAACATGCGTGACCTTGCCTTTCGCTCCTACGGTAGTCATCGGTACGGATTGGGTCAACGGCAAAGCGAAAGGGATACTTTTTCGCAGCGAGCTTAGGAGGATGGCAGGCGAGAGTGGATGTCCTGCGCCTGCCTTATCGAGACAACCAATGTACTGAAACCAACCGCAAGGAGCGCCGACTTGCAGATGAATCGCAATGTGTTTATTTCTAGCTCCAATAGAACCGCATTTTCTTATCCCGCGGGCGCGCTGAGTTCCTGAGTTTGCTGGCGCATTGGATTCTATCGCACTTCGTTGCATCCATCTTCTTCGACACCGCGGCGAGCCCTCGGCGCCTTCTGCCAGAAATCCACGCCCGCGCGTGAAGGGCAACATCTTCAAACGATGATCCTTACCTCGTTTGAGTTGGCCTCGGCGTGCACAGATGAAGCTGCGCTGCGTCACCTACTGCGACGCCAAGACTGGCATGCGGCTAAAGTAGATTCCAGCGGGGGAATTATTTCCCCTTGACATTGCAGCACTCCTTTCTCTAGATTCAATTGCGAACTAAATGCTGGCCTTAATCTGGATCAAGATCTAGGAGTTTGTTGAAAAACT
>PKWK01000013.1:0-14054 GCA_003133205.1 Granulicella sp. | reverse complement strand
CTTTTTCAACAAACTCCTAGAGGGCATTAGGCCTTGGAGTCTCCCCTAAGAATTAGCGGGAGAACATGCTGCCGACCATCCGCCAAGTGCGCAAGAAGATCCTAATTTGAGGAAATAGCTATTCAGGTAGATATTGCTCCGTACCCTCACATGGGCCTAACTCCGAACAAATCGAGAACAGAAACAATTTCATACTGGAACCGGGAAGGGTATCAAATGCTCACAAATCAGGAGGGAACCTGTATGCCGAAGCAATTTGTCAGAGGTAAGAATCACATTAGCGTACGCGGCCTAACGCGGACGCGGACGATTTGGCTGTCGCTGATGATGGTGTTGGTGATTGCGTCAGTGACCCGACTGCGCGCGCAACTCGCCGGGGAAGGCGCCATCCAGGGTCGTGTAACAGATCCCACAGGCGCAATCATCCCGAGTGCGGTCGTAACCGCAACGAACGTGGCCACAGACATTAAGACCGTTCGCTCTAGTACGAGTTCAGGCGTGTATGTTCTGTCGCCGCTGTCGCCGGGTGAATACACGGTCTCGGTCTCTGCGGTTGGCTTCGCGAAGTCCGTGCAGGAACACATCGTGGTCAATGCAACCCAGTCGGTCGGCCTCGATGTTAAGTTGACGATCGGGACCCAGACGGAGTCCATCACGGTAACCGACGCTCCGCCCGCATTAGAGACCACCAACGCCACCCTGGGCCAGACGATGGAGAACAAGACCTATTCGGCCCTGCCGCTTGAGGTGAATGGTGGTCCGCGCGATCCGACAGCGTTTGCTGGCCTGATGCCTGGTGTAGCAGGCGGCGGCCCTTCCGGCTCCTTCAACGGGGCCGGCGGACCCGCTGGAAGAGTCAATGAAATTTACGTGGATGGCATGCCCGTGACGGCGATCAACATGCAGGGCAACGCGGGGGTTGTATCGCAGGCAATTTCGGTCGATGCGGTAGATCAGTTTCAGGTGATTACCAGCGGCGCGTCGGCACAGTACACCGGAATGGGCGTGTCGAATTTCAATATCAAGTCCGGCACCAATAAATTTCACGGATCCGCTGCCGATTTTCTGCGCAACACGATGTTCGATAGCTGGGGTTTTTTCGCCAAGGCAGCTACGACCCAGTCGTTAGTGAACGGCGTGCCAACGACGGTTCCTGCACCGAAGCCTGGCGAGCATCAGAACGAAATGGCCCTAACTGTGGGAGGACCGATCCGGATACCGCACGTTTACGATGGCCGTGACAAATTGTTCTTCTTCACTTCGTTTGACAAGTACCACCAGACGTATGGAGTTAACCCAAGCTTCTATTCGATTCCGACTCTGTTGGAGGGGCAGGGAAATTTTACAGAGCTCAATTACAACATCTACGACCCTACGACCTACAACGCCTGCACTTCAGCTAGCAACGGCACTCCATGCACCTATCCGTTTCAAGGCATGGTGAACGGCGTATTGACAAACAACGTGATTCCGCAGAGCGAACTTTCGCCCCAATCACAATACATGCAGAAGTTCATGCCTGCCCCAACGGTTCCGGGCACGCAGAACAACCTGCTCACCGGCACTCCTGGAGGCACCAACAACTGGGAACTAACCGCCAGAATTGATTACCAAATAACTCCGAATCAAAGGTTCTCCGTATTGTCCAATTCCGGCGTAAAGTCCTACATCGGGTTGGATGGAGGGGGTTTGCCACCGCCGTATACGAACGCGAGGATTGTGAAGTCGCTCACTGCAAATGGGATTTTGGAGCACAACTACGTCATCACGCCACATTTGGTTAACAATTTGAAGTACGCGTACATCCGCAGCTGGGCTCCGGCGCTGGATCCATGGATGAATATTCCCCAGTATGAAGCCGGAACCGCTGTTGGCATCGGCAATCTGCCACCGGGCCAGGCGCAACTTACCTTTCCCAATGTGAAGTTTGCCGGGTTTGCGGATAATCCAACTAATTGGCCGACTTCCAACAACAACAGTTACGACCAATATGTGGACACCTATGAAATTATGGATAACCTGCAGTGGACCAAGGGGCAGCATAACCTGACGTTTGGCCTACTCTACCAATGGCTGGATCAGAATGACGGTACCGAGACACCCACGGGGCCGCTACCGCTAAATTACAACAGCGTCAACACGGCCGGCTATAAAGCAGGCAAGGTCGCTAACACCACAACAGGAAACTCCTATGCCAGTTTCATGCTCGGCGCCGTCAATAGCAGCAGTATGAGCGTCCAACCGTTCACACAGCTGGGCGCTCGGTTCAAGGCGATCTCGCCCAACGTTGAAGATGACTGGCGGGTCAATTCCAAGTTGACCCTGAACCTGGGGCTGCGCTGGGATATCCTTACTCCCTACCATGAGGTGCTGGACCGCTGGTCATTTCTCAACATGACCGAAATCAATCCGGCGACGGGAACTCCGGGCGCGCTGCAGTTCGCGGGCAACGGGACGTACAGTTGCCATTGCACCACTCCCGTCAACACCTACTGGGGCAACGTAGGTCCTCGGCTCGGGCTGGCATATTCCATCAATGACAAGACCGTGTTGCGCGCTGCGTTCAGCACCGTCTACTCGCATAGCGGCGGCGTCGGGGGGAATGGAGGAGCTAATTATGGTACTGGCCAGACCGGCCTGACGGGCAGCGCATCGTTCCCGTCTTCCGGGCAGTCGGGCGCCATTCCGGCCTTCTACCTGAACAACAGCGCGCAGTTCCAGACCATGGGCATCTCCAACACGTCCCTTCCGGCATTTACCTCGACCAACAACGTTACGCCTTTTCGCGACCCTACGAAGAACGCCGGCAACTACATCAACTCGTCCGGAGTTGCCGTCACGCCGCAGGGCGTATCCTATCCTGACCCTTACCTATCAGGTCGCGCACCTTACTCTGAGAACTGGAACATTGGCATCGAGCGGGTAATCTTTCGCAAGACCGTGCTCAGCGTCAACTACTCGGCCAGCCAGTCACACTTCATCACCGGCGGCGACCGAGGTCTCATCCGGAATGAGCTTGATCCCAAGTACGAGGTGCTGGGCAATTTGCTCAAGCAGTTGCCCGCCGGAGTGGACAGCAAGACAGGACAAACCTACCTGCAGGAGGCGCAGGCCATTGTCCCGGGCATCGCTCTGCCGTATGCCAACTTCGGCAGCACAAGCGGCACGATCAATGCCATGCTGTTGCCACATCCTCAATATTCAGGCATCTCAGACACCTGGGGCAACGTGGCCAACTCCAACTACAATTCGTTGCAGTTGACCCTGAAACAGCAAACCAGCCGGGGAGTAACCTTCACTCTCAACTACACATATAGCAAGGAAATTGACGACACAGGATGCTGCCGTTCGCACTACGACATTCCCGCGTTTGCCATCACAGACGGCATTGCGCGAAAGCAAACGACGCTTGATCGCCAGCAAGCGGGCGCACCGCAGGCCCTCCATGTCTTTGGAGTATGGGAGTTGCCCTTCGGTAAGGGGCACATTGGCAGCGAAAGCAGACTCGTCAATGTCTTTGCGGGCGGATGGTCCGTGTCGGGCATCTTCAGCTACAACTCCGGCTCTCCGATCAACGTCGGCGCGAGCGGCTGCCTGGTCATAGGCGAGGGCTGCAACCCGAGCTACACACCGGGTTACACCAAGTCTCCGCGGATGAATGGGAAGTGGGGCCAGGGCATCACTCCTCTGACGGCAAGCACTACTCCCTTCCTGGACGCAACCGCCTTTTTCGTCCCGAACGCGACCTACCAGATGGGTAACGTAAACGCTCCATCGGATAAGTTGTTTGGCATCGGCAACTATAACCTCGATGCAAGCATTCGGCGGACTTTCAAAATCTGGGAGAAGGTGAATTTGATAGTCGCTGCGGACGCATTCAATGCAACGAATGATGTGCAATTCACTATCGGCGGCACAAGCATAAACAAAGTAGTCAACGGCACTGGCCCAGGCGGCAATGCTATCGGCACGAATGCCGGTAGCAACTTCGGGACGATCAGCGGCCAAGGCAATTCAGCACGTGACTGGCAGTTTTCCGGCCGTCTCAACTTCTGAGTTGATCAACATCATTGCCGCGGGGGTCTCAGTCTCCAGTGACTGAGACCTTCGATTTCATCCATCTTTGTATACCGGGCGAATGATTGCCTTGAGAGTGGGATACCATGCGGCATCTCCGAAATTTCCTCTGCGTGGGCCTGCTGATTGGAATGGTGGCAGCCGCATCTGCGGATGCACAGACCCTAGCTGCGCGCACCCGCTACAACTTCAATCCAGGCTGGCTTGTTTTCGCAGGAGACCCAGCCAACGCTCAGTCGCCCTCCTTCGACGACTCTGCCTGGAAGCCGGTTACTCTTCCCTACGCATGGAATGAGGACTCCGCCTTCAAGGTCACCATTCATGACCTGCCTACAGGCATCGCGTGGTACCGCAAGCACTTCCGTATCCCATCAAATGCCACGGGCAGGCGGGTCTTTCTGGAATTCGAGGGGATTCGGCAGGCCGGCGACGTTTACTTGAACGGCAAGTTCCTCGGTCGCCACGAGGATGGCGTCTCCGCATTTGGGTTCGATATCACGGCTGAGGTGAAACCCGCCCCCGAAGAGAACGTGCTTGCCGTGCGCACCGACAATAGCTGGACGTATACGGAGGTCGCCACCGGTAGCACCTTCCGGTGGAACAACGTCAACTTTTACGCCAACTATGGCGGTATCAGCAAGAATGTCTGGCTGCATGTTACTGCTCCGCTTCACCAAACCCTTCCCCTCTTCTCCTCGCTCGGTACGACCGGCATCTACATCTGGGCCTCCCATTTCGATCTGCCCCGCCACTCGGCAACGATTACTGCGGAAAGCCAGGTCCGAAACGACGATTCCATTCGCCAGAGTGCGTCGTACACCGTCCGAATCGAGGACATGGACCACAAGACCGTCGCTACCATGTCCGGGCCCGTGGTGACGATCGCCCCGGGAGAAACGCGCACGCTTACTGCCTCAGTACCGGTTCGCGAGTTGCATTTCTGGAGTTGGGGCTACGGCTATCTCTACAATGTCACGACGACGCTCTCTGTAGGTGGTCGCGTTATTGACTCGGTCACCACACGCACTGGCTTCCGCCAGACCACCTTCGAACACGGTTACGTTACTCTCAATGGGCGCCCAATCGACGTTCATGGATATGGCCAGCGCACCACGAATGAGTGGCCCGCGCTTGGCATCGATCTTCCCCCATGGTTGAGCGATTTTTCCAATCGTCTGATGGTCCAGGGCAACGCGAACGTTGTCCGCTGGATGCACGTCACACCATCCCGCCAGGACACGGACTCTTCAGACCGAGTCGGCCTCATCGAATCCATGCCGGCCGGCGATGCAGAGGGGGACTCCGACGGCCGTCATTGGGAGCTGCGGGTTAAATTGATGCGCGATTCCATCATCTATAACCGCAACAATCCCAGCATTCTGTTTTATGAGAGCGGGAATCACGGGATCTCGGAAGCTCACATTGCCGAGATGAAGGCGGTGCGCGACCAGTACGATCCACATGGTGGTCGTGCAATCGGCGCGCGGGAGATGCTCGCCAGCCATATCGCCGAGTATGGAGGCGAGATGCTTTACGTCGACAAGTCTTCTTACAAGCCACTGTGGGCGCACGAGTACTCCCGTGATGAGGCCGCACGCGCATTCTGGGATGACGATTCGCCACCCTTTCACAAGGATTCACCGCTCTACAATCGCAACCAGGACTCTCAGGCGATCGAAGATGTGGTCCGGTGGGACGACTACTTTCGCGCCCGTCCGGGCACCGGTACCCGGGTCAGCGACGGCGGCGTCAAGATCATCTTCTCTGACTCCAACACTCATCATCGCGGTGACAATAACTACCGCCGATCGGGCGCCACCGATCCAATGCGCATTCCCAAGGACGGCTTCTACGCGGACCAGGTTATGTGGAATGGCTGGGTCGACCCGGAGAAGGCGGCCGTCCACATCCTGGGCCACTGGAATTACGCAGCCGGAACTGTCAAACCCATATACGTCGTTGCCGCGAAGGCAGCGCGAGTGGAATTGAAGCTCAACGGCAAGTCGCTCGGCATCATCAAGGCGTATACCTCTAATCCCGATCAGGCCCGCGCCCTGCCTGACGGAGTCCCGCCTGCACCCAGCATTCCCGAGGAGCCAGGCATACCCGCCGGGCAGTCGAACGATTTTCTCTTTACCTTTCCGAATGTTGCCTTTGCCGCAGGCACGCTCGAAGCTATTGCGTATGACGCAAACGGACATACGGTCGCCAGCGAGCAGATGCATACCGCAGGGCCGCCGGCAGCGATTCGACTCACGACGCATACGGGTCCCGGCGGTCTGCACGCGGACGGCTCCGATCTGGCACTAGTTGATGTCGAGATCGTCGACGCCAAGGGTGAGCGCTGTCCGACAGCCGATCCCTTCATCAGCTTCAGTCTCAGCGGCCCAGCGGAGTGGCGCGGAGGGATCGCGCAGCCTTCAGCCGGAGGCAATGCAGACACATTCTCCAACTACATCCTGGCCACCACGCTCCCGGTCGAGAATGGCGTCAACAGGGTGATCGTGCGAAGCAAACCGCTCAACGGATCTAAACTTGGCACGATCACGCTGAAGGCCACATCGCATGGTCTCCCCCCAGTATCCATCTCGCTTATCTCACATCCGGTCCCGGTTATAGATGGGCTCTCCACCTATGATCCGGCGACCTCACTTCCTTCGAACGTCGAACGGGGCCCAACCCCGGCGGGTTCTTCCATTCATACCAGTAGAAGGTCGATCGTGATCGCAAGAGTGACGGCTGGCATCCATGCGGACAAGGCAATGCTGAGCCACGATGACGACGAGAGTACTTCGTGGTCGAACGACGGCCTGATTTCGAATGCATGGATTGAGTATGTCTTTGCTCGACCTTCCGCGCCAGGCGAGATGGATATCAAACTGAATGCCTTCCGAACCCGGCGGTATCCTCTGCGTGTTACTCTCGACGGCGCCTTACTATATGAGGGCACGACACCCACTAGTCTTGGTTATGTAACGATCCCGTTCCAGCAACATGCAGGTCATCCGATTATGGGAACGCATCTGCGGATCACACTTACGGGGCCGCCGATCGATGCCGCCCCTGCTGTGGGCACGGCTGAAATTACCGGCAAGTATGACGGCGCTGGCGTCGTGCCTGTCACCCACGACAATCGAGCCATCCTCAACGTCATTGAAGCCGACGTCTATGAAGAACGCAGGTGAACCTCTTAGCGACCGAATATGCGGCAAGTATTTCTCTCCGCACGCAGTCGAGGGAAATGAGTCAAAGTAGCCGATCCATTCGTCAATGACATCAGTATGTCCGTGGCATACTGTGCGATCCAATCCTAAATACTCATACCGAAAGGCACCGACACCGTATGTCGTCTGGAAAAATTACTCGCCGCAGTTTCGTCGGAACCACAACATTCATGGCGCTGGGACTGCCCGTCGTGCTCGGACGCGCTTACCCGGCTCTTGCCGCCCCGTCCACGGGCGCGCCCTACGCTCCGCCAAAATCCCCGCGTACTACGCTGAACTTCAACTACGACTGGAGATTCATCAAGGGGGATGTCCTGGGCGCGGAAGTCTCCAGCTTCGACGACTCCAAGTGGGATACGGTCGCAACCCCGCATAGCTTCAACGACGTCGACTCCTTCCGCAACCTCATCTCGCACGGCGGCGGCGACACCGGCACCTACAAAGGCATCTCCTGGTATCGCAAGCACTTCAAGCTTCCCGCCGATCTCGCCGGGCACAAGGTCTTCATCGAGTTTGAAGGCATGCGCCAGGCTGGCGACATCTATCTGAACGGCAACGCGGTCGGGCTCTACGAGAATGGAATCACCGCATACGGGATCGACATCACCGACGCATTGCAGTTTGGGCCGAAGGAGAACGTGCTTGCGGTCAAGGTGGACAACTCCACCCGCTACCAGGAACGCGCCTTCTGCATGGCCAACCCCAAGAACGCGGACGGAACGCCCTGCGTTCCAGCCGGGTACGAGTGGAACGCCAACGACTTCAACCCCGACCACGGCGGCATCAATCGCCACGTCTGGCTGCATGTCACCGGCAAGATTCACACCACGCTTCCTCTCTACTACGGCCTGGAGAGCCAAGGCACCTACATCTATCCGTCGAACTTCGACATCGCCAAGAAAACCGCTGACGTAACCGTGGAAGCCGAAGTGCTTAATGGTTCGGGCGAGCGCGCCACGGTGGGCCTGTCGGTCGCAATCGTAGATCACAACGGACACGTACGCGCCCAGTTTGACGGCGACCCGGTGGACATGGTCGACGGTGAAAAGAGCGTCCACACGGCCACGGGAAGTCTTAAAAACGCTCGCTTCTGGAGCGTCGAAGACCCGTACATGTACGACCTGTACACCATCCTGAAAGTGAATGGGAAGGTGGTCGACACCAATCGCCTCGAAACCGGTTTCCGCAAAGCCGAGTTCAAGGGGGGTGCAGGCACCGGCGGCGTCTACGTCAACGACAAGTTCGTCTATCTCAAAGGATTCTCCGAGCGCTCTACCGACGAATGGGCGGCTGTCGGGGCCGGCTATCCCGACTGGATGCACGACTTCACCGCGAAGATGATCCGCGACTGCCATGGCAACTACATGCGCTGGATGCACATCTCGCCCACCAAGACCGATGCCGATTCCTACGCCCGCTTCGGCATTATCCAGGTCTGCCCGGCCGGAGATAAGGAGCGTGATGTCTTCGGACGCCAGTGGGACCAGCGTGTCGAGGTGATGCGCGACTCCATAATCTACTTCCGCAACAATCCGAGCATACTGTTCTGGGAGGCCGGCAACACTGTGGTTACGCCGGAACAGATGCAGCAGATGGTCGATCTGCGCAAGCAATGGGACCCCTCCGGAGGACGCGTCATCGGGACCCGCGGCGACTCCAACGACAAGGCCAATACCGCTACGACCCCGATAGCGGAGTACTACGGCGTGATGATGGCGCAGGACACCGGGGTGGAAAACCTGTCCGGACCGACCGCCATATTCCGCGGCTACTCAGCCGAACGCCGCGACCGCGCCCCGATCATTGAGACCGAAGACTTTCGCAACGAAGGTGCCCGCCGCATGTGGGACGACTTCTCGCCGCCATACTACAAGGCGAAGAAAGGCCCGAACGACACATGGAAGCGCGACGGGTTTCTCTACACCTCCGAGAGCTTTGCCCTGGATGGTGTCAAACAGTACTGGGAGTACTGGAAGAACCGCATCTCCAACACCGATCCGGCTCACGCCCGCTGGTCGGGTTACTGCTCCATCTACTTCACCGATGAGGATGCGGACGGACGCCAGGACTCGACCGAAGTCTCTCGGGTCAGCGGCAAGGTGGATGCGATGCGCCTGCCCAAGGAGATCTACTTCGCCTACCGCGTGATCCAGAGCCCGCCCGAGCAACCCGACCTGCATATCCTCGGCCACTGGACCTACCCGGCCACGCAGCCCGATGGGTCGAAGACGGTCAAGACCGTTTACGTCATCGCCAACACGGAGTCGGTGGAGCTGATTGTCAACGGCAAATCCCACGGCGTCAACAGCAAGCCGGATAACGGCTGGGCCTTCGCCTTCCCCGATGTCGAATTCGCCCCCGGCAGCATCAAGGCGATCGGCAAGAATGGCGCCAAGGTGGTTGCCCAGCAGGAGCTGACGACGGCCGGACCCGCGGCAGCGATCAAGCTGACATCAATCGTAGGGCCGAAGGGCTTTCAGGCGGATGGCGAAGACATCAGCCTCATCGACTTCGAGGTGGTCGACGCGAAGGGCCAGCGCTGCCCGACGGACGATGCGCGGGTCGACTTTACCTGCACCGGGCCGGGCATCTGGCGCGGCGGATACAACAGCGGCAAGCTCAACTCGACCAACAATCTGTACCTGAACACGGAACTGGGTATCAACCGCGTCGCGGTGCGCTCGACCCTGACAGCCGGCACGATCACAGTGACCGCAAAACGTGACGGGCTGAAATCCGCGCAGGTGCAGATTACGTCGAAGCCCGTAGTCATAGCTGACGGCATTGCTACCACCCGGCCACAACAATTGCAGGGACCTGCGGAAAGATAGCGACTCCAAACTTTTTTTGTAAAGGGGCATCAAGAGTATTAATCAAGCTTCCTTAAATCCCGAAGTTGTGAAGAGATCGCTCGGATGGTTTCCATAAAAGGTCCCGACAATATCGTCGGCATTTCGGATGGCGGTTGTCTGTTTGACTGAAAAAACTGACCATCCAACTATGCACTTCTAGATTAGAACTCGTTGAAATTCGTGTGATAGGTGGGCGTGGTGTTTTCTGTGATCATGCCGCGGGTCCACTTGCAGTATGCAATAATTGCCCGAGTATGCTCGCAGGCGCGCGATTGCTATCCGCGTAAAGGACCGCCTTCGCAGTTCCGTGGCTCTGACTCCCAGAGTGGCAATCGCGGGAAGCCGTGCTCCCCCGACTTCCTTGCAGTAGCGATAGCACAAGGGGCACGTCCTCGCTAATCAGGAAGCCATACCGTTCAAGTTGCAAAGCAACACGGCTAGCTTATAATCCTCGGCGTATGTCGACACGCGGAATTTCCCTCGCCATCCTGCTGGCTGCTCTGACCGGGTATGCCAGTGCAGCGCTGCCCTCCGACGGCACCCCTTATCTGGATAAGTCAGGCCCGCTTCCCCATCTTATGGTGGACGGAAAGCCGTTCCTTATCCTGGGCGGCGAGCTGCGCAACTCAAGTACCTCCAGCCTGGACTATATGAAGCCGATATGGCCGAGGATGGCTGCCGAACATTTCAACACGCTGCTGGCGGTCGCGACATGGCAGCAGATCGAGCCGCAGGAGGGTAAATTCGACTTCTCCTATGTAGATGCGGCAATCGCGGGTGCGCAGGAGAGTCACCTGCACCTGGTGATCCTGTGGTTCGGAAGCTGGAAGAATGGGACGTCTACCTATCCGCCCGCGTGGGTTAAGGCGGATATGAAGCGGTTTCCGCGGGTACAGGACCAGCAGGGGACGAATCTGGAAACTCTCTCGGCCTTCAGCAACGCGAATCGCGATGCGGATGCGAGGGCATTCGCAGCGTTGATGAAGCACATCAAGGAAGTGGATGGAACGAAGCACACGGTGCTGATGATGCAGGTCGAGAACGAATCGGGCGTACTAGGCCCTGCGCGCGACTGCTCGGCGGAAGCAGAAGTGGTGTGGAAGAGGCCGGTGCCCGACGCGCTGCTTTCGTTCCTGACGAAGAATAAGGAGCACCTGCAGCCGGAGTTTCTGGATGTGTGGGGCAGAACGGGATTCCGCACGAAGGGTACGTGGGGTGAGGTCTTCGGCGATTCGCAACGTGCGCAGGAGATCTTCGAGGCATGGCAGTACTCGCAGTACATCGACGCGGTGGCAGCTGCGGGCAAAGCGGAGTATCCGATCCCGATGTACGTGAACACCTGGATCACGCAATACACCGGCGAGCCCGGCGGTGACCATCCGAGCGGCGGTGCGGTCTCGCGCGTGCTGGATGTGTGGCTGGCAGGGATTTCGCATATCGATGTGCTTGCGCCGGATATTTACCTTCCCGATCTGCGCGGAGTGTTGGCTGCCTACGACCATCTAGGCAATCCGCTGTTCATTCCGGAGACGCGGGGCGGCGAGGCGGGCGGTGCGAACGCGCTGTTTGCCTTCGGCCAGGGGGTCTTCGGTTTTTCGCCGTTTGCCGTCGATCAAAGTGTCGACAATGGGCCGTTGAGCGCTTCTTACGCCGTTTTGAATCAGCTCACGCCGCTGTTGACCAGCATCGACAAGTCAAAGATGACCAGCGTGGTGCGACAGGCGGGAGACAGCAAGACCGCGGTGGAACTTGGAGGATATCTGCTGCGCATTCAGTATCAGCAGGGACAAGGCCCGCAGGCTGCGCTGGCGGGTCCCACGCTGGCACAGTCGACCGTGCCTCCAGGCGCAGCGTTGATTCTCAATACAGGCCCGGATGAGTTCATTGTTGCGGCCGAAGGGCTCACGCTGTCCTTTGCGCCCAACTCCAGCGGGCCGCGGCAGGCAGACATCCTGAGGGTCGAGGAGGGGACATTCCACGACGGGGTCTGGGTACCGGGCCGGCTGCTGAACGGCGATGAGACCAACGGCAACAACTATCTGATCTTCCGCGGAAGTACGCCGACCATCCAGAAGGTGAAGCTGTACCGGCACGACTGATTCGCGGGAGACTGTTTTAACCCGGATTTTCATTTTGAGTCGTAGCCGTGAGTCCTCGGATCGTCGTCATCGTCAAAGTTTATGAGGGTGCGAACGTGGTAAAGACGTTCCGGAGGTCCGTACCTAATGGGTGAGATACAAAACCGGCCTTTTCAGCTTTCTTTCAACTCCTCCCTGAAGGTTGATTTCCAGGGGTTACGAGTCACGTCCGACGCTGGCTTGTTGGTGGTTCGAGAGCTGGATGAACGTCTCGGGCTGAGCGAGCTGATCTCCGACAATCTAACCGATGCCCGTCGTGGCAGGAATACGCAATTGCCTCTGCCGGATCTGTTGCGCCAGTCGATCTACAGCCGTTTGGCCGGTTATGAAGATCTCAACGACGCGGAGCGCCTTTCCCAGGACCCGACCTTCCGCTTGATTGGCTCGGAGAAGATCCGGGATCGCGGCGCGGCGCTTCCCTCCCGGCTGCATTGGTTTGAGACCGAGGTGCTGACGCAAGCTGCGAACCTGCGCGGTCTGGCGTTGATGAATCGGGAACTGATTGCAAAGGCCGAACGACAGAAGTGGACATGGCGGGCGGTGCTGGACATGGACAGCACCGAGATCCCGGTTTACGGAGAGCAGGAGCAGAGTGCCTACAACAAACACTATGAATCCACCTGCTATCACCCGCTGCTGCTGTTCAACAGCGACGGCGACTGTGTTGCCGCAAGACTGCGACCAGGCAATGTTCACAGCGCCGATGGCTGGGAGCAGCTTCTACTAACGGAGATCGAACGGCAGCAGAAGCTGGGCAAGGAAGTCTGGCTCCGGGCCGATGCGGCCTTTGCCAAGCCCGACATCTATGAAGCATTGGAGGAGCGTGGAGCAAAGTACGCGATCCGAATTCCGGCCAACGACTGTCTACTGCGGGATATTGCCGAGCTGCTGACTCGTCCGGTAGGCCCTCCGGTTTACAAACCAATCGTGTGGTACAAAGGCTTTCTCTATCGAGCAGCCAGTTGGAAGACGGCACGCCGTGTGGTTGCCAAGGTGGAGTTCCATGCCGGGGAGCTGTTCCCTCGGGTGGGCTTCATCGTGACGAACACGCTGCTGAGGAACCGCAAGGTTGTCCATTTCTACAACCAGCGCGGCAAAGCGGAGCAATGGATTAAGGAGGGCAAGCAGGCGGTGAAGATGACGCGGCTGAGCTGCCACCGGTTTCGCGGCAATGAGGTTCGGCTGTGGCTCAGCATTCTCGCCTACAACTTGGGAAACCTGTGGCGGAGACTGGTTCTGCCGAAAGGGATCGAGTCGTGGCCCTTGACGAGCTTGCAGCAGAGGCTGGTGAAGACGGGAGGGCGGTTGGTGAAGCACGCGCGGTACTACTGGCTGATGCTGGCGGAAGGACACCTGACGCGAGCGCGGTTCACTGCGATGTTGCGACGGATCGCGCTGTTGCCGCTTCCGGCAAACTAACGATGATCGCGAGGCCAGTAAATCGAATCGCTGAAGAGAAAGGAGGAGGAAAGAGTATCTGAGAAATCGACGAGTAACAATCTCGATTACACGGTCGAGTCCAGGGCGGCGCGGAATCGCTCCATTTTTCGACCGGAATTCCAGCTTTGCCCTTGCCATACGGCTGAAGAGCGGTATAACCCGAGCGAATCAGGACTGAAAAAGGAGATTCCAGCTAGCAATGACAAACCCAAAGCCCGTCCAATTTTATTGGGTCTGTTTTAGACCCGATTCCGAGGACAAGGCGCCGCCTCGTTACGTGGTGTACGTTTCCACATCTGAAAACTCCCCTTCCCTTCACTCAG
>PKWK01000129.1 GCA_003133205.1 Granulicella sp. | reverse complement strand
TCTGGAACTGCGCGAAACCGGTCACGATGCCGTTGACGGACAGCTTGCCCAGCGGACCAGCATCGAAGGTCGCCGGCGTCAGCCATTGCAGCGGACCCGTGAGAACGAATGTGGAAAGCGGGGCTGGCGGCTGCGCGGCGGCCGGAGTGGATTCTGGGGCAGTGGTTGAGGGGGGGGCTGGGGTACTCGGCGTTTGAGCTCCGGCGACGATGGCGAGGAACATGACTGCTCCGGCCATACCTTGCAACACGCTGTTCGTTTTAATATCCATTCCTTTGGTTCCTCCGTAAAGTGACTTGCAGTGCGACTCTCCGGGGAGACGCCATAGCGTCTGCGCTTTGGCTATCCCAACTCTTCGGCGTCCAGGTCGGGCGCCGGGGAATGTTTGTCTCCCGGATACCTTCTATTAACGCAAGGAAGTTGTAAGTATTTACGCAAGGAAGTTATAAGGAATTCATAAGGAAAACATAATGAAGCAGATTATTCTCTTATTAGGCGTGAGACCGGGGATTTCTTGATCAAAAATGGTAGAATCCTTCCAAGATACCCCTTCAAAGTTCATGGAATTTCTAGTAAGGGGCTGCCAAGTTTTTTCGGTCGGATGGCGTCATCGAATGCCGGAGACCCTCGCTCTCCGATCGCCTTGGTGTTTTCGCGGCAGTCCGCACGGAGACTTATTAGTGGTTTGGGGCCAAAGATTTGCGGGCGCTGGAGAACATCGGACTTCCGGACGGAGCAAATGATGATAGATTTCCGCCGGTCTAGCCAGAACTTCAATCTGGCAACCTTTGGTTGGAGTTTCTCCACGCAGTCTCTATTCTTTGCTTCGCTGGAGCCAACCCACTCTTGTTGGAGTCGCGATTTGCGCCGCTGGAGAGTATGTCTCTGATCGCTCAGGTATCCCAGGACTATGCAGTAAGAATCCACGCACATTGGGCGGGAGTTCTGCTGGTTGCGGGATTGCCGGCTCTTCCAGCTCTGGCGATGATCGCGCGGGCTGTCGGCAAGCGAACGCCAACGTTGCCTGCTCCGGATGCGGCGCCGGTTCAACCCGACGCGGAGCAACTCTGCACCTTTATCTATGAGACCACCAGGCTTGGCCCGAACCGCAAGCCGGGACAGCAGTTGGCTAACCTCGTGCAGTCCATCTTCCAGGTAGAGGCTGTCGCCATACTCGACGGCGACCTGGAGGAGGTCTATCGGGCCGGAGAATGGTTCGACGATGTAAAGGACGTGCTGCAGAACATCAGCATCTTCGAGACAATCAGTGACGATCCGGAGACGGGCCTGAGTAAGCGAGTCCTGCACATGGGCAATCTGCCTATCGGTGCAATGATCATGCGCGGGGAGACGACCGGTCGCATGGCGAGCGCCATTGCCTCCATCGTTGCCATCACATTCGATCGCTACCATTCCTTTGCCAACGAAAGCCGTACGGAGAGCGCGCGGCAAGCAGAGCAGTTGCGCACCACCGTGCTGGACAGCCTGGCCCACGCCTACAAGACGCCTCTGACCGTGATTGCAACGGCCAGCGAGGGACTGAGCGCCATGGGAGAGTTGTCGGCGTCCCAGTCCGGGTTAGTGTCCCTGATCGGCGAGCAGACGTCACTCCTCAGTCGGCTGACGACGCGGTTGCTGAAGACCGCACGACTGCAGGCAGGCGACATGACCCCGCGTGCGGAGCACGTCGTGATTGCACCGCTGATCGAGGATGTGGTGGCAAGCCTGCGCGACCAGTTGGCCAGTGTCTCCGTGAAGACAGCAATCCCCCGCGACGATCTTTCGATCTGCTGCGACCGGAGCCTGCTGGTTGCTCTGTTGACGCAGTATGTCGACAATGCGGCGAAGTACAGTATCGCGGGGACAACAGTTACGATTCAGGCTGCGGAGCACGCGGCCGAAGTGATATTTTCCGTACACAGCATTGGGCCCGTAATTCCGCCAGCCGACTTCGAGCGGATCTTCGACCGATTCTATAGATCCTCAGCTTCCTCCAACCGCGCGCCAGGCACTGGCATCGGTCTTTCGGTGGCCAAGCGCACCGCCCAGGCACAGGGCGGGCACGTGTGGGTCACCAGCGATATTGAGAAGGGAACCACCTTTTACGCATCCCTCCCCACTGCTCCACAAGGAGGCGTTCGCCCGTGACTACACCCTCTCCCAATCCTGCCATCCGCGTCCTGCTGGTCGATGACGAACCATCCATCCGGCGTGCGCTGCGTACTCCGCTGAGCGAGATGGGATTCCAGACAACCGAGGCGTCGCGCGGAGAAGAGGCGTTGCACCTGGTGCAGACACAGACGTTCGATGTGGTTCTGCTGGACGTCAATATGCCGGGAATGGGAGGCATGAAGACGCTGACGCGCCTGCGTGCGATTGCCCCGCGCCTGCCGATTCTGATGTTGACCGTGGTGGATGGCGAAGAGGAAAAGGTCGAGGCGCTCGAATCCGGCGCCGACGATTACATCACCAAGCCGTTCAGCGTGCGCGAGTGCGTGGCTCGCATGCGCTCGGCCGTGCGCCGCGCACAGGCTCCGGAACGCAACGAGGACGCACCGCTCTCGATCGGAGAGATCCAGGTGGTTCCAACGCGCCGCGCAGTCAATAAGGCGGGTCAGCCCATCCATCTGACGCGCAAGGAATACGACATCCTGTACTACCTGATGACGCATGCGGGCCGCGCAGTTACGTACGGCAAGCTGCTGACCTCGGTATGGGGGCCGGAATACCGCCAGGAGGTCGATTACCTGCGCACCTTCGTTCGCCAATTGCGAAAGAAGATTGAGACCGATCCATCCGACCCCAAGTACCTGCTGACCGACGCATACGTCGGCTATCGATTCGCGGAACTGCCCACCGCGATGGAAGCTCTCGCCTCGGACGAGTCGACTCCCCATTGAGGTCTAAAACAAGTTCCACAAAGCCTGGTTGTAGACCTCGTGGTGGTACTGCACCTCAGGTCCCTTGACGAAGGTGCCCAGCAAGCGCTGGCAGCGGTCTGCCGAGGCCTGCTTCAAGTCCGCGAATCGGCCCTTCACATCATCCCCCAGAATCGTGGTGATCCATTCGGCGCTGCGGAAGTCCGCAATCGCGTCGTAGATGTTGTCCGGGAGATAGCGCTCGGCCTGGCGCAGATTGTCCACCGTGGCGGTCGAGCCGTCGATGCCTGTCCTGAACAGCGAGTAGAGCACCAGGTATGGATTCGCGTCCGGCGCCACCGCTCGCACCTCGACGCGCATTGACTTCGAGTTGCCGATGGGCACGCGCACCATCGCACCGCGGTCCGTGGCTGAAGCCTTCAACTGGTTGGGTGCCTCATAGTGCGGGTCCAGGCGGCGATAGGCGTTCACGCTCGGATTCATGATCAGGCAAAGATCCAGCCCATGCGTCAGAATGCGGTCGAGGTACTCCCAGCCGAAGGTCGAAAGCTTCTCCGGGCACTTCTCATCCCAGAACAGATTCGTCTTGCCTTCGGAGATGGACATGTTGGTGTGCATGCCGCTGCCGTTGACGCCGACCACCGGCTTGGGCAAGAAGCTGGCCGTGTAGCCCATGTTGGCCGCAACCTGGCGGCACAGTAGCTTGTAGAGCTGAATCTGATCCGCCGCCGTGTCGATGAATTTGCGCAGCGGATCGAGTGGCAGCGAATGGTAGTACCCGCCGGTGTTGACGAACTCGAACTTGCCCGTCTCGTGGTACTTCTTCTCCGCGTCGAGGCCCGCAAACAGGAAGCCCTCGATCTCGTTGGCCGCATTAAGCGTCCAGCCCTTCTCCTTGAACAGTTTGTCGGCGTAGCGCTTCAGCACCCCGCGCAGGTCGCCCGAGTAGGGCTCGCCGCCCTTGTCGATCACCGTGCCGAAGACCAGCACTTTGCCGCTGCCGAAGACATCGGCCGGGACCCAGTAGAATGCGCTCCAGTCGATCCCCAGG
Source organism: Granulicella sp. (assembly GCA_003133205.1). Next base: position 24,125 of record PKWK01000129.1, on the reverse strand, counting down.
CGCAGATCGCTCTCCTTCTGCACGGTGAATCCGCGAATGGACGAACCATCGAAGGTCAGGTTGTCGTAGCTGTTGACCAGAAACTTCTTGTCGTAGTCCAGCAGATGAATGCGCCCCTCAAGGTCGGAGAACATCACCGTCACCGCCTTGATGTGCTTCTCATCCGTGAGGTACTTCAGGCGGTCTTCGCGGATTTTATCGGGCGCTACCCGGTTCAGGCGGTCAGCCTTCGCCTGCAGGTTCAACTGCTCCAGTTCGTCATAGCTCAGAGCCAGAAAGCTGCGGTACTCACTCGACATGAAAGTCCTCCCGGCAAATGCTTCTCAAGGTAGGGGTACAGGTTCAAGCTAGCGGTGGGGACCTAAGGAATTGATAAAGATTCCGCCGCGCGAGCGCGTTTCGAAATCGAATCAGGGTGTGGAGAAGTGGAAAGCAAAGCGCGCTTCCCACTGCCCACACCCTGATTGCTGCGAGATACTTGCCCAACTCGTTGCGCTACACGAGCACAGGCACTTGGGCCGTGTTGACCGTCTTCAGAATGCGCGAGACGATCTGGTACGGATCGCCTTCCGAGTTCGGCCGGCGATCTTCCAGATAGCCCTTGTAACCGTTCTTGATGAAGTTCACTGGTAGCCGGATCGACGCACCACGATCGGACAAACCATAGCTGAACTTGTCGATAGCCTGCGTTTCGTGCAGACCGGTCAAGCGCAGATGATTATCCGGGCCATACACCTCGATGTGCGCTGCGATGTTGTCCTCGAATGCCTTCATGAGGTCTTCAAAGTATTCCTTGCCGCCAACGTCACGCAGGTACTTTGTGGAGAAGTTCGTATGCATGCCCGATCCATTCCAGTCGCCCTTGATAGGCTTGCAATACAACTGGAAATCGACCTCGTACTTCTCGCAGAGACGCGCCATCAGATAGCGAGCGGTCCACAGGTCATCGGCCGCCTTGGCGGAGCCCTTGGCAAAGATCTGGAACTCCCACTGGCCCTTCGCGACTTCCGCGTTGATGCCTTCGTGATTGATCCCTGCGGCAAGACACAGCTCCAGGTGCTCTTCGACGATCTGACGCGCGATGCTGCTCATGTACTTGTAGCCAACGCCGCAGTAGTAGGGGCCTTGGGGACCAGGGTAGCCCTCTTCCGGGAAGCCGAGGGGCCGCCCATCCTTGTAGAGGAAGTACTCCTGCTCAAAACCAACCCACAGGTCGGGGTCGTTCTCGATCGTTGCGCGGTAATTGGTGGAGTGCGGAGTGCCATCCGGGTGCATGACTTCGCTCAGAACGATAAACGCGTCCTTGCGGCTCGCATCCGGATACAGGGCCACCGGCTTCAGAATGCGGTCAGAGCTTTTGCCCTCGGCCTGCATCGTGGAACTGCCATCAAAACCCCAAAGGGGCATGTCAGCAAGGGTGGGTGTCTTTTCAAATGACTTGAGTTGAGTTTTGCCGCGCAGGCTGGGAACAGGCTTGTTGCCGTCGAGCCAGATGTATTCGAGTTTGTATTTAGTCATAGTCGTGCGGACTCCTCCCTGCAAAGGGTTTCTAAGGTTGGGGGTACATATCCAACCTAGCGGGCAGGACATAAAGAATCCATGAAGATTTGCCGTCAAGATGTTCCGTGACTGAAGTATCCCTTACCGGTGGCGCGCCAGCAGAAGCATCGCCCCAAATAGAGCAAATGGAATCAACGCCAGCCCAACTTTGTAGAGGATGTTCCTCAACGTGCCGGAACGGCGCTTCTTCCAGTCCGTCAGCTCCGACCTCTCTGCCACCCCGACCTGATCCAGATGCTCCAGATCCTGTGCAAAAGAATGGGCCGAAGGATAGCGGTTCTTAGGCTCCCGCTCCAGCGCCCGGTAGAGCACTTCCTGCAACTGCGGACTGATGCTTGGCTCGGCCTCGCGCGGGGGCAGCGGATGATTGATCAGCCGGTCGTTCATCACCGCCAGGGGCGACGGCCCGGAGAAGGGCGTCTTGCCGGACAGCATCTCGTACAGCATCACCCCAACCGCGTACAGGTCGGAGCGCGCATCCCCGCGTTTGCCCTTGACCTGCTCCGGAGAGATATAGTCCGGGCTGCCCAACGCCTGGGTGAAGCCCGCGTACGTCAGCCGCTTCGCACCCGCCTGCGACGCAATCCCAAAGTCGATCAGCTTGATCCCGTCCTGCGGATCCAGCATGATGTTCTCCGGCTTCAGGTCGCGATGGACGACGCCGTTTTTATGGATATACTCCAGCGCATTGAGGATTCCCAGCGTGATGTGGATCGCCCGCTCCGTCGGCATCTTGCCCACTTCGTACATCACCTGCCGCAGCAGCCGACCCTCCAACCACTCCATCGCCATGTAAACCCGCGACCGATCTTCGACCGGGTAGATGCGCATCACATTGGGGTGATCGAGCGCGATGCCGATCGCCTCCTCGCGCATAAAACGGTCAAACAGCCCCGGGTCCGCCTCCATCGCGAAGTGTGGAACCTTCAGCGCAACCTGCTTGCCGTCGCGCAGATCAGTCGCCCGAAAAATGGACGCCATTCCGCTCTCGGCGACCGGAGCTTCGATGCGGAAGTGGTCAAGTTCCTGGCCGGTTTCAAGAGTTGCGGAGAGGCTCATGGGCTCGCTTTCTTAGGTCCGGACGTTCCTGGCGTTCAAGACTGACCTCCATGGCCACACGGCGGATAGCTTTGAGTATAACTGGGCAGTCTCCCGCAAGAAGTTAAGAAGTCATAGAAGCGGATCCCCCCGGTGACATCTATCACAGCCACCACGGTGGATCGCACCTATCCTAGGTCAGAAAACACAGGAATTGGGAATTATGGCAGCTACGGGCGACAACTCCGTTTGCGGGGGCGTAGCATCTCGGAGCTAACAACCTGGAGGACATGTCTTGCGCCTTGCAGTCCTGAAAGAAGCCGCGCCCGGGGAGACTCGAGTCGCCCTGCTCCCAGACGCCGTCAAGTCCCTCATTGCCAAGGGACTTGAGATTGCCGTCGAATCCGGTGCCGGGCTGGCATCGGGTCACAGCGACGAGGCGTACGCGCTGGCAGGAGCCACTCTGACCAGCGATCGCGCCAGCCTGCTCTCCTCGGCCGATATTCTGCCCGTGGTCAACGCCCCACCCGCCGAAGATCAACGACGGATCAAGCCCGGCGCCATCGCCATCGGCTTCCTCCGCCCGCTCGACCATCCCGCCGCCCTGCTCCCGGCAATCGAGTCCGGCGTCACCCTCCTCGCCGTCGAACTCGTCCCGCGCATCACCCGTGCGCAGGCCATAGACGCCTTGTCGTCGATGGCCACCGTCGCCGGCTACAAGGCCGTCATCCTCGCCGCAGACACCCTCCCGCGCCTCTTTCCCATGCTCATGACCGCAGCCGGAACCATCGCCCCGGCCAAAGTCTTCGTCATCGGTGCCGGCGTCGCCGGCTTGCAGGCAATCGCCACCGCCCGCCGCCTCGGCGCTGTCGTCGAGGCCTACGACGTCCGCGCCGCTGCCGGAGAACAAGTCCGCTCGCTGGGGGCGAAGTTCCTCGATGTGGACCTCGGCGGCATCGCGACCGAAGACAAGGGCGGCTACGCCAAGGAACTCAGCGAGGAGGCGCTTGAGCGAGGCCGCGACCTGATCGCCAAAACCGCGAAGACCGCCGACGTCATCATCACCACCGCGCAGGTCCCCGGTCGTCGATCTCCTCTCCTCCTCCGACGCGACGCCGTCGAGAACATGCGCCCCGGCACCATCCTCGTCGACCTCGCAGCCGCCGGTGGAGGGAACTGCGAGCTGACCCGGCCCGGCGAAACCCAGGTCCACAACGGGGTCACCCTCTTCGCCCCGCTCAACCTGCCCGCCACCGTCCCCGGCCACGCCAGCCAGCTCTATTCGCGCAACATCACCAACTTCCTCGCCCTCCTCGTCAAGGATGGCGCCCTCCATCTCGACATGGACGACGAGATCATCAGCGGCTCCTGCGTGGCCCATCAGGGCAAGGCCGTCAACCCGCGCGTGGTCGAGGCGTTGGAAGCTTACGCAGCCGCGCATACCCAATCGTCGTGAACCTGAGAGGCCTATGAATCCCGCAGTCCTGATCGCTTCGGTCTACGTCTTCGCACTCGCCGCCTTCCTGGGCTACCAGGTCATCAGCCGCGTGCCGCCTCTGCTGCACACGCCGTTGATGTCGGCCACCAATGCCATCTCCGGCATCTCGCTGATCGGCTCACTGGTGCTGGCCGGAGCGGGCAGTTCACGGCTCGCGCACATCCTCGGCTTCGTCGCCGTCACCGCGGCCACCATCAACGTGGTCGGTGGATTCGGCATCACCGATCGCATGCTGAAGATGTTCGGCAAGCGCCTCGATTCCAACGCCCCCAAAGCGCCGGGGTCCAAATGAGCGTCGAATCCTACTTCATGGAGGCCACCTACCTCCTCGCCTCCATCCTCTTCGTCCTCAGCCTCAAAGGCATGTCGCGCCCGGAGACGGCCCGCCGCGGCATGTTCCTCGCCGAAGCCGGAATGTTCGCCGCCATCATCGGCACGCTGGTCGGCCAGCACGTCGTCACCTGGGGCTGGATCATCGCCGGCCTTACCCTCGGCTCGCTGATCGGTGGTTGGATGGCGGTCTCCGTCCCCATGACCGCAATGCCGCAGCGGACCGCGCTCTCCCACGCCTTCGGCGCCTTTGCCGCCGCCCTGGTCGGCGTCGGCGAGTTCCTCACACACGGCTCGGAGATGGGCGTCATCACGCGCGGCGCACTCGGCTTCGAAGTCATGCTGGGCGCGCTCACCACCACGGGCTCGCTTATAGCAGCAGGCAAGTTGCAAGGCGTCATCCGCGGCAAGCCCATCCAGTTCCGCGGCCAGAACGCCATCAACCTGCTCATCTTTCTCGGAATGATTGGCAGCTTCGTCTCCTTCTGGATCCATCCCGAAACCGTGGCGGTCTTCTACACCATGCTGGGCCTGGCCTTTGTCTTCGGCGTGATGCTGGTCATCCCCATCGGCTCGGCCGACATGCCGGTCGTCATGTCGCTGCTGAACTCCTACGCCGGCCTGGCCGCGGCCGCAACCGGTTTCGTCCTCGGCAACAACGTGCTGATCATCGCCGGCACGCTGGACGGCTTCTCCGGCTTCATCCTCTCCGTGCTCATGTGCAAGGCAATGAATCGCTCCATCACCAACGTGCTGTTCGGCGGCTTCGGCTCGGTCATCGCGGAGGCCGCGACCGAGACAGGCGGAGTGATGCGCGAAATCAATCTCGAAGACGCGGCCATGCAACTCGCCTTTGCCAATCGCGTGGTCTTCGTCCCCGGATATGGCCTCGCCACCGCACAGGCCCAGCACGCGGTCCGCGAGCTTGCCGATGTGTTGGAGGGACGTGGCGTCACCGTCAAGTACGCGATTCATCCCGTCGCCGGACGCATGCCCGGTCATATGAACGTGCTGCTGGCCGAGGCCAATGTCTCCTATTCCTCGCTCTACGAGATGGAGCAGATCAATCCCGAATTCCCCTCCACCGACGTGGTCGTCGTGATTGGCGCCAACGACGTCGTCAACCCGGACGCCCGCGACAATCCCAAATCCATCATCGCCGGCATGCCAATCCTTGAGGTGGATCGCGCCCGCAGCGTCATCGTGCTCAAGCGCGGCCAGGGACGCGGCTTCTCCGGGCTGGAGAATCCACTCTTCTTCAAGGCCTGCACCACCATGCTCTACGGCGACGCCAAAGCCAGCCTCGCCCATCTGGCCCAGGCCATCCAGCACGTCTAAGCTGGCGTCAGCTTCAAGGTGAGCCGGGACTTTACTCCCGGCACCATAGGCACACTTATCAACATGGGCTTTGGAGGATGCTGAAAAAGTCCGTTTTGCTTAAGGGCACGGGTTCACCCGTGCCGTAAACGTCGCAGTTGCAATACGGCTTTAGCCGCTGCAGGTCAGACTTCCTCCGCTGAGGCTACTTTTTCAGCACCCTCTTCAGTCTCTGGGTATGCATTTTGGGACGGCCAGCCAGCAGGAATGCTGATCGGTGAGAATCTACATCACGACTTGTTTTCCCTGGTCCTGCCGGAACTGGGAACCCTGCTGCTCCAACTCCTGGTCGGCCTCGTACCCGTTCGGCTCACCCTCGGAGGACGCGACCCGCAACTCCTCGAGCAGCTTGCGGTCTTCGAACAGGCGATGGATCGCGTCTACCGCCGCCGCAAAGCCCGCAAACGGCACAGGCCGCGAGAAGTAGTATCCCTGGGCTTCATCGCATTTCCGCTGAGCCAGGAATAGCAGTTGCTCCGGCGTCTCGACCCCCTCAGCGATCACCTTGATGCCGAGATGGTGAGACATCGCCACGATCGTCCTTACGACGGTCGCAGCGTTCGGCTCCGTCACCGCCTTCATGACGAAACTCTGGTCGATCTTCAGCCGGTCGACCGGATACTGCAAGAGATAGGAGAAGCTGCAGAATCCCGTTCCGAAGTCATCGATCGCGACCCGCGTGCCGAGCTTGCGAATCTCCTGTAGTTTCTCGAGGTTCGACGATGAGTTGACCATCAGCGTGTTCTCGGTCAACTCCACCTGCAGATTCTTCGGAGGCAGACCGCTTGCCGAGAGCGCCTCGCCGATCACCTGCAGCAGATTGCTCTGCTCAAACTGCCGCGGCGACAGATTGACAGACACGGAGAGATCCATGCCCAGCTCGTCGCAGAGAATCTTGGCCTGCTGGCAAGAGCGTTTCAACGCCCACTCGCCGATGGCGAGGATCAGGCCAGTCTCCTCGGCCAGCGGAATAAAGGTCGCCGGCGAGATCACACCCAGCCTGGGATGATGCCAGCGCAGCAGGGATTCCATCCCAATCACGCGGCCCGTGGTCAGCGAAACCAGAGGCTGGTAGTGCAGGAAGAGTTCCTCACGAACCAGCGCGTGACGCAGCGCGGTGTCCATCGACAACCGGTCCTGGGACTCCCTCAGCATTGCCTCGGAGAACACCTGATACTGATTTCGGCCGCTTTCTTTCGCGGCGTAGGTCGCTGCATCGGCGCGTTCGAGCAGGCTATCCACGTCCTCCGCAAAGTCCGGATAGACGCACACGCCGACCGAGGCCGTGAGGTTGACTTCCATGTTTTCGACCACCGCAGTGCTCGACACACGATCGACAAGCCTCTTCGCGCACCGCTCCACATCGGTGAGGTTGGCAATGTGCGGCATCACTACGACGAACTCGTCGCCGCCAAGGCGTCCGAGCGTGTCCGAGCGCCGCAGGGACTCGCGCATGCGTTCGGCCATTCCGACGATGATCTTGTCGCCCGCACGGTGGCCCAGCGAATCGTTCATGCGCTTGAAGTGGTCGAGGTCAATGACAAACACCGCGACCTTGCGCCCATGCAGCATCGCCTTCTCAATCGCATCCGCGATGCGTTCGCGCAGCAGCGTGCGTCCCGGCAGACCGGTCAACTGGTCGTGCGATGCCATGTGGTTCAGGTACGTCATCAATTGCTTTCGTTCGGTGATGTCCGATGCGATCGCGATAAACCCGCTGACCTTGCCTGCGCCATCGCGTATCGCTGTGACCGCGACATGCACCGACAGCGTTGATCCGTCATTCCGGACATAGGTCCATTCGCGTTCGTCGTCCTCTCCGTGAGCAGCCTTGGCCGTAAGCAGATCGAAGCCGGTGACCTCGGATCTTTCCTGCGGCCGCGTCTCATCGATCCGCCGGCTCAGCTCGACTGGGTCGTGCAGGGTGGTGATCGCGACCTTGCCGACGAGGTCTCCGCGCTTGTAGCCGGTCAGCCTTTCGGCCGCGGAGTTCATCGCCTGGATTACGCCCTTGAGATCTGTCTCGATAATGCTGAACGGAGCATTCTCAAAGACCGAGTTGCTGAAATTCGACAGGCTCTGGTAACGCTCTTCGCGGGCCTTGATTTCAGTGGCATCGCTGGTTGTGATTGCCACGCCATCGCCGAGTTTGGTGACTCGCTGGCGCAGCCAGATTTCGCTGCCGTCCGCGCGATGCACGGCGTACTCCTCGGACAAGGCCTCGCCTGAAAGAACGACCTTGCGATATTTGTCGAAGTGTCCGCTCGTCCGATTCTCGGGGAAAATCATGCAAAGGTCCTGGTTCAACAGTCTCGTTCGCGGCGTCTTCAGCAGTTCCTCGGCATGCGAATTCACATAGACAAACCGGAAATCCACGATGTCGCCCGCCGTATTCCTTACGGCGTCGAAGATGAAGAACGCATCCGGGCTCGTCTCCGCTGCGGCAATAAAGCGCGCATCCTCTTCCGTGGCTCTGCGGTGAGCGGCGGTCTGGTTCCGCTCACGCCATACCAGAAGGATCGTTGCAAAGAATGTCGTTCCCCAGATAAAGGCGTTGGCCACCGGCGACAACGGAGCCTGGCCTCCCTGTGCAAGCCTCCACACCAGCAATAACACCGCCGCTACTCCAGCCGTCAGTCGGATGATCCGAGCGCGTCGATGCCTAGTCAACCAGTGTTTAGTCATAACCGCCTGCCTTCCGCTGCGCCGGAGTGCTGGAAACTCGCACCGCACTTTTTGCTGCTCTTAAGTAGCCAATAGAGCTCAGGTTCGAGCGTCAAGCAAGGCTAGCATCCGGCGTATGGAAAGCAACTCCCCGAGATGGGTCCCACACTACAACTTCTGAGCCATTCCGGGGGCCTTGTAAGTTGCTAGCAGATACCGAGTTTGGTACCACCCAGCGTGCGGGTGGCGCGACCGTATGACCCGGACGGTTGGCCCGGCAGACTATCGTCCCACCGAGGCATATTTCGCGCCCAGGCCTATTGGAGCGTTCGATCAAGCCCGTCGATGAAAGTTCTCATTTCTCGGGTGCAGTCGCGGCCATCCACCCATGCAACTGCATCCAGTGCTGCAGCAGGAGCGGCCAGACTTCCAGTTCGCCGAGTCCCTTCAATCCCTGCCCCATACCGGTCCCATGCGGGCCAAGCTCGAAGATATGCAACTCCACGGGAGTTCCCGCGCGCTTCATGGCGTCGTAATACGCGGTCGCATTCAGCGAATTCACCGTCTGGTCTCCGGTCGTCGAGTAAATGAAGCTCGGCGCAGTGTCCTTGGTGACGTGCCTCGCGAAGGATATTTTGTCCAGCGTCTCCGGCGACGGGTTGTCCCCCACCAGCGATTCCAGGTTTCCCGGGCGCGGCACGGAGTCATCCATCGTGAGCCGCGCATACGAGAAGATGGCAAAGTCCGGATGAGCGGTTACGCGCTCCACCGGGTCGGTGTTTGCCTTGTCAAACTTGAACGGCTCCGTCGCCAGATAGCCTGCCAGGTTTCCGCCGGCCGAGAAGCCCCACACGCCGATCTTGTTCGGGTCGATCCCGTACTCGGCCGCGTGGCTGCGCACGTAACGCACGGCGCGCGCTCCATCCAGCATCGGAGCCGGATACTTGTACCACGGCGCCAGACGGTACTGCAGCACGAACGCCGCCACGCCATGCGCGGCCAGCCACTTGCCCTCCACCGCGCCTTCCTTCTCCATCACGACGTGCGTGTATCCGCCGCCGGGGAGAACAATAACCGCCGATTTCACCCCGGGCGCTGTCGCCGGGTAGTAGAAGAGCTTCGGCACATCGCCCGGGGCCGAGCCTCTCGCCAGCGGCGCTAAGGTCGGCCATAGCAGCAAAGCCCTGCTGAATCCGGTCGGCGGCGGGTCGCCCTGATTGGGCCGCAAGGCGGGGGCCGCCTTCTGGGCGCAGACTGCGGCCACACAAAGCAGCAGGGTGATGGAGAGAAAGGAGATGCGTTTCATGATGCAGCCAACATACCCTCTATTGTATCGACCCCTGAGTTGTATCCGCGAAATCTGACAGGTCATGCGCAACTGTTGGCGGCAATTCCCGTTTATCGTCAAGTAATGAGTCTCCTTGGAATCTTCCGCACTGCTTCGATTGCGGCGCTGCTGCTTCTAGCGGCCGGGAAAGCCGCGCTTTTGCTGGCGCAGCCACCCACCGCGGTCGCCCAGTCGCAGCCTCCGGTTCTGCGAACCCCTGCATCCGACAGCGACAAGACTCCAGTCGCCACCGCCCCCACGCTCAACGTGGATGCGCGCCTGGTCAACATTCCCGTCGTCGTCCACGATAAGCATGGGGCCCTGGTCCAGAACCTCACCAAGGACAGCTTCGTCCTTCAAGTCGACGATCGCCCCCAGACCATCCGCTACTTCAACGTGGACAAAGACCTTCCGCTAACCCTGGGCCTGCTGGTCGACACCAGCATGAGCCATAGCGATGTCATCGACGAGGAGCGCGCGGCCAGTTCTGCGTTCCTCGACGACATGCTGACCGGTACCCCGGATAGCAACAAGGCGTTCGTCGTGCAGTTTGCGCGGCAGATCGACCTGCTGCAGGACGTCACCAGCTCGAAGCCCAAGCTGCAGGCCGCTCTCAAGCAACTCACATCCTCGGGCAACCGCAACACCGCCTCCGTCACCGACGCAAGCGATACTACGTCTGCAGGAGGGCGCCAGGTCGCCACTGCACTGTACGACTCCCTCTTCCTCTCCGCCGACGAAATTATGAGCAAGCAGAAAGGCCGCAAGGCGTTGATCGTCCTCTCCGACGGCGTCGACAGCGGAAGCAAAGAGTCTCTGGAATCGGCAGCCGAAGCCGCCCTGCGGGCCGACACCGTAATCTATGCCATCTACTTCAAAGGCAAGGAGCCGACCGACCGGGGCTTCCACGTCGGCCAGCCCGACCCCCAGAACGATTGTTCCGGAGGCTACCCTGGCGGATATCCCGGCGGCTACCCCGGCGGTTATCCGGGCGGTTATCCCGGCGACTGTCCGGCCGGAGGCAGAGTGCCGCAGGGAATTCCGCTTCCCGAGGCCAGGAAGACGCTGCAGCACATCGCGACCAAGACCGGCGGACGTCTCTTCGAGGTCAGCAGGAAAGACACCGTGGCCGACATCTACAAGCAGATTGGCGAAGAGCTGCGGGCGCAATACCGGCTGGGCTACACGCCCGACAAGGACACCGCTTCCGAGGGCTTCCATCGCATCAATCTGTCGCTCGCGAACTCCAGTCCAAAGGACTTCTCCATCCAGACCCGCGACGGCTACGACATCGGCAACTAGGCTGCGACCCGGACTTCCCCCGGGAATCTGAGAAGGTGCGCGCAACTGTTCGCCGGAATCACCGTCTATCGTCAAGTGAGGACTGTCCACACCACGTCTCGCACAGCCTCCTTCGGGGCGCTGCTGCTTCTGGCGGCCGCCAGCGCTGCACAGGGACCCGTTCTGCGCACCCCTGCGGCCGACTCCCAGTCGACGCCGGTCCTCCGCCCCCCATCGGCCGACAGCGACAAGGCTCCAGTCGCCAAAGCGCCCACACTCAGCGTGGATGCGCGCCTGGTCAATATTCCCGTTGTCGTCCACGACAAGCATGGGGCTCTTATCCAGAACCTGACCAAGGACAACTTCGTGCTGAAGGTCGACGATCGTGTCCAAACCATCCGCTACTTCAATGTGGACAAAGACCTTCCGCTGACTCTTGGCCTACTGGTCGACACCAGCCTGAGCCAGCGCGACGTCATCGACGAAGAGCAGAAGGCCAGCTCAGCGTTTCTGGACGATATGCTGAACGGCCCCGTGGATCGCGACAAGGCCTTCATCGTCCAGTTTGCCCGGCAGACCGACTTGCTGCAGGACGTCACCAGTTCGAAGCCAAAATTGCAGGCCGGCTTGAAGCAGCTCGGCACGCCCGGCTCCGGCGGTGGCGCTAACCGCGACGGCGACGGAAGCGTGACGGCCCCGGATTCCGACTCCAACGGCAACCGGCCCGGGCGGATGCGCGGCGCGGGAACGACCCTTTACGATGCGCTGTTCCTCTCCTCCGACGAGTTGATGAGCAAGCAGAAGGGCCGCAAGGCCTTGATCATCCTCTCTGACGGCGTCGACGCCGGAAGTAAGGAGTCGCTCTCGTCCTCAATCGAAGCGGCTCAGCGGGCCGACACCATTGTCTACGCGATCTACTACAAGGGCCGAGAAGCGGGCGGCCCCCAGCAGGACCGCGGCCGCCAGGGCGGCGGCTCTCCGGGAAGACGCGGTGGGGGCTATCCGGGCGGAGGCGGCGGCTACCCAGGCGGGGGTGGTGGTTACCCCGGTGGTGGCGGGGGCTATCCTGGTGGCGGCGGCGGTGGTCAGGGCAGGCAGCCTCAAGCGAACCGGCCGGACGGCAAGAAGATCCTGCAGCGAATGGCCGACGAGACCGGCGGGCGGCTCTTCGAAGTCAGCAAGAAACAGACCGTCGCCGACATCTACAAACAGATCGGCCAGGAACTGCGTGCGCAGTACAGGCTCGGTTACACGCCTGACAAGGACACCGCCTCCGACGGCTATCATCGGATCGACCTGTCGCTCACCCAGTCGAGCCCGAAGGAACTCTTCATCCAGACCCGCGACGGCTACTACACCGGAAAATAAGCCCGGAGCAGTGCGCGAGAATCCGAGCTTAGAAGTGGCGCGTCAGGTCTGCGAACGACGCTAGTTCGAGCAGATGCTGGCCCTTTGGCGGCTGGTTCACGACCTCGTGCTCCAGCACCCAGGTAAAGCCGTGCGGAATGAAGATGGCGTGCAGCCCGGCGGCCAGCGCGGGGTTGATGTCCGACTTGGGGCTGTTGCCGATCATCCAGGTTCGGCCGTGGTCGCACTCGTGTTGATGCGCGAGTGCGCGATACGCTGTGTCGGTCTTCTCGGGCAGCACCTCGACGGCAGCGAAGTGCGGCTCCAGGCCGGAGCGACGAAGCTTGTCGCGCTGCTCGGCGTCATCGCCTTTGGTGACGAGGATGCATCGGTGCCGCTTTGAGAGTTCTGCGATGGTGGTGGGCACGCCGGCGAGAAGTTCGACCTCCTGGTCGGCGATGGATTGGGCGAAGCTGACGATGCGCGCGTGCTTCTCCGGCGTGACGGGCTTGTCGGTGAGTTGCTCAAAGCAGGCGATCAGGGATTTGCGAAAGCTCTTGAGCCCGTAGCCATGCTTCTTGATAGTGGCGCGCTCGACGTGGTTGAGATACTCGCGCACCTCTTCGGGCGTATGCACGCGGTGGTCGAGGTAGGAGATGAACGCGGAGATGGCGCGCTCGAAGTAGATGTTGTTCTCCCACAGCGTGTCGTCGGCGTCGAACAACAGAGTCTGTCCGGGCGGCAGGCGATGCGAAGTTGAGTGGGCTGGCACACCTGGATTATAAACTGCGTCCCGGTGGCGGAGGCTGTCATTTCGCCTCATGCTCTGCGATTACAAGGGTCGTCTATTACGGGCGATTGCTTTGAAGGCGTGCATCGAAAGTGACCTCGTAGAGGTCATGATCGCTATACGAACCGGATGTGTGGCCGAGCATTCGCAATGTCGCACCGTCGGCCTGAAGCTTGCGGAGGAGCCAGTCTTCCGGGTAATTGTAGTTGCCGAGCACGAAGAAGTCGTGGTGGAGGCTGATGAAGTCGGCATAGGGAGAGACATTGGCGCGGAGGCCGAAGAGGGACTTAGTATGTGCCATCTCGTCGAAGATGTTGGCGTGGGCGTATTCGGCGGCGGCGGCGGGATCGGTGAGATAGAAGACGCGGCTCAGGGTGGCAGTGTCTTCGCGATGATCCATTTCGACGAAGGTGAGACCGCTGGCGTCGACTAGAGGTAGCGAAGGGTTGAGCTGCGCGGTGAGAGCACAGGCGCCGCATAGCTCGGGGATTGGCTCCGTGGACTTGAAGATTCGACCGTCGAGCACGGCGCCGATTGCGACGGGAAGTTCTGCCGAGGTGAGCAGCGCTATCAAGATACAGAGAAGCGCCGCTCGCAGATCGCGACCGGTCCAGCGGGCAAGAAGTATAGCTGCGAGGATGCTGATGCCGAGGCTGGCCGTGGTTCCGTAGCGTTCGAAGAAGGAAGCATGCGAGCGCATTAGCTGCGCGATCAGTACAACCGGCGTGGCGATGATGAGTATTGTGGATACCCATTCAGTATGGGTGAGGAACCAGCCGGGACGACCCTGGAGACCACGAGGCCCGACGAGCAGGAGAATGGCCAGGGCTGTCAGCATGAGGGAGGCGAACTCTCGCTCGATGCGCGTGATGTAAAAGTTGAAGATGGAATCGGTAGTGGGTTGGAAGGCGGTTGGGTAGAGTCCGGTCGCATGCATGTGGATCAGAGGCAGATAGAGGGCGAAGGAGAGGATGGGAAGAAGCCAGGCAACGGCGGCGGCCCAGTCGATATGGCGGCTCTGCGCGATGCGAACGGCTTCCGCGGCCGCCAGGGCAGCCCAGACGTAGACGCCGAAGACGTGGCTGAGGAGCATTCCGAAGCCGCCAATCAGAAGCAGGGGAATTGCGATTGGCTTCTTCTCCCAAGCGAGTTGCCAGGCCAGAAGCGACAGTGCGCCGAATCCGAGGAGTAGACCGTAGGGTCGGGCTTCGACCGACATCTGCTGTGCGACGCCCGTATAGAGGAGTGTCGACGCCAGAAGTCCGTAGAGAGTTCCGGCGCGGCGACGGACGAATTCAAAGAGCGCGAGCATGGCGAGGGCAAAGCCGGCTATCTCGGGCAGGCGCGCGGATAGGGTGTTGGGGCCGAAGACTGCGAAGCTGGCACGGGTGAGCAGATAAGTGAGTGGAGGATTGAGATCGGCGGCGTGCATGTCGCGCAATAGGACGCGAAGACTCGGGGTTTGCGAGATGTAGAAGGTGAATAATTCATCGTGCCAGAGGGGTTTGTTGAGCGAGTGCTGCAATTCAGCCGGAAGGAAGATGGCGAGCAGAAGGATGAGGCTAAGAAATGGTCTGGCGTCAAGAACACTGGCCATGCGAAGCAGAATGGACGCGGCGGCACTACGGAGCCGAGAGACCCCACCGGCATCTGGCGTCTCCGGGGCGTCGCGTGGCTGGTCCGTTTGTGTGGCGGATGAAGGCATAGATTTCATTATGAACGGTTACCCCTGCGATGGCGCTCCTAGCCGAAGCCTGAGAAGCTTCGTTAGTACCGCCCAACAAAAATATCGCGAAAAACCTCAGCAAATTCGCATGTCAAGTCCACAAGCGACCTAACTCTATGATTTACAAGGTGATAGGCCATGGTCGAAAGCGTGTGTGATCCTACGTGGAGTTAAAGTTTGAAGCCTGGCCACGCGCCGGGTTCTCGCATTTAAGTCGCAAGCAGGGAGCGCAAGTCCTTATGTGTGAAGATTTTAGACGTAACTCCAATGGAATGAGAATTTTGGCGGCACTGCAACCCGCTAACTCATTGATTCTGGCTATTTTACGCACAAGATACCCCCACGGAAAAATCATGCCACCGGTTGGGTCCGCAAGTTTTTCCACAGGGATTGGTAACTAATCCTTTAGTTGATCGTCTGAAGNNATCACGCTGACCGAAGCCGAGTTGAGGCTGATGAAGATGCTGTGGTCGCGCGGCGAGTCGGCGGTGAGCGACCTGGTGGCGGCAATGCCCGAGGGCGAGGCGCTGGCCTATACGTCGGTGCTGACGACGATCCGGATTCTGGAGCAGAAGGGTTATGTGCGGCACCGGCAGGAGGGCAGGGCGTTCCTCTACAGCCCGTGCGTCGAGGAACATGAAGCGAGCCGGTCTGAGATTCGACATATGATGCAGCGGTTTTTCGGCAACTCGCGGGAGCGGCTGTTGCTGTCGCTGCTGGGAGACGAGGAGATTGATCCCGAGGAACTGCGGCGGCTGAAAGAGGCGATTGCCAAGGCGGCGGTCGAGGCTACACCGGGAGCGTTGACAGATCGTGAGGGATCGCGATGATTGGTCTGGCGACAGGTGCTCTGGTGGCGGCGGTGTGGCAGGGGATACTGCTGGCGACCGTGGTTGGGCTGGGGCTGCGGCTGCTGCCAAAGACGCCGGCTGCCGTGCGGTTTGCGATCTGGTTTGGAGTGTTTCTGGTAGTGACGGCGCTACCGTTGGTCTCGATGTGGCCGCATCCGGCCGGGGTAGCGAAGACAGCCGGACGGGGTGCGTGGCTGACGCTGGATGCGCGGTGGAGTCTGGCGATCGCGGCGGTCTGGTTGGCTGCGTCACTGGTGCGCGCGGGGACTTTGGTGATGGCGGTGCTTCGCGTGCGAGCGCTTTGGAAGCGGGCGACGCCGGTGGAGTTGGGGGTGGCTGCGGAATCGGTGGTTGGATCGCGGCGGGCGCGGATTTGCACTTCGGACGAGGTGGACCGGCCGACTGTGATTGGGTTCTTTTCGCCGAAGATTCTGATTCCGAGCTGGCTGCTTGAGAAGTTGACCGCGGCGGAGCTGGAACAAATTGTGCTGCATGAGTCGGGGCACCTCGGACGCGCGGACGACTGGATGAACCTGCTGCAGAAGATCGCGCTGGTGGTGTTTCCGCTGAATCCGGCGCTGGCCTGGGTGGAGCGGCGGCTGTGCTTCGAGCGGGAACTGGCGGTAGATGAGCGTGTGTTGCGGACTTTTGCGGACAAGGCGGGCGCGGCGACGGCGTATGCGGCTTGCCTGACGAATCTGGCGGAGCATCGGCTGGGACGGCGCGGACTGGCGCTGGCGTTGGGTGCGCTGGGACGGGAGTCTGAGCTGGGGCGGCGCGTGGGAAGGATTCTCCGGCGCGGGGAGCAGATGCGACCGGTACATGCCAAGCTGGTGATGGGCGGCGCGATGCTGGGATTGCTGGTTGGGGCAGTCGGGTTGGAGCGGTGCCCACGGTTGGTTGGATTTGCGGCGGGTGGGGCGCAGAATGTGGCGGGTGCGGTTCGCACGCAGCAGTGGCAGCCCACTCATGGCGAAGAGACTGCCATGAATGGGGCACCCATTGTGCGAGTTAGCGCTGTTCGTATGACAAGTTACACCAGTAAGATACGGCAGACTCAGAATGTTCCACATGAGATATTGCTGGTGGCTTCTGAGCCGAGCAGTCGGCAGAACATGCAGAGTGAGTCCGTTACAAACGACCAGACGCGGCGGGGCCGGACCGCAGTTAGTACGGCGCGGATGATTCGGACGATGGCACCGGATTCCGGCTCGCGAGCCCGATCGAAATCGATCTCCGACGTGGAGCCGTCCCGACCGGCAGTCGGCGTTATGCAGTGGGTAGTGGTGACGTCGTGGCAGGATGAGGATGGGTCGCGCATGGTGCTGACGACGGCGCGGACATCGAATGCAGATGTGCGCGGGGATCAGACGCAGGTGACGGGCGATGCGCCTGAGCTGCAGCAACAGCAAGAGCGACCGCGTTCAGAACAAGTTCATCCGTATGCAGCCGTGCCTGTGCGGGGCGGTTGGCTTGTCTTTCAACTTTAATTAGCAATGCAAATCTCTATGAGAGGTGCGGTTATGTCCGAAGTAACTAATCAATTAGTAGAAGGGGTGAAGAAGATGGCAAGGAGACCTTTGAGTGTAGGTGCGGGCGCGGTGTTGACGACTGCGCTGGCGGTGAGCCTCGTGTTCCACGAGAGCTCGATGCGGGCGGCGAGTGTTCCGCCTGCGGTGGACGACAACAGCGTTGCGGCTCTGACGGCGCTCGATCGGGCGATGGAGTCGGTGACGGCCCATGTCGCGCCGGCGGTGGTCAACGTGCAAGTGACGTCGCGCGGGTCGGAGGAGCAGGTGGCGCAGGAGGGTCAGGAGCAGCAACTTCCTCCGGGCTTTGCGCAGTTCTTTGGCCCGAACGGGCCGTTTGGCGGGGGCGGGCAGGGACAGGGGCAAGGTCGGGGCCGGCGGTTCCAGCAGCAACAGCAACCGCTGCAGCGGGGAGTTGGGAGCGGCATCATCATCTCGCCGGACGGCTACATCGTGACCAACAATCACGTAGTGGACGGGGCTGTGACGGTGAAGGTGACGATGAACGACCGCCGGGTGCTGGACGCGAAGGTGATCGGGACGGACAAACTGACCGACCTGGCAGTGATCAAGGTCGATGGGCACGATCTTCCGTTCCTGCAGTGGGGCGACTCGTCGTCGTTGAAGCCGGGGCAGACGGTGCTGGCGTTCGGCAGCCCGTTTGGCATGGCCTTCCAGGACACGGTGACGCGCGGCATTGTGAGCGCNNATCCAGACGGATGCGGCGATCAATCCGGGCAACTCGGGCGGCGCGTTGGTGAATGCGCATGGCGAACTGATTGGGATCAACACGTTCATCATCTCGGATAGCGGGTCGTTCGCGGGTGCGGGGTTTGCGATTCCGTCGCAGATTGCGAAGACGACCGCAGATCAGTTGATCGCGCATGGAGCCGTGCATCATGGCTACCTGGGAATCGCGATGAACGACGTGACTCCGTCGAATGCCAGCTTCTTCAACCTGAAGGAGGCGACGGGCGCGATCGTGGCGCAGGTTTCGCCGGATTCGCCGGCGAGCCGCGCTGGACTGAAGAGCGGCGACGTGATCGACAAGCTGAATGGCCACACGGTGGCCGACGGCAGCGCGCTGCAGGTTGCGGTGAGCCAGGACCAGCCAGGGCAGACGATCGAGTTGGGGATCCTGCGCAACGGTCAGCCGATGACGTTGAGCTTGAAGGTTGGCGAGTATCACAAGCCGGGCACGGAGGTAGCGGACAAGGAGTCTGGTGCATCGCCGCAGAATACGGGCAAGCTCGGGCTGGCAGTGGACGATCTGAACCAGGACGTTCGGCAGCAGTTACAGGTGCCGGCAGAGGTGAAGGGCGCGGCGATTGCGAATGTTCGTCCGGGCTCGCCGGCGGATGATGCTGGATTGCAGCCGGGCGACGTGGTGGTCGAGGTGAACCGGAAGCCGGTTGCTTCGGCGGAGCAGTTCGCGAGCGCGATGCATTCGACTCCACAGGGCAAGGACATTCTGCTGCTGGTGTGGTCGAAGGGAAACAATAGCTACCGTGTGTTGCACCCGACAGACGGAAATCAGAATGGCATGTAGTTTATAAAGACCATTAGGACGATTGGGCCGTCGCAAGAAGGTTTGCGGCGACCCTTTTTTTAGTGTTGGAGATGGTCGAGGGCCATGCGGGCGGCGTTGGCTCCGCACATGCCGTGGACGCCTCCGCCGGGTGGCGTGGAAGAGGAGCAGAGGTAGATGTCCGGCGCGGAGGTGCGGTATTGGCGGCGGGTGGGGCGGAAGAGGAACTGGCGGAGGTTGACGGCGCCTCCGCCGATGTCGCCGCCTACGAGGTTGGCGTCCATGGCTTCGAGGGTGGAGGGGGAGGAGATGTGGCGGGCGAGGATGGTGGCGCGGAAGCCAGTGGCGAAGCGCTCGATCTGGGATTCGAGGCGGTCGAGCATGTCTTCGGTGGAGGCGTTGGGGACGTGGCAGTAGGCCCAGGCGATGTGCTTACCGGCGGGGGCGCGGGTGGGATCGAAGAGGGTTGGCTGGGCGAGGAGGACGAAGGGCTTGGCTGAATGCTGTCCGGAAGACATCGTTGATTCAGAGGCGGCGATTTCGGCCAAGGTGCCGCCGAGGTGGACGGTGGCGGCGCGGCGGCAGGCGGGAGCGTTCCAGGGGATGGGGCTGGAGAGGGCGTAGTCGACTTTGAAGGCGCCGGGGCCGTATTTGTACGCGGCGAGTTGGCGGCGATAGGTGGGGGAGAGTTTGTTGGGGGAGGACTCGCCGGCGAGGGTTAGGAGTTGGCGGGGCGTGATGTCGCAGAGGGTGAGGTCGCTGGCGGGGAGGTCGGTGAGGCTGCGAATGCGGGTGGAGGTGGTGATGCGGCCGCCGAGGTGGGCGAGGTGGGCCGCGAGGGCGTTGGCGAGGGACTGTGCGCCACCGCGCGGGATGGGCCATCCTACGGCGTGGGCGGCGGCTCCGAGGACGAGGCCGAAGGAGGCGCTGAGGGGCTGATTGAGAGCCATGAAGGAGTGCGCGGCGAGGCCGGCGAAGAGGGCTCGGGCTGGTTCGGTGCTGAAGCGGCGGGCTACGGTGGTGGTGGGGAGGAGGGCGTTCAGGCCGAAGCGGGCGAGCAGGAAAGGGTGCTTCGGGAAGGCGATTGCGGGGCGGAGGATGTTGGCGGTGAAGTCGGGCCAGCGGGTGGCGAGCGGCTGCATGAGGCGGCGCCAGGCGGGGCCGTCTTCGCCGAGGGCGGCTTCGGTTTGGGTGAGGTCGCGGTCGAGGGTGATGGCGGTGCCGTCGTCGAAAGGGTGGGCCAGGGTGAAGGGGGAGTGGATCCATTCGAGGCCGTAGTCGGCGAGGGGCAGGGAGGAGAAGAAGGGCGAGCCTACGGCGAGGGGGTGGACTGCGGAGCCGAAGTCGTGGTGGAAGCCGGGGAGGGTGAGTTCCAAGGTGCGGGTTGCGCCGCCTACGGTTGGTTCAGCTTCGAAGACTTCGACGTCGAGGCCAGCCTGTGCGAGCACGATGGCGGCCGCGAGTCCGTTGGGACCTGAGCCGATTACGCAGGCTTTTCCGCGGCGATGATTTCCAGATGCTTGAGGCATTGCTCCCCGATTCCGACGGCTTGCGATTCCTGTCTGCAAGGTTATTCTCGTTTGCGCGACCGGCGTAGTATCTTTCCACGAACCGCATGGGACGGCATCGAAACTCTTGCAGCAAAGGGTTGCGGTCATGGATAAGGCCAGACGCGTTTTCCTTTATCTCTTTGATTCGGAGCATGGGGCGGGGAACCGACCGCGACGTGCTGGGGTTGTTTGCGGGAGATCCGCTTGGCGGGACTCCGCCGAAGTACGTGCGGGCGGTGATCTGGCAGTACTGGTTCAGCACGGCGGAGGAGAAGCGGGAGCAGGGCGTGTGGTGGACGAGGCGGTATCTCGGGACGTATGCGCCTACGATCACGAGGCTGGATGATGGGCGGTTTGGGGTGGTGGCCGGACCGTCGCGCGAGGTTGCGCCGGAACCCTGAGGTATCAATAGAAGAATTATTCCCAGAGCGCGTCTTCTGTGGGACGGGGTGCGTCTGTATGAACGGAGTGCGCTCCCTACAGTTGAACCGTGCCTGTCAGCCCGCTTGATCCTGCACGATGATTGCGCGCACCAGAGGATACTCCATGCAGACTTCGTCGCTTTGCCCCTCCCAATTTGGCTCCTCCGCCAAGACATCCAAAACAGCCTGGTTTGCGGCATCGCTGGTGGTCTGCTTGTTTGTCGTGGTGTTTGCCGCGTTTGCGCAGAAGGGCAAGGAGGTGAGGCTCGGGCCCGAGGTCATGCCCGACGCGGATACTCCGGTCACGGTGACCGACGATGGTACGAGTTTCATCCTTTCCAATGGATACCTGACGGCGACGATCAACAAGAGGACCGGCGACATGAGTTCGCTGAAGGTGCATGGACTGGAGACCCAGGGCTACGTCTCCGGCCACCACGCGGGGTATTGGGAGCAGAACCCGGCGGGCGCGGCGCGCATGGAAGCGAAGGTGACGATCGACCCCGCGGCCAATGGCGGCGAGCGAGCCGAGGTTTCGGTGAAAGGGTGGTCGGACGGGAAGAACTTGAACGGGACGCGTGGGGCTGGGCCGGGAGTGGGCGGACCTCGTCCGGCTGATGCAGCGGGCGCTGCGCCGGCATCTGCGGGACAGGATGCGCCGGCGGCGGAAGATGATGTTCCTGCAGGTGCGCGAACGGCTCCGGCAGTGCAACTGCCTCCGGGCGTGCCTCGGAACCGTGGGACGGCGACTGGTCCACGGCCGGGCGCTGGCCCTGGAGGAGCTGGTGGCGGTGGTCGCGGGCCCGGGTTGCTGGTGGATATGGAGATTCGCTACACGCTGGGGCGCGGCGAGAAGGGCATTTATACGTACGCGATCTACACCCACGCGCCGAGCTACGGTGCGACCCAGATCGGTGAGAGCCGCTACGGCATGAAGCTGAACGGCGGAGTGTTCGACTGGCTCTCGATCGACGAGCAGCGCAACGAGGCGATGCCCACGGGCGCGGACTGGGACAAGGGCACCGACTTGAATATGAAGGAGGCGCGGCGGCTGACGACGGGCGTGAAGACGGGTCAGGTCGAGCATAAGTATGACTACTGCGCGGACCAGTTCGGCACGCCGGCGTTTGGCTGGTCGAGCACCAAGCAGCATGTGGGGATTTACTTCATCAATCCGTCGGTCGAGTTTCTGTCGAGCGGGCCGAACCACTTCGAACTGACAGGGCATCTGGACGATGGCGATGGCGGCGATCCGACGCTGCTGGACTATTGGCGGGGCTCGCACTACGGTGGCAGCATTCTGCCCATCGCCGCGGGCGAGAACTGGAACAAGGTGGTGGGGCCGGTGATGATCTACGTGCCTACGGGCCCGACGCCGGATGCGATGTTTGCGGACGCGAAACGGCAGGCCACGGTGGAAGCGGGGAAGTGGCCTTACGCTTGGGTGAACGGGGTGGACTTCCCGAAGGCGGCGGAACGCTCTACGGTGAGCGGGCAGATGGTGTTGCGCGATCCGCAGGCTCCGGGAGCCAACCTGCCGAATCTGCTGGTTGGGCTCGCGTATCCGGACCAGACGCCGGTGGCGGCTCCGACGGCACAGCCTGCGCAGGCGGGTCAGCCCGGCGGACGTACGCCCGAGGCGATGACTTGGCAGAACGACGCGAAGCACTACGAGTTCTGGACGCGCGGTACGGCGGATGGAAAGTTCACGATCCCGAATGTGCGTGCGGGGACGTATGAACTGCACGCGATTGCCGATGGTGTGCTGGGCGAATATGCGAAGGCGGATGTGACGGTCGGGGCCGGCGGCAAGGTCGACCTGGGCAAGCTGGAATGGAAGCCGGTGCGGTATGGCAAGCAGTTGTGGCAGATCGGCATTCCGAATCGGTCCGCGTCGGAGTTCTTGAACGGAAACGACCACTGGCATTGGGGCGAATACATCGCGTACGCGAAGCTGTTCCCCAACGACGTGAACTTTACCATCGGCAAGAGTGACTTCCGCAAGGACTGGTATATCTACCAGGTGCCGCACGATGAGGAGTTGCCCGACGTGCTCGGCAAGGGCAAGGGCCGTGAGACTCCGTGGAAGGTGAACTTCACGCTGGCGAAGGCTCCTGCGGCGGGCGAGCGCGGTGTTTTGCGGCTGGCGATTGCGGGCGCGAGCGCACGGAGCATCGCGGTTAAGGTAAACGGCAAGGACGCGGGCACTGTGGAGGGCCTCGTCTACAACGCGACCATCAACCGCGACGGCGTTGAGGGATCGTGGGTCGAGAAGGACCTGTCGTTCGATGGGTCGCTACTGCATGCGGGAGCGAACACTCTGACGTTGATTGTGCCGGCGGGCGGGATTACAAGCGGAGTTGCGTATGACGTGGTGCGATTGGAGCTTGCTCCTGCACAGCAGGCTGTGGCGACTGAACTTCGACGAAAAGGCTCGGAAAGGCTTGCTTTTTGCCTGTAAATGCCTTAGAATGAATATCGCTCATAGTTGCGAGAATCGCTATGTCGGCCGCATCACGCAAGATTTCCCAGCTCGTTATAAAGGGCTGGAAACAAAGGACAAAGGATATAACTGATGGCAAAGCGTCGTGGAAATCCGAATTGGGGCAAGCCCGAGCCGATCGGCCCGGTGGTCCCAACCGTTACATCTTTCGAGCAAGTGGTAAAGGAGTTCAAGCTGACTCCGGATCAGTACATTCGTTCGACGCGGCTCCGTGAGTGGGCTCGGCGCAACAAGAATTCGAAGTACATTCCAGAGGCGCTGCTTGAGGCCTGGGGATTCGAGATCGAGTCGACGCTGTAGAGGATTGGAAGATAGCTGGTTCAATTTGGCTGGATCAATTTAGGACAAGCGCCGCCTGGCTAAGGGCGGCGTTTTTGTTTGGGGATTCGAGATGGTGAGATGCGTGGTTCGCGTCGCATTTCAAGTGCGGCCGCGGACGCGCGGACTCTTATGATGGGGGCTGGAGAATCTATGAAGAGTTCGGGGACGGGAAGGGTGCTCGCGGTGCTCTTTCTAGGGATTATGCGGGGGCTATATAGCCACTTTACCGAGATGCGGTGGCTGGGGCGTGGGCGGGAGGCGTTTCTCGCGGATCAGGGCGCTCGCTTCGACAAACTTGCTGCGTACCACCCGACTGGGACGATGCTGATTGCGGGGATCATCTTGGTGGCGCTTGCGGCTGGATTGTACGAATTGGTTGCGGCGGGGATTACGAAGGTTGTGCCGCCAAGCACGGTCGAGGAGTAGGGGGCGGCTCAAGCAATTTGAGCTTGCGTAGAGGCTCCAGTCTGGTTTTATGACCGG
>PKWK01000249.1 GCA_003133205.1 Granulicella sp. | reverse complement strand
TGACGCTGCTGGTCGATAAGAGCGTACCGCTGTTTGCGTCGCGCAAGGCATCGGACTATGACGTCAATGCGCCGGGGACGTGCGGGACGATTCCGTCGAAGGGGCCGTGCAAGGCTTTCCTCACGATTCGCGCGAAGAATGTTGGGATCATGGGCGATGGCGTGATCGATGGGCGCGGCGGCGCGAAGTTGCTGGGCCAGGACATCTCGTGGTGGGGGCTGGCGGTGAAGGGCGAGCCGACGGACGCGCGGCCGGCGGGGATTCCGTACAGCGATCCGAGGCTGATCTCGGCTGCGGGCGCGGACGGATTTACGATGTACCGGATTACGTTGCACGATTCGCCGAACTTCCATGTGGGCGTGTCGCGGACCGATGGCTTCACGGCGTGGAGCGTGCACCTGAAGACGCCGGTGCATGAGCCGGGACCGGGCGATCCGCGACCGCGGAATACGGATGGCATCGATCCGGGCGCGTCGACGAACATCACCATTGCACATAGCTGGATCGACAACGGCGACGACAATGTGGCGATCAAGACGGGCGTGACGCACATGTCCGTGATCGACAACCACTTCTACAGCGGGCACGGCATGTCGATTGGCAGCGAGACGAATACCGGCGACAGCTTCCTGCTGGTGGACGGGCTGACCGAGGACCACACGACCAGCGGCATCCGCATCAAGAGCAACGCGACGCGCGGCGGGCTGGTTCACGACATGGTCTACAAGAACATCTGCATGCGCGATGTGGGGGTGCCGATCGCGATCAGCCCGTACTACAACAATCAGACGATCGAAGGGTTCGTCGATCCGGGGATCAAGGGCGATCGTATTCCGGACTATAAGAGCATCACGCTGGAGAACATCACCGATCTGACGCCGGGCGATGTGCTGATCGCGGGATATGACGAGGCGCATCGCACGCAGTTAAACCTGGTCAACGTGACGATCAAGGGCATCACGCTGGACAAGATGCACTTGAAGCTCGCGGACATTGGGAACGGCGGGACGAATCTGCCGCTGGAGAAGGCGGCGGAGGGGAACGATGTGAAGGTGACAGCGATGGGGGCTGCCAAGGCTCCTTACGGGTGTGAGGGGAAGTTTTTGCCGATGCGGTGAGGGCGGTTGGCTGGAGCCTACCGTGAGTGACCCCACGATAACCTCGGCTGCGCCTTGGTGATCATGGGGCACCCTTGGGTTACGGGACGTCCGTCGGCGGCAGGCTGCGGGCGGTTAGTTGGGCTATATCGAGGAGTTGGGGTGGGGTGGCATCGCCGGAGATGGCGGTGAGGGCGTCGCGGAACATGGTGTTGCAGAAGGGGCAGGCGGTGGCGACGGTGCTGGCGCCGGTGGCGGCTAGTTCGCGGGCGCGGACGTGGGAGACTCGTTCGCCGGTTTCCTCGCCCAGGAAGGCGAGTCCTCCGCCGGCTCCGCAGCAGAAGCTGCGCTCGTGGTTGCGCGGGGCTTCGACGAGGGTGGCTTGTTGCTGGATGACGGCGCGGGGCTCGTCGTAGATGCTCTGGTAGCGGCCGAGGTAGCAGGGGTCGTGGTAGACGACGGTTTCCGAGGCCTGAGCGGGTTGGGTTGAGGCTGCGGGCGGTGGTGGCTCGCCGGGCGAAATACGGGGGTTCTTCGCTTCGCTCAGAATGACAATACTTTGGGGCGGGACAATACTTTGTGGGGAGGGCAGGCGGGATTTGTGGCGGGCCATGAATTCGCTGTGGTGTTCGATCTCGGGGGCGATGCCGAAGTCGCGCCAGTCGTTGGCGATGGTGCGGACACAGTGGGGGCAGATGGCGACGATCTTTTGGACCTTCTGCGCGGCGAAGGTTTGCAGGCCGGATTCGGCGAGGGTTTGGAAGACGAGGTCGTTGCCGAGGCGGCGGGCGGGGTCGCCGGTGCACTTCTCTTTCTTGAGAACGCCGAAGGTGGTGCCGAGGTGCGCCATGACGCGGGCGAAGTCGGCGATGATCTCGCGGCCGTGCGGATCGTAGGCGCCCATGCAGCCGAGCCAGAGGCAGTATTCCTGTGTCCCGTCGAAGATGGGGAGCTGCGCGCGGGCGATGAACTTGTCGCGTTCGGACGCGGGCAGGCCGAGGGAGTTGCCGGATTTTTCGAGCGCGAGGAAGAGCTTGGTGCCGTAAGAGTCTTCCCATGCGCCGGTGTTGGTGGCTCCGCGGCGCAGGCCGATGATGATTGGGAGGTGCTGAATGCCGACGGGGCACTGAAACTCGCATGCGCCGCAGGTGGTGCATTCGTAGGCGGCCTCGAGGGAGAAGTGGTTGGGGGCGGGAGAAGCAGATCCCTCCGCTGCGCTGCGGGATGACAACAAAGAGGCGGGCGTGTTCTCAGACGTTCGGAACTCGGTGAGGAGTGGGGTTTCGGAGTGAGGGCCGAAGGTGTTGAGGTACGTGCGGGTGCCGAGGATGATTTCTTTGGGGTTGAGGACTTTGCCGGTGGCGGAGGCCGGGCAGTGTTCGGTGCAGCGGCCGCACTCGACGCAACTATAGGCTTGCAGCGCGATGATCTGGGTGAGGTCGCGGCCTGCGGTGAGGCCGAAGTCTTCTACATTCTCGTCGGTGCAGAGCGGTGGGATCGCGGAGAAGCCGTCGCGCTTGAGGAAGATGGTGATGGGCGAGAGGACGAGGTGGAGGTGTTTGGTGTGCGGAATGAGGGGAAGGAAGACGAGCAGAGCGAGAGTGTGCGTCCACCAGAGGGCTTTGAGGGTGGTCTCGTCGACCGTGAAGAAGGTGGCGAGATAGGTGGTCATCAGGAGGAAGATGAGCAGGGCGATGAAGCCGGATTCGTAGGAGACTTTCTTGCCTAGCCAGATGGGGCGGACGAAGAAGCGGCGGATGAAGAGCGCGGTGATGGAGATGGCGACGAGCAGCGCCCAGATCGCAGCGAAGAGGAAGTAGAAGCGGCCGATGAGGCTATCGGGCGGAAGGAAGGCGAGGCGCAGGCCGATGGCGAGGTGGTTGAGGGAGACGAGGGCGAAGGCGAGGAATCCCCAGAAGACGAAGGCGTGGGCGATGCCGGGAAGTGGGCGTTCGCGGATGACCTTGGATTGGCAGAGGACTTCCCAGACGAAGTCTCGGATTCGGCGTGGGATAGGAGACAGCGAGAAGCCGAGGTCTTTGCGCGCGGTGAGGATGTTGCGGAGGATGGGCGCGAAGCGGAGGAAAAAGAGCACGGCGGAAGTGCAGGCGAGGACCAGCAGCAGGCCGATCTCGAACAGGGCGAAGTGCTGAGGCTCGGCGAGATTCACACAGGGATGATACCGCTATGCGGTAGGTTAGTAGCTGATGAATTCGTTGGAGCCGCGGCGGAGGCGGACGCCGGCTACGCCGAAGATGGCGGCGAGGGTGAAGAGGATGGCGTCCCAGTAGAACATTGGGTGGGCGAAGCCGGGCGAATAGGTGAGGTCCTGGCCGGCCCAGAGGGTGACGAGCGTGCCGACGATGAGGCACTGGAAGCAGAGCACGAGGAAGAGTTGGCCACGGCGGCGGCGGCGATCGAGGGCTTCGACTTCCTCAGGGGTGAGGTTTCGTTCCTCGGCGGGGATGAGCATGTTGGCCATTGCGGTGTCGTCTCCTGCGGTTAGCTGCTGGAGGTATTAAATCACAAACTGGTGCGACGGTGGCAGGAAAACCCACATCTCAGACGCGAGATGTGGGGCACCCAGTCTGGAGGTTAGATGAAGGCGACGGATTGGATTCCGGCTACGTCGAAGCGCTTGCGGCAGCGGATGTTCTTGCAGCCGACGAGGTCGTCGGTGCGGACCATGTAGCTTTGGGCTTTGGCGAAGCGGGCGCGATCGCGCTCGTCGGCGCCGCGTGGGATCTGCGCCTTCTTTCTACGGACGAGCCATCCGATCTGGTATTCGCCGGGCTGGCCGCAGTGCGGGCAGGTCATGGTGTGAGTTCGCTGCTCGGGCTTTTCGTCGAAAAAGTCTCGTTCTTCCATGCTGATCCCCTCCTGGAGTCGGTGCGTTGTGGTTTCGGCACGCGAATCCGGGCCAAACTACTGCGTTGAAAAGTATTGCATAATCGGGTCTGCGTCGCAGCAATTGCAGACGGCGAGGTGTGTGGATGGGCAAGGCGAAGAAGCGGGTTTTTTCGGTGGTGAAGGCGGTGAAGGAGAATGCGCGGGACCGGGTGGGGCCGGTGCCGCCGGAACGGGTGATTCCGGACCCGAAACAGAAGGCCGCAGCGAAGCCGAAATATAAGAAGACGCTGGCGGATTTGCTGAGTAGTGGTTCTGAAGGAGACGAAGTATGAAGATGCTGCGGGTTGTAGTGGCTTGTCTTGTGGGGTTCGGTGTGGCAGGTGCGAACGGTGCCGCGCAGATGCCGGGCCAGGGCATCACGATGAGCAAGGAAAACCGGACGATTGCGATTACGGCGACGGACAGCGTGATTGCGATGGCGGATGTGGCGACGGTGCATGTCGGATTCGTGGTGTATGGCGTTGACCACGATTCGGCGTATGCGGCTGGGTCGCAGGTGTCGAACGCGATTGTTGGAGCGCTGAAGGCGGCAAGCGTCCCCTCGGATGCGATCGAGAGCGAGAACCAGAATCTCGCGGAGGTTCAGGCGTATCAGCTCAACCAGCTTTCGGACGCGGAGAAGGCGAAGCGGAAGTGGATACTGTCGCAGAGTTGGACGGTGCGCACGAACGCTGCGGACGCGGCGCGGATTCTGGATATTGCGGTGAAGGCAGGGGCGAACCAGAGCGGCGCGATCGACTGGAGCCTGAAGGACGAGAATGCTCCCCAGGCGCAGGCTGCGGGGAAGGCGTTGCAGCGTGCGAGAACGGTCGCGGAGGAGATGGCGAAGGGGCTGAATGTGAAGCTCGGCGTGCTGATCTTTGCGAGCAACGAGACGCAGGCAGCGCCGGTGAGGCCAGTGATGAAGGCGATGGCGATGGCTGCTGCACCCGCTGCGCCGCCGCCGCTGGCGATCAACGCGCGGCAGATTGAGAAGACCGCGACCGTTTACGCGGTGTTCGCGATTGAGTAGTTGGAGACGGGCAATCACTGGCGCGCGTCCTGCTGGCGTTTGAGTTCGCGTTGGAAGGCTTGTTCACGTTCGGCGACGGCGGCGTGGTAGCCGTCGGGATCGATCCAGACGCTTTCGCCGGCTCCTGATTTGGCGCGATCGAGCTTGGCGAGCATGTCGAAGTAGGCGCCGTGGGCTCCGAGGAAGATGTCGCAGGGCAGTTTGGCGAGGACTGCGAAGGCGTGCTGATAGTCGGCGGCGATGCCGGGGTAGGAGGCCGGGTGGCCGGGGTGGTCGGCCAGGCGGAATCCGGCGTTGACGTTCCAGCTTCCTACGATGACGACGTCGCGTGGCTTTCCACCGGAGATTGCGCGCATGGTCCAGGTGGTGCAGCCGCGGGTGTGGCCGGGAGTCTTGTGCGCGACCAGGACGGCGTTGCCGAGGCGGACTTCGTCGCCGTCGTGGAGGATGCGGTCGACTTTGGTGGGAGGGTAACGGTCAGCGGGGTAGGCGAAGTCTTTGGCGCCGCCGCTTTCGACGACCGGGACGTCGGCGTCCATCACCATGTACTTTGCGTGGGTGATGCGCAGGAGTTCGGCTGAGCCTGCGTCGTGGTCGAAGTGGGCGTGGCTGATGAGGAGGATCTTGACGTCGGCGAGGTGGAAGCCTAGCTGGGCTATGCTCTTCTCGATCAGCGGTGGGGAGGATTTCAGGCTGGAGTTGATGAGGATGTCGCCCTGCGGGGTGACGATGAGGTAGGAGGCGAGGTCTTTGCTGCCGACGTAGAACAGGTTGTCGGCGATGCGGAAGGGAGCGATGGGAGTCGTCCATTCGGGGTGCTCGGGGCCGTAGGATTGGGCGCGGGTGAGCGGGGCGAACAGGAGCAGGGCCAGGGCGGCGCATAGGCTCGGGATTCGGATGGTCATTCTGTGTGGCTCCCCTGGGGTTGGTGGGTGGTACCCCCTCCCCCCCCCTAAATACGTAAAATATTCAATAACAAAGGGTTACGTGCGGCGTCGTCGGTAAAATATTCATAACATGGATGTTATTTAGCAAGTATATCTGGAATCAAGTATTTATGGCCGCACCCACGGCATTTTCCGAATGGGAGTACAGGGCCAGGCACGAGGTCGCGCTCCTGTATTCCTTCTCTGATTTTATCAGGCGTGTCAAGGAATTGTCGGTGGAAAAGGGGGTTGCGGGCTGCGGTCGGGCGGGTGTGCGAGTCGAACGGCAGTGACTCGCAGCATTTGAAGTTGCCGCAAACCCGACTTCACGGGCAGTTGGCGAAATGGCGATTTTCGCAACAGCTGGCGGGAGAGTACGAAAGGTACACAAACTTGGCGAAAGTCCTGCAAGCCCGCTCATACGGCCGTTTCGATCATTTCCGCATTGCCGGCGGATTCAGCGTAAAATTCGGAAGTCTCGACACGCACCCGCCCAGGGGGGAAGCTAAATGCCCGGTCTTTGGCGAGTATTGCTAATCTTGTTGGTCATCTTTCCTCTCTCGGGAGCACAAGAAACACACAACCACCCAGCACCTGAGAAACTGGGAAAGGTATCGTTTCCGGTTTCTTGCATACCGGCCGTTCAGGAGCAGTTCGACAGAGGCGTGGCTCTGCTTCACTCCTTCGCTTACACCGCCGCGGAACATGCATTTCACGGCGTGGCGGAACAGGATCCGCAGTGCGCGATGGCATATTGGGGAATGGCCATGACGTACTTTCACCAGCTTTGGGAGCCACCCATCGAGTCCGCCACAATCTCGATTGCGCAAAAGGAAATCCAGCGGGCGCAGCAGATCGGAACCGGCTCCGAACGCGAGCGCCGGTTCATCCAGGCGCTGGACCTCATCTATCGGGACGCTGCCACCGTTCCGTACAGCACACGGGCGTTGAACTACGAGCACGCGCTGAGCGGTCTCGCTTCAGAGAACAGGAAGGATGTCGAAGCACAGGTGTTTTACGCACTTGCACTCCTGGCGAACGCCTCTCCTGCCGACAAGACGCATGCGAGGCAGAAACAGGCGGCAGATCTGCTTGAGCCGCTTGGCCGCACCTACCCGGAGCACCCGGGAATCCCTCATTACCTCATCCATGCCTACGACAATGCCGAACTCGCGCCAAAGGGCCTCCGAGCGGCAAGAGCCTATTCTGAGGTTGCACCCTCAGCGCCGCACGCATTGCACATGCCATCGCATATATTCACGCGACTCGGCCTATGGGAAGACTCCATCGCTTCAAACCTCGCATCAAAGGAAGCGGCACACCAGCAGGGCGATACGGGAGATGAGCTGCACGCCATGGATTATCTGGTCTATGCGTATCTGCAGACTGGACGCGACAAGGAGGCGGCTCAGGTCATTCAGCAACTTAACAACATGCCGAAACTGAACAAAGGCAATTTCATAATTGCCTACGCCTCTACCGCGATGCCGATTCGCTACGAGGTTGAGCAGGGTCAATGGACCGAGGCTGCTGGCACCGTTCCTCCCGCCGGAGCCCCGCCTCATGTTGTCGCAATTGCGGTCTGGGCTCGGGGCCTGGGACTTGCCCGGAGCGGACGCGTTGCCGAGGCACGCGCGGAGGTCGATAGATTGCGGCAAATCGGAGAGCAGCTTCGCACGTCAGGCAACAGCTATTGGGCTACCCAGGTGGGAATTTTGATGCGCGAAGTCATGGCCTGGTCGGCCCAGGCGGACCGGAGACCGGATGAAGCCGCGGTTTTGATGCGCGAGTCAGCCGATGAGGAGGACGCAATCGAGAAACTTCCGGTGACACCGGGGCCAATTGTTCCCGCCCGCGAGCAACTCGGGTCCTTGCTTCTGGAGCAGAATCACCCAGGCCTGGCGCTGAAAGAATTTCAGACCGCGCTCGCAAATGCCCCCGGGCGACGCGGGGCCCTGCAGGGCGCCGCGCATGCTGCCCAACTGTCGGCCCAGAAGTAGACTTCGTTGCCGCGATGCAGGAACCGATTTCCCACGATCGCCTTGTTGGCATTTTTGTGTAGATTCGCTATTGATGACTCTTGCATCGACCGGTTGAGCTGGCAGGGGTTATCGGAAACTTCATCACATGAGGAGCACGACCGGCCTAGTTATGGGTTGGAAATTTCTCCGTGTGATCGATTACGAGGATATCGACTGAATCCTTTCTGGGGCTGGGGGTGGATGCGGTTAACAGCGGAGATGAGGTCGAAGAAGTGCTCGGGGGCTAAGCCCCTGATCCCACTGGCCGGACTTCGTGGGGCTAAAGAGGGTGCTGAAAAAGGGAGTGTCAGAACTGAAAGCGCAGAAAGCATATCCCGGGGGCTAAAGCCCTTATTGATTCTGAGTCGGTTATGCCGGGACTAAAGTCCCGGCCTATCTCAGAGGCGACTTTTCAGCAGCGTCTAAAGCCCCACGCTAATCCGAAGAGATTTTTCAGCGGCGTCCGGGCGAGTGCATGGTGCTCCTGCCCACATCTCAGGAGCGAGATGTGGGGCACCCGCTACCCGGTGGGTGGGGGCGGGATTCGGTAGACTGGAGGGATGAGCGGGCGTAGAGGATGAATCAGCAAGAGCTTATTTTGATTTTGTTTCAGGTGGTTGTGCTGGTGCTGGCGTTCTCGGTGCATGAGAGCGCGCACGCCTATGTCGCGATGCGACTGGGAGACCCGACGGCCTACATGCTGGGGCGGGTGACGTTGAACCCGATGAAGCACATGGATCCGTGGGGTTCGGTGGCGGTGCCGCTGATGTCGTTGTACTTCGGCGGGTTTCTGATTGGCTGGGCAAAGCCTTGCCCGGTGACGTTGCGGAACTTCAAGAAGGTCCGGCGCGACGATATTCTAGTTTCGTTGGCCGGGCCGGCGAGCAATCTGGCGATGGCGACGGTGGCGCTGATTCTGCTGGTGGTGTTCAAGCACGCGGGCGGAGCTCAGTCGATTGGCGCTGCCATGGACATGGCGGATCGTGTTCCGGGCGTCGATCCGACCGGTCTGCGGCTGTTTCCGGCTGCGCTGTTGCTGTATTACGGTGTGACCATCAACCTGCTGCTGTTTGTCTTCAACCTTTTTCCTATTCCTCCGCTCGATGGCAGCCACGTTCTGCGCAACTTCCTGCCGTATGAAGCGGAGAAGGTTTACAACCAGATTGGAATGTACGGCCTGATCGTGATCTTCCTGCTTGGCGGGAGATTCATCGCCGCGTTCTACTACCCTCTGCTGGATGTCTTCAACCGGCTGCTGGATGTGCTGTAGGGCGCCGCAATCCTGTACCCTTCCTAATTGAGACGAGAATGAGCGAAGAGACGAAAATTCCGGCGCGCAAGCGCGTATTGAGCGGCATGCGCCCGACAGGCAAGCTGCACCTGGGCAACTACATGGGCGCGCTGAAGAACTGGGTGGAGTTGCAGAACGCGACGAATCCGGACGGCTCGCCCAAGTATGAGTGCTTCTTCTTCATCGCGGACTACCACGCGCTGACGACGGACTACGCCGATACGAACCTACTGCGGGAGAACGTGCGCGAGGTTGCGCTGGACTTTCTGGCGGCCGGGCTCGACCGGAAAAAATCCACCATCTTTCTGCAGAGTGAGGTGCCATCGCACTTCGTGCTGAACTCGCTGCTGGAGATGATTACGCCGCTGAGTTGGCTGGAGCGTGTGCCGACCTACAAGGACCAGCAGGAGCAGTTGAAAGAGAAGGACCTGGCGACGATCGGGTTTCTGGGCTACCCGGTGCTGCAGTCCGCGGACATTCTTGTCTACCAGGCGGATCTGGTTCCCGTCGGGCAGGACCAGGCGGCGCACGTGGAGATCACGCGGGAGATTGCGCGGCGGTTCAATCATCTCTACGGCAGCAAGCGCGCTGCGGCTGCGGGCGCGAAGTCCGGCCACATCTCCGACAAGGAGCGGCTGGCGGAGTTGGAACAGGCGACGGATGTGCGACAGATTCTGCCGGAGCCGCAGGTGTTGCTGACGCCGAGTCCGAAGCTGCCGGGGACGGATGGGCGGAAGATGTCGAAGAGTTATGGAAATACGATTCTGCTCTCGGAGCCTGAGGCGGATGTGCGCGCGAAGCTGAAGACGATGGTGACCGATCCGGCGCGGGTGCGGCGGACCGATCCGGGAAATCCTGACGTGTGCCCGGTGTTCGATCTGCACAAGGTCTTCTCGACCGAAGAGGTGCAGGCGCAGGCGGCGGAAGGATGTAGGACTGCGGGGATCGGGTGCATCCAGTGCAAGGGATGGCTGGCGGACGGCGTGGTGCGGGAACTCGCACCGATCCAGGAGCGGCGGCGGTACTACGAAGCGAACCCGGACGAGGTGGATGCGATTCTGGATGAGGGAGAGTTTCGCGCGAATGGGCGCGCGATGGTAACGATGCGGCAGGTGTTTACCGCAGTGGGGCTTACGAGGCGATGAACGAAGAGAGCCGGATGCACGAAGAGATACAGGAGAACGGGAACACTGAGACGCCGGAGACGACGGGCTCTGCCGCTGCGGCCGACGAAGTGCTTGCGCCGGTGGCGGAGCCGTTTGCGTTGCGGCCGGGGCCGGTGATTGCTCCGGTGCCGGAGCCGAAGCGCGGCGGTAGCGGTGGGGCGGCTAAGGATGCGGGGAAGGAAGAGGCTTCGCAGTCGCCGTTTTCGGTTACGGTGGGGCAGGTGTACGACGGGCCGCTGGACCTTTTGCTGGACTTGATCCGCAAGCAGAATATCGATATCTACGACATTCCGATTGCGCTGATCACGGCGCAGTTTCTGGACTACTGCCACCAGTTGAAGCAGACGGACGTGGATGCGGCGGGCGAGTTTATCTACATGGCGTCGCTGCTGATCCACATCAAGTCGAAGACGCTGCTGCCGCGCGATCCTTCGGATGTGACGGGGGCGGATGCAGAAGACCCGCGGCGAGAGTTGGTGGAGCGACTGCTGGAGCATGAGCGGTTCAAGGCGGCCGCGCAGATGTTGCGGCAGAAACAGCAGATCGAAGAGGCGACGTGGTCGAAGCCTGGGATGCGCGAGTTCCTGCGTGAACAGGCGGGGAACGAAGGTGCGGCCGCTGGGATGGAGCAGGAGATTGCGGCCGATACGGTCGACCTGGTGCGGGTGTTCCAGGAAGTGTTGCAGCGGCTTCGCGAGCGGCCTGTGCTGAACGTGGACGAGGAGGCGGTGACGGTCGCGCAGATGATCGACTACGTGAAACGGCGTCTGCTGATGGAGGACCGGCCAGTGAGCTTGCGGCGATTGCTGCACAGCACGCATTCGGAGCGGGCGCTGATCTGTATGTTTCTGGCGATGCTGGAGTTGGTGCGATTGCAGGCGGTGCTGCTGCACCAGCCGAATCAGTTGGGCGACATTCTGATCAAAAAGACGGACGACTTCGATCGGGTGTTTGCGGAACAGGCGCAGGCGCGGGACGACTGGCGGTAGGATTTTCAGTGGTCAGTGGTCAGTGGTCAGTGGTCAGTGGTCAGTGGTCAGTGGTCAGTGGTCAGTGGTCAGTGGTCAGATGCTCCGTTTGTGGCGATATTCGGTTTAGGTGGGCGATATTCGCCTTTGCTTGGAATTGATTTGCGCGGAAGCGGCGGCGTGACGTAAACCCATGAGGATTTGGGATTTAGGTCGGGTAATGGACCTGTTTTTCAGCGGGGGAAGGGTGAATCTTTCACGGGGCTGTAACATTTCTGGCGTGTGAATGGCGTAGCTTGGCTGAGGAGCAGCATTTCAAGTTAGGTGATCCTTGGCTACGCCTGCCACACTGCCTCAGCCCACGATTCTCGATGAAGAGCTGAAGAATTCATCTCCCGGAATCATTGGCAAAGCCGTTTTTGCACTATTGCTTGCGGGTGGGGTGATTTACATCGCCGCTCAACTTTGGGGAGACCTCTCGGTCGTCCACAATGTGAGCCTGGTTCCGTATCTTCTGCTTGGGCTGGCGCTGGTGATTGCGCTTGGGTTCGAGTTTGTGAATGGGTTTCACGATACGGCGAACGCTGTTGCAACAGTGATTTACACCAACTCTCTTGATCCGCATGTTGCAGTCGTCTATTCGGGGATTCTGAATTTTGTGGGCGTGCTGCTGAGCTCGGGGACAGTGGCCTTTGCGATCATCTCGCTGCTGCCGGTGGAACTGATCTTGAAGGCGGACAGGGGATCGGGCTTTGCGATGATCTTTGCGCTGCTGGTGGCGGCGATCCTGTGGAACCTGGTGACGTGGTACCGGGGGCTGCCGGCGTCGAGCTCGCACACGATGATTGGTTCGATCCTGGGTGTGGGTGTTACGTTCCAGATCATGCAGGGGAAGTCGGGCACCGCTGGGGTGGACTGGGAGCAGGTCGAGAAGGTTTTCAAGGCGTTGCTGATCTCGCCGCTGGTGGGATTCAGCGTGGCGGCGCTGGTGTTTCTGGTGTTCAAGTTTGTGGCGAGGGACCCACGGCTGTTTGAGGCTCCTAAGGGAATGGCTCCGCCACCGTTGTATATTCGGGCGCTGTTGATCCTGACGTGCGGCGGAGTGAGCTACGCGCATGGATCGAATGACGGGCAAAAAGGCATGGGGCTGATCATGCTGATCCTGGTGGGCACGGTGCCGACGGCGTATGCGCTGAACCACGCGATGGGTGCGGGCCAGGTACAGACGTTCGCGGTTGCGTCGACCCAGGCGGCCGGCGTGTTGGATCACTATGTGGATCCGAGCGTTGATCCGCCGGACGCTGGGAAGGAACTGGAGAACTTCGTCAGCACGAAGGAGTATGAGCCGGGCGTGATTGTGGCGTTGCGTGACATGGTGCTCAACATCCGCAACGAGGCGGTTGAGTATGGGACGCTGGCGGGTGTGCCGCAGGGGATGCATGCGAATGTGCGGAACCAGATGTACCTGGCGAGCGAGACGCTGCAGTTGATGGCGAAACGCGGCGGGCCGTCGATGTCGGAAGCGGACATCGCAGTGTTGACCGACTACCAGGGCTTCCTGACCAAATCGACGAAGTTCATTCCTACCTGGGTGAAGGTTGCGGTGGCGCTGGCGCTTGGGCTGGGGACGATGATTGGGTGGCGGCGAATCGTCGTGACGGTGGGCGAGAAGATTGGCAAGACGCGCATGACGTATGCGCAGGGTGCTTCGGCGCAACTGGTCGCGATGGTGACGATTCTCGGGGCGGGCATATACGGCTTGCCGGTGTCGACGACGCATGTGCTGAGCTCGAGCGTGGCGGGGACGATGGCGGCGAACCGGAGTGGGCTGCAGCGGGCGACGCTTCGCAACATCGGGGCGGCCTGGCTGTTTACGCTGCCGGCGGCGGCGCTGCTTTCGGGTGGGTTGTTCTGGGTGTTCAACACGCTGGCACGGTGAGTGGCTGTGGAAAAGGCTTAACACCGATAAACACCAACGAGCACCGATCAGAGACTTTGGATTCTTGTTTCGAGCGCACAGGTCGCTGGGTTGGTATGCTTATGACTGACATTTATGAGCCTGAAAGCAAAGATTGAAGCTGTTATTTATGCGTCGGAAGAGCCGGTAACGCTGGCGCAACTGGTGGGCCTGCTAGGGGAAGAGGCGCAAGCGGAGTTGGACCGGGCGGCCGCGGCACAGCAGACGCTCTTGCTTGAGGCGGAGCTTGAAGCGGCCGCGGACACGGTAGCGCTGCCGGAGCCTGACTCTGATTCGGTTGAAGCTGCGGGGGGCGAGGATTCGGTCTCGCCGGAAGAAGCGGGTTCCCTGGCAGCCGGTGGCGTCGCTGGGGCAACTGAGCAGGCGACTGCGGCAGAGCCACCTGATGGTGGCGAGCCCGATGCGGCCGCTGATTTGCCGAAGCAGGTGGACGAAGTTCCGGATGCGGCTGCGGCGCGCGCTGAGAAGGTGCGGGCGGGTAGGCTGCGCGCGTACTTTCGCGAGATGCTGAACGAGCTGGTCGCGGACTATGCGAATGCGGAGCGTGGTCTGGAGATTCGCGAGGTTGCGGGCGGGTTCCGATTTGCGACCAAGCCGGAGTATCACGATGCGGTGCGCGGGTTTGTGAAGTCGCTGAAGCCGCCGTTGAAGCTGACGCTGCAGGCGTTGGAGACACTGGCTGTGGTGGCGTACAAGCAGCCGGTCACGTCGCCGGAGATTTCGGAGATTCGCGGGGTGGACTCGAGCGGCGTGCTGGGTTCGCTGATTGCGCGGAAGCTGATTACGACCGCGGGGCGCAAGCAGGTTATCGGGCGGCCGATTCTGTACAAGACAACCAAGGAGTTTCTGATCAAGTTTGGACTGAAGGACGTGACTGAGCTGCCGAGCATCGAAGAGTTCGAGAAGATGGCGGGGCAGATGGCCGAGCAGGAGGAGATTGCGATGAGCGATCACGACCAGCCGGCACCGAGCGCATCCGAGACCGTGGCGGAGGAGCTAGGGCCGGAGACGGAGGCGTATGCGCCCGTCGACGAGGAGAGCGCACCTGCGG
This sequence comes from Granulicella sp., assembly GCA_003133205.1. The sequence continues at coordinate 829 of PKWK01000249.1, read as the reverse complement.
ACAACGTTTCCAGCGAAGACAAGGCTTCGGTGGATGGGCGGCTGTCGTCGCTGCCGCCGAACTACGCTGCAGACGATGCGGATAACACGTCGGCTGAGGAAGCAGAGATCCAGAGCGGCGAATAGAGGCGAGTGGTAAGTGGTAAGTGATCAGTGGTAAGTGAGTGGTCAGTGCAGCGATGATTCGCTGCGCAAGCCGGGGACGCATCCACCGCCGACAATCCGGATGGTTTGAGGTTTGTGGTTCGACGTGGGGCACGAGGGTTCGACTGTGAACGACGCGGAGATGCTGGAGGTGGCGCTGGCAGAGGCGCGCGCCGGGCTTGCGGAGGGTGGAATTCCGATTGGTGCGGCTGTGTTTGGCGCGGACGGGCGGCTGGTCGGCTCGGGGCACAATCGTCGGGTGCAGGAAGGCGATCCGAGCGCGCATGGTGAGACGGACGCGTTCCGCCGGGCAGGGCGGCAGCGGAGCTATCGCAAGATGACGATGGTGACGACGCTGGCGCCGTGCTGGTACTGCTCGGGGCTGATCCGGCAGTTCGGATTCGGGCGGCTGATTGTGGGCGAGAGCGAGACGTTCCAGGGCGGGATCGACTGGCTGCGGGAGACTGGGGTGGAGGTGGTGGACCTCAAGTCGGAGGCTTGCCGGGAGTTGTTGGCGGGGTATATTGCCGCGCATCCTGAGGTGTGGAACGAGGATATTGGGGAGTAGAGAGTGGCGAGTGGTCAGTGGTAAGTAAAGGCGGCAAAGGGGATTCCCTTCGGGAATGACAAGCAAAAAGGACGGACAACGCCAACATCAAAAGACGATAGGGGTATTTACTTGACGC
>PKWK01000104.1 GCA_003133205.1 Granulicella sp. | reverse complement strand
TACCTGCGCAGAGCTTCCCTAAGTCGGCAACTTAGGACGAGTGAGTATGGACGCCGTAGAAATTGCAGGCATTGGCCTGAGCCTCCAGGGGAACCACGGACGGCTGAGGCAACGAGCGACCGCTAGTCAGCAACACCTCTGCATTTCGCTTCAAGTCAAGATGGTAAAGGCCTTCTCCAATGAGGCGCTTCTTTCCCGAACCGTGGTGGAAGATGGCCTCTGGCTCACACGGGAACGAACATTTCAGGCTGCAAGGCCCGCCCGCCAGGCTTTTTATTCGGACCCACGATACTTTCCCGTCCTGCAACCGCGCGCTCACAAGAAAACCTCCTTCAGCCCGCAGGTTATGGAACACAAGGTTCTTCCATTCGGAGGGAACCGCTGGAAAAACTCTTAGAGTCTCGCCCCAACTCTGAAGCACCATATCGTGAAACGCTTGTGCCGCGGCGAGCGGTGTCTCTATATTCTGTCCACTTTCGGCATACATTGTATTGGGCATGATTCTCCCAATGCTCGTCGGCCCAGTTACAAGCGCTTGCAGGCAGGCAAGGGCGTCATCTCCGCGATTCATGCTCGAGTACATGCATGAACCGGCAGCAAGCGTAAATCCGGAATCCGCTTTGCCCGTGCGCGCCGCCGAATACCAGAACTCCACGGACTTTTCGATGAGCGGCCTCGCCGAGACATCGTCCCAGTTCACCAGGTGCAACGGGTAGATCATCAGCAGGTGAGAGAAGTGACGGTGCGCAACCGCAGGCAGATCTGCGCCGATGCGAAATCCGTGCTCATCCACGGGATAGTCCACGAGCCGCTGCGACACATCCTGCCATTTCTGCCTGCGAGGATCCTGTAGATTCAACCGCCGGCACCCTTTCACCAGCGCGCCGCACGCCCACCGCAGTAAGGCGAGGTCGTAGTTGCAGTCGCGCGTCGTGTCGGTCTCCGGTGAATACGTGGGAGGCAGATGCAGTCTTCGGTCGCCTCCTTCTTCCAGCACCGGCAGATAGAACGCCACAGCGCGTTGGAGCAACGGAAGGAGACGGTCGCGCAGCATCCGATCATCCATCGTGAAGCGGTATTGCAGCCAGTAATTGTGGCAGATCCAGAGCAGGTTGCCCCACTCGCGCTCATACCGCGCGTCGGCGGCAAGCGGAGCGTCCAGATCCTGCTGGGAGCAATGGCCAAGCGCAGCCACGTCCCATTGTCTGGAGAACTTCGCCGCGTTTTGGCGGAGGGTTGCGAAGTGAGTATCCAGCGTCCGAAAGACGCCTTCCGCCAACTCGCATCGATTGCTCGGCTGCAACGCCCAGTATGCGATCTGAGTGTTCAGGTTCCAGGTAATGTAGGGCCACGATGTCGGCTGCAGCCAAGGCCCGTGGGTATCGATCACTCCGATTCTCTTGGGAGACGCGCACCCGTACTTGTACATCTGGATCCAGTAGAAGCTCTCAAGCCGCGTGTCGGGCATCGATAGAAAGCTCTGAGGATAGTACGCATGCCACCAGCTTCGATGGGTCTCCAGTAGCCGGTCGAATCCCACATTCCGTGCGCTGCGAACCTCCGCAACCGCCTCCTCGGAAGACTCGACGCCAGGCCACGACATGATGCAGCTCACGAACAGAGTCCGACGCGAGGACGCAGCGGCTCTATCCTCCCACGCGGTGGAATAGGCGCCGCCCGCCAGCAGAGTCTGCGTGTGCTCTTCAACGTTGTTGCGACGAGTGCGTGTGGGGGGCGGGTTATCGACCCAGATCCTGACGGGATGGCCATAGAGCTTCTCGTAGTCGGCCTGCCCCCGCGCGTCGCGTACCGGCTTCCTGCTGGACACGGCCTCTGCGCCGCGCCATTCCCACTTGGCGCCTGATTCGCCCGGCGCCGTCTCCAAGTCGACCACAGCGATCATGCGTTCCGCGTGAACAAACGCCCTGAAGCGAATCGTTCCCTCTGACGTCACGATCGTGCCCGCAAGTTCGGCATCGTGCAGTTTCAGGCGCATCTGCACGCCGGTGATCTTGCCGGCAGGCGTGAGCACAAAATCGCCCACATGATAGCGGCTGCGACTATAGGCAACCGAACCCCAGCTCTGGTCTCTCCGGTCGAAGACGTCGACATTATCGACCGCAAACCGCACGGCGTTTTCGCCCGCCTGGGCCTGCATCGACATGGCCAGCCGCCCGTTCCCGAGAAACGGCGACTCGCTCCACTTCGTGGGCATCACATCCCAAAGCAGGTCGTGGCGGCCCAGGAAAGTCGGCCAGTCTACCTCGTCGCGCAGCAGAAACGACTGTGTGCCGTCGCCCCCGTGCAAGCCATTCGGCGCAGCTTCGACCCGCCCTCGCAGAGGCAAAGCCGCGGCGGCCGACAGGGTCAGAAAGCGGCGTCGATCAAGCGTCATGGCGCGGGCGTCGTCGCTGGCTTTGCCAGCAGGCGAATCGTAAACGCCCCATGAAAGATGCGGCCAGGCGTGACGTCCAGGCGCTCTTCCGGTTTCTCCGGCAGCCGATTCTTCATCACGCGGCCCTCCATCCCCGCGATGACGTGTAACGTGCCGTTTTCGAACTGGGCATACGGACTGTCCTCGACCCGCACAAGGTTCCCTTCTGGTGCAGGCGGCTCGATCTCTGTCCACCGTGTCGTCTTGACGCCCGCCGCATCCTGACTGCCCGCATTCGCATTCCAGACGCCGAAGACACCGGCAGCGTGCTCGTTGGGATAGGTGTCGATCGGGCCGAGTCCCAACCAACGCATCCGGGAGAGCTGCGGCGTGATCGGCAACGTCACCTCCAGCATGGGAAGGAACGTCGCTTCAACTTTGGGGTCGATAGCGTATTGCACTGTCAAGCTGCCATCGGCATGCACGTCGTAAATGTAGTCGACAGCAAATCGATTCTTCGCATCGACCACACACAGCGCTGTTCCCGAGAGACGTACCTTCTCTGCGTTACGCTCCACTCTCCAGTTGCCCACGGTCACCTGATACTTATCCAGGTCGGGGAGGTCCTTGCGCGCAGTTCCCCGGGGATACAGCACAGCGTTTTCCATGACGTTCATCGGACGCCAGATGTTGAGGGAGGCCGGCCCGATCATCGGGCTGCCGTTCAGCGAAGCCGACATGAGCCGTGCAGAGGATGAGTCGAAGCGATATTCAATCGCCCCCGCATGCACCGCGGTGACCTTGCCCTGATCTACCGAGAGCGGAACGACGCGTGGCGCAGAGACCGGCACCTGACTCTGGTTCGGAATCAGCTCGACGCTGCGCCGCGTTATCTCCGACCCGTCGCTGCGGCGGAAGGTAAACAGCGCGTAGTAGGTCGCCCCAGTATGAAGCTGCTTGAGCGCCCCCAGCGGAAAGTCGAGCCATGCCGCGGCGTGAGGAATCTCAGTGAGCTTCGCGTCGTTGGCGGCGAGTTCGCGATCGTCCTCCATCAACTGCCAGTGAATCCCTACGTTGGACAGGTTGGTGAAGTCGTAGTCATTCTGAATCGGAATGCGAACGATCGAATCTCCAAGACTGAAGCGAGCGCTGCTGATCCGAGGGTAGACAGGAGCATAGACCGCTTTGGTCTCCCAGTAATCGCGTTGTGGCGTCCGGTCGGCGTTGACGATCCCATCGACGCCATCCGGGTTGAGCAGCATGAAGGGCGAATCACCGTGATCGGTCTTGCGTTTGATAAGCAGTCCCTGATCGGCCCACATCCAGATCGCCGCTCCCGCCGCAGTGGGATGATGCATCAGTTCGTTCCACTTATCTTCGAAGCCGCCGAAGCCGTCCACGCCGTCCGCACTCCAGGCGTGGGTATGCTCGGTGCTAAGGATGGGCCGCGTACTCGATGCGCCGAGTTCGTCATAGGCGAACGGTGACAGGTAATGAGGCGCCAGCATATCGGCCTCTGGCGGCGTGAACTCGCTGCGTTGCTGAGGCATCAGGATCGGCCGCGTAGGGTCGATCCCCTTCAACGCACGCATGGCTTCGATGTGCAGGGCGGTCACCGGGTCCTCATTCCCCATGGACCACACCACAATCGAGGGATGGTTGCGGTCGCGCGCCACGGTTTCGAAGACGCGCAGGGAGGTGGCCGCCATGAAGGAGGGGTCCGCGGCATGATCGCCGCCAAAGCCCATGGGCACTTCATCCTCCACGTACATCCCCATCTTGTCGCAGAGATCGAGGAAGCCTTCCGCGGGAGGATAGTGCGAGGTCCGGATGAAGTTGATATTGGCCGCCTTCATCATCTGAAGGTCTTTCAGCCAATCCTGGGGCCGGGTGGCGCGGCCCACGTCGGGGTACTCGTCGTGCCGGTCGACCCCCTTCAGCTTCACTGCGTGGCCATTGATGCGGTAAACGCCGTTTTCGGTGGAGATTTGGCGGAAGCCAACCGCAACCGTGCGCCAGTGCGCTACCTTGCCTCCTTCGAGCAACTCCACGCGCAGGGTGTATAGATTCGGCGTCTCGGCAGTCCAGGGAAGCGGGGTCGCGACCCGCATCGTGACCGGAATATCGCGGCCATTCCCGCTATGCAAGGCGATATTCAGCGTTCGGTCCTGGACCACGGTCCCATCGGGCGCGGAGAGGCGGAAGCGCATCTCGTAGTCGAAGGGCGGATCGGCCTTCATGGGCCACATCCGCGAATCGTTGACGAGCGTACGTATCGCTAGATCCGCATCACGGAACTGATAGTCAAATGTCGTGCGGACTTCGACGTTCGTGATCCACCGCGTCGCAGGCATCGATTCAAGCCATACATCGCGGTAGATCCCTCCCAGCGACCAGTCGTCATTGGTATCGAAGAGGTAGTCGTGGGTCTCTTGGCGCACCCGGACGGCGATGCGGTTCTCGGCGCCGAACAGCAGATTCTTGCTGACGTCCATCGCAAAACTGGTGAAGCCGCTGTCGTGCCGCCCCATATTTGTGCCGTTGACCCAAACCTCGGCGGAGGACCACACGCCGCCGAAATGGAGCAGAACGCGCCTGCCTTTCCACGCCGCCGGAAGGGTGAAGGTGCGCGTGTAAAAGCCTTCGCTGGCCTCGGTCTTGAAGGGCTTGTACACCGGTTCCTCGTAGCCCTGCATTGCCCAGTTCGATGGCACGGGCGTGTCGTGAAAGGCCTTCAGGTCGGCGTTCGGCTTATAGAAATTGGAGAGAGCCTCCGCGTCCGCGGCGTGAGGCGCAAAGGCAAACTGCCACGTGCCGCTCAGAGAGAAGTTGGCGTCTGGCCCCGATTCCGCTTGGCCGGCCGCCGGTCGTACGAGGAAGAGGGAGACAGACAGAAGAACGGCAAGCAGAACATACCGGAGACGCATGAAATACCTTTCTCGTTAAGTCCAGGACCCTATCGCCACAGCCATCCATCCTGGGTTGCTCTGGTCGGCCGGACAGTCAGGGTGCGGAGTGGGCGGCAACAACTTTGGTCGCCGTAGTTTTGTCGTCGGAGCGCATCTTGTGGATCGTGAGTTGCGCCCCTCCAGCGACATCAGTTCCAAGATCGATGTCTAGCATAGTGCGCAGTAGGAAGGCTCCGCCTCCCAAAGGCGTAATCAGCTGCTCTTTCCTGGGGTCCGTGTTGCTCAGAAAAGGCAGACCGGTTGCGAAGAGAAGGCCCTCCTCGTAGGCCATGTGTACGATTCCTCCGCCGGGTAGGCGCCAGTCGCCCACGATGGCGGCCCGCTCCTGCGGGGCGAGTTCCACGGTTGGTGGTCCAAACAGAAAGTCGATCACTTGCGGCATGCCCGCGAGCGGAAGGGTGCCATGGTCTTCGTTGGGCAGCACGATCGTCTTCCAGACCAGATGGGGATATCCATGGGATTTGACCTTGTTGCCCATCGCGAAGAGAGTATCCCGGTTGAAGGTCTTGCTCTCCTGCCCGCCAACATCCGCAATAATCCGGGCGTTCAGGTCATGGTGGGTCGCGGCGAATTCGGCCTCTTCCCCGAACAGTACAGAGTGGTCCCACAGAAGACTCGGGCTGCCGATCCAGAACCTGTTGAAGGTATCCGAGGCGTGAAAGACGGCGTAGGTGGCGAACAGGCCCCCAAGCGAGTGCCCTCCAAGTCCGCGTATCGCCGGATCGGTACGATAATGCCCATCCATGTAGGGAATGATCTCTTTCTGGATGACCTGAAGGAATACTCCAGCGCCTTTGTCCTTTGGCGGGCTCCACGGCTCGGTGGTATTGTAGGTCGCATAATCGGCGGAACGCTGGGCTGCCGGAACCGCAGATTTTCCGGGTAGCGGAATGGGCGGCCCGGCAAGTGGCTCAGGATAGCCAATGCCGACGAAGATCAGATCGCTCGCGTCGGAGTGCTGTCGCGAGCGCGTAAGCCATGCAATCGTTGCCGTGTCGTTTCCATCCAGCAGGTAAAAAACAGGGAAATGCTTGCCGGTGTTTGTGGAATAACTCTTGGGCAGGATGATGAACAACTTGTAGTCGCTGTCGTTCACCTTGGAGTGGAGATCGTGGATCTCCGAGTTGGGAATCGTGATCGGCTGCTGGGCAATCAGGCGCGGAGACGCCCCGGCGGTGGCCGCGATCACGAAAGCGAGACTAAACGCCAATCGCACTGCAGGTCCCGTCCTCTCGCGGCCGTGGTTTGCTGCTCTCAACGCGCCGCAAGTATAGCCCACGCAGAGGCCATCTTTCACCCGGAAAGCGGAAGCTGCATAAGTCACGCACGCTCACTGACAAGCGGCGCGCATGTCGGGCCCCACGTGCTCAAGCAGGCTTGAATGGCCTTTCGTACCGGTAACTCGCGGGGGAGCAACCGAGTTCGCTTTTGAAAACTCGATGAAACTGTGGGTAGCTGCCAAAGCCGGCCTCGAGCGCCGCGTCGAGCATGGTCTTGCGCTGGCCGGTTCCATAGATTTCCAGATAACGCTGGACCCGCAAACGGTTGCGAAAGCTCACCATGGCTAGCCCAATCTGCTCTTTGAAGAGTCGGCTCAGACGTGGTGCGCTAAGACCGGACTGATGCGCCAGCTCATCCAAACTGAGTTCGGTTGAGCCGCTTCGGATAAGACGCGCCGCACGTTCGACCGCCGGGTGGACATCGCACACGGCAACATCCGCCGCGCGATCGAAGCTTCGCCATGCCTGCAGCAGGGCATAACTCAGTCCGGCGTTGAGAATGCTGGGGTGGTCCTCTGATGACGCAGCGAGTTCGGCGAATAAGCCTTCCAGGCGTCCAAGATCCGGCTGAGCCAGCCGCCGGCAGCATATGTCTGCAGGGTCATCCTCCAGCAAAATGCTCTCTGACGGATCGATGGCTGCGCGCTTCACGAGTTTGTGCCGGAACACCGCAATCCACATCTCAAAATCTTCGGTGTAGTCGACCAGCAGATGCTCCTGGGCAGGGAACAGCCAAAGCAGATCGCCGGGCCTGATCAGGCATTTCCGATTGGCTAGGAGGTAGGTCCCCGAACCGCGTGTGACCAGGTTCAGCTCCAGCTCGGCGTGATGGTGTTTCGTATTCGAGGTCGTGGGCGCGTGATACAGCCACGCCTTCCCATTCAGTGCAGCCGGAAGATGGAGATTCTCACGCATATCGTCGACAAAAAACGATAACAAGTCGCGAACAAAATGAGAAGCCCGTTGTTGTGTCGTACTCGTACTATTCGCCCCAAGACTAAAGATCGTCTCAGTCCCCCGAACGGTACCCTGCGGCCACCGCGTTAGGGAATCGTGAATCGGAGGGCATTCTGGAGGCAATGTGAAGCGTTTGACACTGTTTTTCATCCTTGCATGCAGCGCAGTCGGACTCGTTGGAACCGCGTTAGGCCAGGAGTTCCGCGCCACCATCACAGGCCGGGTTACAGATACGACGGGTGCGGTCGTGCCCAACGCTCAGATCACCATTACCAATCAGGAAACCGGCGTAAAGACGCCGACGACGTCCAATGGCGACGGTCTGTACACTGCGCCTTTCCTGCTGCCGGGTAAGTATTCCGTCTCCGCCGTTGCCAGTGGGTTCAGCACCTACACGCGAAACGACGTGACCCTGCAGGCTGGCGATCGCATCGCGATTGACATCCCACTCAAAGTTGGCGCGCAGTCGGTTCAGGTCACGGTCTCGGCGGATGCATCCCTGATTCAGACGCAATCCTCCACCTCCGGCCAGGTGCTGACTCCGGAAGAGATCGAGAACATGCCCGACAACGGCCGGTCGCCTATGGCTTTGGCAAAGACCGAATACGCTGTCGTGCCGAAGCAGAAGAACTCCGTCGTCCAGGCTCGTCCTTTCGACAACTCCGCGGCCAGCGACTTTTCCGTCGGCGGCGGCGCCTCCCAGTCGAACGAATACCTGATGAATGGCATTCCCGACATGCAGAATTCAAGCCGTCTGCCGGGCTTCAGCCCGTTGCAGGATGCGGTCGCCGAGATTCGCGTTGACGTCTTCCAGGCGGACGCCAGCTACGGCGACACTTCCAACGGCACCATCAACCTGATCACTAAATCCGGAGGCAACCGCTTCCACGGAACACTGTCGGAATTCAATGAGTTTTCCGCCATCAACGCCCCCGTGCGCTGGTTCCAGCCCGCGACCAAGCAGTTCGCAACCCGCCAGAATCAGTACGGCGGCACGATCGGCGGCCCGGTCTGGATTCCAAAGGTAGTCAACGGTCGCGACAAGCTGTTCTTCTTTTACGCGTACGAGGGCTTCCGCGGGTCTCAGCCGAACCCCACCACTACCACCGTCCCCACCATGGCAGAGCGCTCGGGCGACTTCTCCGCCCTGCTGGCAATCAGCAGCAACTACCAGCTCTATAACCCACTTACCGCCGCCTCGAACGGCTCCGGAGGCGTGGTTCGAGCCGCTATTCCCGGAAATATCCTGTCCAATGCCGGCCTTACCCTTAACCCGGTAGCCAAGGCATACCTGCAGTTTTTCCCGCAGCCAAACGTCCCGGGCAACGCTGACGGAACAGCAAACTACGCCGCGAATCTTCCCACAACCAACAAGTACAACTCGCATCAGGGACGGCTCGACTACACCATCAACGCCAGCAATCGGTTCTTCTTCGAGACCCATCGCAGCGAGTGGACAAGCCTCAGCGGCAGAGTGTTCCCCAACATCTCCAGCGGCTCCAACACCTACACCGTGCATCAGGGAGGCGTGCTGGACTTCGTTCACATCTTCTCCCCCGCATACACCTCGGACACCCGCGTAGGGCTCACCCGCACCTACGTGAACAGCACCCTCCTGAACAATGGATTCGACGCAACGACACTCGGATTCCCCGGGTATCTGGATCAAGCGGGCTCGCCCACATCCATCCCTGTAGTCTCCTTTTCTGACTCGTCGTCCCTCCAGGGCCTCAGCGCCAATCCAGGAGCGAATACGGCCTTCGACACCATCTCCATGTTCTCCGCCCTCACAGCGGCCCGCGGCAGTCACACGTTCAAAGCTGGCATCGACTTCCGGCAGAACAAGAGCAACGTCATGAACGTTGGCAACTCTTCGAACGTCATCGTCAACGGCGCAAACATCACCAGCGGCGCAACTTCGGGCAGCTTTGCCTTTGGAAATACCTTCCTCAGTCACGGCACCGGCTTCGCAACTCCCACGTTCGGCGGCGCGTACGCCTCATTCCTGTTAGGCCTGCCGACCTCCGGGTCCTTCAACATCAATCCCAAAGCGACCTACAACAGCTTCTACTTCGCCGGCTTCCTGCAGGATGACTGGAGAATCAACTCGTCTCTGACCGTCAATGCTGGTATTCGGTTCGAAAGCGAGAGCTCGATCAACGAGTCCAACAACCGGGCCTCGTGGTTTGACCCGACGGCGACGAATTCCGTCGCTGCCCCCGCCGCGACAGCCTATGCAGCGCACCCCATCTCCTTGCTGCCGGCTGCATCCTTCAACGCAAATGGCGGCCTCGTCTTCGCCGGAACCAACGGACGGCGCGTCGAGTACTTCACGCCTAAGATGTACATCAGTCCACGCATTGGATTGTCCTATGCTCCGCCGATCTTCAACCAGAAATTGGTGGCGCACCTCGGCTACGCCCTTCTATATAGCCCGTTCAACGACTACTACACCCCCCAGAACTACGGCTTCTCGTTGACCATGGCCTACGTCCCGACGAACGATAACTACGTCACGAGTGCTGCCACGCTAAGCAATCCATTCCCCACGTCCAACCCCATCGTGTCCCCCACCGGATCGAGCCTTGGCGCGAACACCTTCCTCGGCCAGTCCATCAGCATTCGCGCCCCGAATGTGAAAGGGACCTACGTCCAGCGTTGGAATATGGATATTCAATATCAGCTTTCCCCGAACACGCTGGTGCAAATGGGGTATATCGGCGCCCATGCGGTCAACAGCACCTACACCAACCTGCTCAGCGCGAATGGGCAGTTGCCGTTTCTCAGCCATCTTCCCTACCTTGATTCAACGACGCAGGGAGCCCTCACCAGCAACGCAACCAACCCCTTCAAGGGCCTTTCCGGTGAGACCGGAACCCTGGCAACTGCAACTTCCATCTCGCAGTTCGCTCTCCTCCAGACGCTTCCTCAATACAGCAGCGTCAGCCAACAGTTAGTCCCGGGCGCCGGGGCTCTCTTCCATGAATTGGCCATTCGCGTCCAGAAGCGCATGTCGCAAGGCCTCACGGTGAACTTCAACTACCAGTGGTCGCATAACCTCACCACCTCCCAACTCAACAACGGAGGGCAACTCTTCTACGGCGAAAATGCCTCCGATTTCCCCTCTCACGTGTCGCTTGCCGGCAGCTATCGGCTCCCCTTTGGAACCGGTAAGTCCCTGTTCGGCCAGTCAAACAATGTTGTCAACGAGATCATCGGTGGATTTACCGTCAACACCATCTACACCTACCTCTCCGGCGCGGCGCTGCAATGGGGCGGCCCTGGAGGCGCGGGTCAGCCCTACTTCGCCAACGGAACCTCCTACAATCCCGCTCTGAAGATCCGGCCCCGCGATTTCATCAACGGGGCGGTCGATAAGACGCTCTTTGCGTCAACGGCCCTTCAGCCCAACGCATACAACTACCGAACATTCCCTCTATTCTACGGTCGTCAGGATGGAACCAACATTCTCAACGCATCGATTCTGAAGGACTTCG
>PKWK01000279.1 GCA_003133205.1 Granulicella sp. | reverse complement strand
CCGGGCTTCAGAGGATGATGAAAAAGGCGACGATTTGAAAGGGCGCGACTTCAGTCGCGCCATAAACGCTTTCTCTTCAAGGTGGCTTTAGCCACTGAGGGAATCTCCGCGTGGGGTAGGCGACTTTTTCAGCACCCTCTTCAGCCCCACGAACAAGCACCAAAGAATCTGCAGGCTTTAGCCCCGGGCCTTCTCGTCGCAGCCCGGCCCATTCAGGCCCCCACATCTCCTTCACCCAATCTGAAAGCTCTCCAACACCGCGCCCAAACGCGGCGAACGAGCATCCGTCCTGCAACCCTCCGCAATCGCCGTAACCCCATCGCGCACGCCCCGCTCATACAACACAATCGCGCGCATCTCCGCCGTCGCCTGGTCCAGCACGTCGTTCACCAGCGCGTACTTGTAGTCCCACACCTGCTCCAACTCGCTGCGCGCCTGCTGCAGTCGCCGCGCAATCACCTCTTCCGAGGTCATGTGCTCAGCCTCGCTGCGATTGCGCAGCCGCATCTCGAGCACCTCCGGACTGGGCGGCAGGATAAAGATCGACACCGCCTCAGGCAGCCTCCGCATAATCTGCACCGCCCCCTGCACATCAATGTCGAGCAGCAAATCCTTGCCCGCCGCGCGCGCATGCCCAAGAGCGGTGAGCGCCGTCCCATAGTAGTTGCCGAACACCTCGGCCCACTCCAGAAACTCGCCGTTCGCAACCATTCGCTCGAAGGCATCGCGCTCGGTGAAGTGGTACTCGCGCCCATCCGTCTCGGAGCCGCGCGGAGCCCGCGTCGTATACGACACGGAAAAGTCCAGCCCCTCCACCAGCGACCGCACCTGCGCCACCAGCGTCGACTTACCCGAACCCGAAGGCGCCGAAATGATAAACAGAATCCCAGCCATGCGTTACAAGCAGTGTAACCGCTGGCACCGCCACAAAATAAATTCGAGCAATCGCAGACCACAAACGTCTTACGAATGAATCCTTCGATCTTGCCCTACGCGCACAAGTCAGGAGGTCCGTGTGTCGATCTGGAGGAGAGGAGTTTCCCAATGATGACCGAATATACCGTCCTCGGACCGAATCGCAGCACCAGGCTGTTGCTCGCTGCCGCGGCGTGGATAGCCTTTGTAGCGCCGGTCGCGTCTGGTCAGGCACCTCCACTCCAGAACGCACCCAGCGCGAATACGGCCCGCCGACCACTCGGAGCGCCGTCCAGTACGCGGGACATTGCCGGAACCTGGCAAGGAGCAGTCCAGGCAGTCCCTGCGTTGCGGATTGTGCTCAAAATCTCAAAGACCGACAGCGACGCGCTAAAGGCTGTAATGTACAGCATCGATATTGGAACCCAGAGCATTCCAATCACAACAATCACGCTCAATGGCGCAACACTCAAATACATGGTGCCTGGCTATGAAGGTGGCTACGAAGGAACGTGGAGCGCGGACGGCAATTCCATTGCGGGGATCTGGAAGGTGGCCGACCGGTCGCTGCCACTTACGTTCATCCACGCCACCCCCGAGACAGCGTGGTCTATACCGCGACCTCCGCCAGGTCCGCCACCCATGGCCGCCGATGCGAAACCTGCTTTCGAAGTTGCCACCATCAAGCCCAGCGCGTCCGGTGCTGGTCGCAAGAGTTTCGCGGCCAAGGGACGTCATTTTTCCGCAAACAACGCCACTCTCGTCGATCTCGTCGAGTATGCTTACGGGCTTCGGGAGCAACAAGTTCTGGGTGCGCCGGATTGGGCCAAACAGGCCAAGTACGACATCGCCGCGGAGCCCGATTCCGAGGGCCAACCGAGTGATGAGCAGCGACAGCACATGTACCAAAAGCTACTGGCTGATCGCTTCAAACTGGCCGTCCATCGCGACAAGCACGAATTTTCTGTCAATGCCCTCGTCGTGGAAAACGGAGAACCAAAACTAACAAAAAGCAGCGCCGATCCTCAAAGCCGTTCCGGATCCTTCTACAATCAAGGCCCGCACGGTGGATCGCTCCTCACCTTCTACAACGAGAGCATGGCGGACTTCGTATCGTTCCTGACGGGCGCCATCCCAGATCGGCTCGTCGTCGACCAGACCGGCCTGACGGGAAAATTCGATTTCCCGCTAACCTTCGCACTCGACCCTCTCGGGAAAGATGCAGGAGCTGCACCTGATATCTTCCAGGCTGTTCAGAAGCAGCTCGGCCTGAAGCTGGAGCCAACCAAGGCCCCCGTCGAGGTCCTAGTCATCGATCACGCGGAGCCTCCCACGGAAAATTAGCACCTACTCCAGATTCTGCACCTGTTCTCTTGCCCGCTCGATCTCGGTCTTCATCTCCAACCCCAGCGTAGTCAGCCGCAGCCCAATCCCCGGATCGCCCCCCGTAGTCTTCGACAGCATCGTATTCGCCTCGCGGTTCAGCTCCTGCAGCAGAAAATCCAGCCGCTTGCCAAGCTCCCCGCCGCCGTCAAGCATTTCCACGAAGGTCTCGATGTGCGCCCTCAGCCGCACCAACTCCTCTTCAATGTCCGACCGCTCCACCAGCAGCGCAGCCTCCGCCATCATGCGGTAGTCGAACGCCGGCCCCGCATCCTGCCCGGCAGCTTCCGCCGCGTTCGCATCCGCCTTCAGCAACTCCCCAAGCCGCGTCCGAAGCCGCTCGAAGTGAGCCTCGCGCGCGCCCGTCCTCAGCACCGCGCACTCCTCCGCCAGCGCCCGCAGCCGCAGCATCGAAGCCCGCAACTCCGCCGCCAGCGCCGCACCCTCCACCCCGCGCACCTGGTTCAACTGCTCGATCAGCGACGGCGCCAATGCCATCACCGCAGCCTCCAGCGAAGGTCCACGTGTCGTATCCAGCTTCGGATCGGGCGCCGCCGCCCCAGCCTCGGTCGACAGCACGCCCGGCATCAGCAGCAGTTCGCTCAGGTTCGGCTCGACATTGAAGTGATGCAGCTTCGCAGCCTCGTGAAAGATCTGAACATGCGCCGCAAGCAACTCCCGGTTGAGTTGAACCGTCTGCGTCGACTCGCGCAAACGCCGGTCCACGTGCAGCGTCACATCCAGGTGTCCGCGCTTCACCCGCTCCTTGATCAACCGCCGCAGCGCAACCTCCAGCGCATCGCAGTCGCCCGGCAACCTGAGGTTCAAGTCCAGAAAGCGATGATTCACACTCTTGAACGTCACCGTAAACGCGACGCCATCCTCAGTCGTCGACTGCGCGATCGCGTAGCCAGTCATCGAATAAATCGGCTTCACCTCGCCGCGCGATCCGCCACTCCCCGAAACATCAGGCACACTCTGCAACTGGCTCACTTGATTCCTTCCAAAACTTCGGCTTCCACCGATTCAGTGGCAGCCCGGCGCTCGAATCGGTCGGCGTCGAACTGCAGATCGTACAGCCGCCGGTACGTCCCCGACTGCTGCATTAGATGCTCGTGGCTGCCCACCTCGGTGATGCGCCCGGCCTCGAGCACCACAATACGCGTCGCCCGCCGCACCGTCGACATGCGATGCGCAATCACAAACACCGTCCGCCCCTGCATCAGGTTCGCCAGCGCGGCCTGCACAAACGCCTCGCTCTCCGTGTCCAGCGCCGAAGTCGCCTCATCCAGAATCAGGATCGGCGCATTCTTCAGAATCGCGCGCGCAATCGCCAGCCGCTGCCGCTCGCCTCCGGAAAGCCGCACACCCTTCTCGCCGATGATCGTGTCGTAGCCCTCGGGCATGCGCAAAATAAAGTCGTGCGCCAGCGCCATGCGTGCCGCCTCCTGCACCCGGCTCAGCGGCATGTCGGGCTGGCCATATGCAATATTGTTGCGCACCGTATCGTTGAACAGGATCGTCTCCTGCGTCACCTTGCCGATCTGTTTGCGCAGCGACGCGAGCGTGACATCACGCAGGTCGCGCCCATCGATCAGGATCCGCCCACTGCTCACATCGAAGAAGCGCGGAATCAAATTCAGCAGCGACGACTTCCCCGCCCCGCTCGGCCCCACAATAGCAATCACCTCGCCACGCTTCACGTCGAGGTCGATGCCATGCAGCACCGGCTTCACCTCGCCCTCGCTCTGGTAGGCAAAGCCGACGTTCTCGAAGCGGATCGAGTCCTTGAACCCCCGCACCACCTGCGCCCGCTTCTTCTCCACCACATCATCCTGCGCATCCATAAAGCGGAATATCTCTTCGCTCGCGCCCAGCGCCTGCTGGAAGCTGTTGTAGAAAAGCGCGAACTTCCGCACCGGATCATAAAGGCTGAAGACGGCGACGATGAACACGATGAAATCGCCGAGCGTCATCGTCCGCTCCATAATCTTGTTGCGTCCAAGCAGCAGAAGAAGCGCAATCCCCACTGCGCCGATCGCATCCATAAGCGGCGAACTGATTGCCTGCACGCTCACCGAGCGCAGGTTTGCGTGAAACAGCCGTCGCGCCGCCCTGCGGAAGCGGTCCATCTCCCACAACTCCATACCGAACGCCTTCACAATGCCGTTGCCCGTGATCGTCTCGTGCAGAATGTTCTGGATTTCGGCCAGCTTGTCCTGGCCCTTGCGCGTCGTCGTCCGTACGCTCCGCCCGATGCGCCTCGCCGACGAGATTACAACCGGCACAAACAGCAGCAGCACCCACGCCAGCTTGCCGCCAAAGCTGATCGCAACGCAGGTCATGGCCAGCAGCGTAAAGAACTGCTGCAGAAAATCAGCCATGATCGTCGACATCGCAAACTGCACGCGTTCGATATCGTTAATGATCGTCGACAGCAGCACGCCGGTCGAATGCTTCTGAAAGAATGCCACCGACCGCCGCAGTATAGCGTCGTAAAGATCATTACGCAGGTCGGTGATCATCCCGAACCCGCCATAGTTGATCAGATACGTGCCCGTGTAGTCGCAAACCGACTTCAGAATCGCCGAGACCACCAGCGCGTACGCCACCACCGTCCATGCATTATGAAAATGGCTAGGCACCAGGAAGTGCAGATCTATCAGCCGGTTGACCCAGGGAATTCGGAAGAGAAGAAAATCGCCGCCCTGCTGGTCCGGGCGAAGCACCTTGTCGAAGATGGGCTTGATCAGATAAATGCGCAGCGCGGCCATCGCGCCGACCACCGCCATCAGCACCACGGACGCGAGCGTATACAGTGCGTACGGGCGAGCATAACGAAGCAAACGCCAGATGCGCCTCATCGTTCGAATCTCCGGGTCGCGCTCACCGCTGCCGCGCTTGTCTCGCTTTCGCTCATCAGGTCAATTCTATTGGTTTTTCTTCTTCGCCGGAGCACGATCGCCAGCGTCAGCGCGGCATATCGCGATGCGCCGTCTTCACGCGATGGCCCTCGGCCTCCAGCCGTTTCTTCATCTCTTCCGCGATAAACACCGACCGATGCTGCCCGCCGGTGCATCCAAAAGCCACCGTTAGGTAACTCTTACCCTCCTCGATGTAGTGCGGCAGCAGAAACTTCAGCATGTCCGTCGCCTTGTCGAGAAACTCCTGCGTCTGCGGAAACTGCCGAATGTACTTCGCAACCTTGGGGTCCCGCCCCGTGAGTTTTCGGAACTCGGGCACAAAATGCGGGTTCGGCAAAAAGCGCACATCGAACACCAGGTCGGCCTCCGCAGGCACACCATTCTTGAAGCCGAAGCTGGTCGACGAGATGGTCAGCCCCTTCGAATCCGACCCGCGCGCAAACTGCGAGTTGATGTGAGCGCGAAGTTCATGCACATTGAACTTCGTCGTATCCAGCACAATGTCCGCGACATTCCGCACCGGATCCAGCCGCTTTCGTTCCGCCCGAATCCCCTGAACCACCGTCTGACTGCGGCCCATCGGGTGCGGCCTGCGCGTCTCCGAGAAGCGGCGCACCAGTGCCTCTTCGCTGGCCTCCAGGAAGACCACCCGCGTCGGAAGCACCTTGCGCACCTTCTTCAGAATCGCCGGAAAGCGATCCAGCCGCATGCCCTCGCGAACATCCACCACCAGGGCCGCGCGCTCGATCTCGACCGACTGGCGAACCAGGTCGGCAAACCGAGGAATCAGTTCCAGCGGCAGGTTGTCGACCGAGTAGTAGCCCAGGTCCTCAAACGCCTTCAGAGCCGACAACTTCCCCGAGCCCGACATGCCGGTCAGGATCACCAACTCGCCGTGCTCGGGAGGATGCTTTGCTGTCTTCGCCGTACGCTTCGGAGCCATGGAGGAATCCTAGCATTACACCGAAAAACCGCCCACGGCGATCTCTCGCCTACGCCGTTGCCGCAGTTGCTCCGGATGCGTCCAGGGTCATGTCCTTTTCCACCGGCCGCGGGCGCCGTATACCTTTCATTGCCTTTTGCTTCTGGCGAACCGCCTGCTGCTCAATCGTCGCCAAGGCATCGCGAAGCGCCATCATCATGTCGGCGGACTCGCAGGTGGCGACCATGCTCTGGCTCCCCTGGTTCACGGTGACATCGGCGATCTTGCGATACTTATCGACCGTCAGGATGACCTTCGCGCTGGTCGCGCCGCTTACAACCTTTTCAATTGCCCTCAGCCCTGCCGCGGCTTCATCTTTGTATTTTTGCGTGACGACTGTCTGTCTTCCCGTGTACTCGATGATCATTCATTCACCTCACGTTTGTCGTCCAGCCTGATTTATACACCTCAGGTGGGTATCAGCGTACACGTCTTTGGTGGGTACTGGGAATTTGCATGTCTTCTCGGTACTTGGCCACCGTCCGCCGGGTCACCCGGATACCCTGCCGCTGCAACTCCGCCGCCAGATGGTCGTCCGTCAGCGGCTTGCGCGGATCTTCGTCTTCAATCAGCTTTTTCACCTTGCGCTTCAGCAGCACCAGCGGCAGGTCGCCGCCCTCAGGGCCGTTCACGCCCTCGCTGAAGAAGAAGCGCAGCTCGTACACCCCCTGCGACGTATGCACATACTTGTTGGCTACCGCGCGGCTGACGGTCGAGGGGTGTACACCAATCTCCTCGGCCACTTCCTTGATCATCATCGGCCGCAGACCCTGCTCGCCGCGCTCCAGAAACTC
Organism: Granulicella sp.; assembly: GCA_003133205.1. The sequence continues at coordinate 2,445 of PKWK01000279.1, read as the reverse complement.
CTGCTGCCGCCGCACAATCACCTCGCACGTGCGCACAATCGTATTCTTCCGCTGCTCGATATTGCGCAGCAGTTGAATGGCGGACTTATAGCGCTCCTTGACGTACTCGCGCACATCCTTTTCCGCCGCCTTGTCGCGCAGCATCTTGCGATAGGCGTGGCTCAGCCGGAGCGTGGGCATATCCTCTTCATTCATCAGCACAACATACTCGCCATCGCGCTTGACGAACGCCACGTCGGGCTCGATCAACCGCGTCTCGCTAATGTTGTAGCGCTGTCCGGGCCGCGGATCAAGCGTGCGGATCAAGTCCACCGCCGCCTGCACCTCGTCCACGCTTCGACCGCAGCCCCGCGTCAACTCGCGCATGTCCTTCTTCTGCAGCAGCGCCAGGTGGTTCGCCACAATATGCGCAGCAATCTCAAAGATGTCGTCGGGCCGGCCTGTGGGCGACGCCCCATTGCGAGCGTGGCCATTGTGGGACGACGCGCCATTCAGAGTCTCATGCCCAGCCGCATGCCCAGGCGTATGAGTGCCCGGAGCATGCTCGCGGCTCGCCTCCTCCGGCGCATAATCCACAAGATCGTCTGCCGGATGGCCAAAGCGATTCGTCGCCTTCTCATGGGCACGCTTCAACACAATCTCGGCCTCGCGGCGCTGAGCCGTAATCTGGATCAGAAGACACTCGCGCAGATCGCGTGCGCCAACTCCCAGCGGATCAAGATGATGGATAATCGCACAAGCTTCGCGCACCGTCGCCAACGCCGCTGCGCGCTCATCGGATTCGCCTGCATCGCCGGGATTCCCCGCACCACCGGCCGCCGAGAGGTCCAACCCCGTCCCCATCGCCGAAGTATGCGTCTCCCAGGCCGGCCTGGCCTTCATGCCGCGCTCGAACGGAATCGGCTCAGCACGCGCCGGCCCCCGCGCCTCCACCAGGCCATCGACCAACTCCTCATCCGTCGCCGTCAGGTACCCGTCCTCGTTCAGATTGCCAACCACCAGGTCCGCTGCCAGGCGCACTTCGGAGGAAAGGTTCATCGAGCCCAACTGCCAGTCCAGGTGGTCGGTCAGAGTGCTGGGTTGCGACAGAAAATTCTCAAACGAGGGTCGCTCAATGTCTTCAAAGTTGGACGCCGTCCGAAATCCGGGATCCAGATAATCCTGGAAGTAGCTCCCAAAATCCACCTCGTCGAACGGATCTTTCTCGACCCGGTCCTTCTCCGTCGCCACTTCCTCGGCCGAACGCTCCCGTTCCGCCTCGCGGCCCCCCATCTCCTCGATCGTGACCGCAGACTCCTCAACCTCCTCGAGCACCGGATTCTCCACCATCTCGGTGTTGATCATCTCCCTCAGCTCGAGCTTGTTCAGAGCCAGGACGCTGACCATCTGCACCAGCCCAGGAGTCAATATCTGGCGCTGCGAGACTCTCAAATTTAACTTCGGCTGCAGCAATCCTTCGACCTCATCGTGCTTCGCTGCTCCACGGTACGTGCAGGAAGAGAATCATGGGTCGTGCTGACCCTCTGCACTCTTGCCGGGTAACTTGGCCACAGTCTACAACGCCCAGCAACATTCGTGCCGGGTGTAGAATCTCTGTGCCTCCGCGGAGCCGCGGAGTTTGTAACCTCGGTTATACCTGACGCACAGAGATAAGCAATAACACCTTAGAAGCAATCAGTCTGTGCGGTGCAATACATCTGTTCCGCAACTCTAAACCCGCTCTACAACAGCGCATTGGGCGCTTTCCCATCCAAGCCAATCCCAACTAGAGACGTCTGCGCGATCTTCCCAAACCCATCCCAACCGCGAAGACGCTCTAGTCCATGGAAAACTTCTCGCCCAGGTAGATGCGTCTCACCTCGGGGTTCCGGCCCAACTCTCCCGGCGTCCCAGCGAACAGAATCCTGCCATCGCTGATGATATAAGCGCGGTCCGTGACAGAAAGCGTCTCGCGTACATTGTGGTCGGTGATCAGGACGCCGATCCCATTCACCTTCAGATCAAAAATAATCTCCTGCAACTCCAGCACTGCAATCGGATCGATCCCCGAGAACGGCTCGTCCAGCAGGATAAACGCAGGCTCGATCGCCAGGCATCGCGCGATCTCCACCCTCCGCCGCTCGCCCCCGCTCAGCGAATATCCCATCGTCTTGCGCACATGGCCGAGGTTCAGTTGTTCGATCAGCTTCTCCGTCCGCGTGCGCCGACTCTCCCAGCTCAACTGCTGAGCCTCCAGCACCGCCAGGATATTCTCCTCCACCGTCAGCTTGCGGAAGATCGACGGCTCCTGCGGCAGATAGCTGATGCCGTACTGCCGCGCGCGCAGATACATCGGCAGGCGAGAAATATCGTCCCCATCCGCCAGAATGCGTCCCGACTCCGGCCGCAATAGCCCCACGATCATGTAGAAGCAGGTCGTCTTGCCCGCGCCATTCGGCCCCAGCA
>PKWK01000304.1 GCA_003133205.1 Granulicella sp. | reverse complement strand
GCTGCATGGCCTCGGCGGCGTTATCGATGAGATTGCCGAGCGCGCGCTTCATGGCTTCGGGATCGGCGAGGACGAGGGGAAGATCGGGCGCGAGGCGCTTGACCAGGCGGATGTTCTGCAGACGGCCGGCGAAGAGGGCGAGCGAGTTTTCGATGATGGGGTTGATGTCGGCGGGGCGTGGCTGCGCGGTGGGAAACTCGGCGAGCGCGGCGAACTGGTCTACCAAGGAGCGCATGCTTTCTACCGACGAGGAGATGACTTCGCTGGATCGGCGGATGACTGCAATGGACGGCGACTCGACCTGGGCGGAGGCGAGCGTGACGCCGAGACGTTCGATGTGGCGGTGGATTTGTTCCGCGGAGAGAGAGATGGGGGTGAGCGGGTTCTTGATCTCGTGGGCGACGCGGCGGGCGACCTCTTTCCATGCGGACTGCTTCTGCGCGCGGAGGAGTTCGGTGGCGTTTTCGAGGACGAGGACATAGCCGTGGTGGACGCGCTCGGAGCTAGATCCCGTTTCGAGCAGCGCGACCGTGACGAGGAGATACATTTTTGTGTTGGTGAGGCCGTTGCCATTGCCGATGACCGTCATCTCCATCTCGCCGGAGGCGGAGCCCATGCGGTGGCTGCGGCGAAGGAGGTGGTCGAGGGACTCCATGGCTTCGGCGGGGAAGATGGCCTCGATCGCGGTGCCAATGAAGGGCGTCTGTCCGCCAGGATCGAGCATCTCGGTGAGAGCGCGGTTGGCGAGGACGACCCGGCGCTGGGTGTCGAGTGTGGCGACTCCGTTGGGGATGGTTTCGAGCATGGTTTCGAGCTCGCCGCGGCGTGCTTCAAGCGTGGCGTTGGCGGCCGAGAGTTGCAGGTTGGAGGTCTCGACCGCGCGGCGGCTGCCTTCGAGATCGGCGGCCATGTGGTTGAAGCTGCGGACTAGTTCGCCCAGCTCTTCGGTAGCGCTCTCGCCTACGCGGCGCGCATAGTCCCCGGCGGCGATAGCCTGCATCGCGTCGGCCAGCGCTTCCACGGGCTTGGTCACCTGCTTCGAGAGGTGGAGTGCGAGCCAGCTGCAGGCGAACAGGGCGAGGCTGGTCATCATTAACAGCAGCAGCATGTAGAGGGTACGCACCTGGCGGCGCTGAGCATATGCCTTCCGGTAGTCATCGACGGCGGTCTGGAAGCGGGTTACGGTGGCGGACAGCCCATACGGCATGGGCAGGCCGACGACTACGGTGCCGCCCTGCTTGATCGCCGCGGTGCCGAGTGCGTAGTCGGTGTCGCCCAGGGAGAAGAGGTCGTTGCGCTGCGATGCGGCGAAGATAGTTGCATCGATGGAAGCGTCCACCACGCGATCGTCGCCGGGCTTATGCCTGGGGGGCGTGGCGGGCGTGCCCTCGCCATCCTCATCAATTGAACTTTGATCGGGGAGCCATGACTTTACCTGCGCGGGGGAGCCGGTCCGTCGTGGCATGTGGAAGGCAGCGATGGGCCGGCCTTCGCGGTACACGACGGCAAAGCCATTTTGCAGGGTGATCTCATGCTGGTGCAGGACGGTGTCGATGGCGTCGCTGCCCGGTGTACCCTGGCCGGTTTTCGGGACCAGGCGTTGCGCGGAGGCATTCGCAGTGTTGCCTCCTGCACTGGTGTTCGTTGCGGGCAGCGAGGCGGCGACCGATTCAGCTTCGACGCGGGCGTTGGCCGAGGTGTACTGGGCGAATTCAAGCGCAAGACGATTCGAGTCGTCGCGCATCTCGTTTGGATTCTGCGAGAACCAACGGTCGACGGCGCGGTTCATCAGGCCGTAGCTGAAGAGGAACATGAAGACCAGCGGGATCAGCGAGACGAGCACCGCTCCCCAGAGCATGCGGGTGCGCAGGCGGGTTCCCAGGACGTTGCTGCGCTGGTCGGCGTAGAGCTTGAGCACGTTGCGCACAAGCATGACGAGCACCGCGACGAAGATTAGGAAGACGACGGCCGAAAGCCCGGCGAAGACGATAATGTCACTGATGGTCGCAGGCGCGAGGAACTTCAGGCTGAAGGCGTTCAGCGCGGCGAGGGCGGAGAACAGCACAACCGCGATGGAGCCGAGGACAATGCTGACGATCTTCCTCCGGCCTGCGCTTACACCCATCGAGACAGACCTCCGTCAGTGACACGATTATAGGCGGAGGGCCGCGGCGGCGGCCGCGTCCTCCTTCCGTTGTGCACCCGGGATTCGGAGTGCGATGGCGGGGTGATTTATCATCAGACTACGGAAGAGTGGCCGAGTGGTTGATGGCTCCAGTCTTGAAAACTGGCGTACCCGAAAGGGTATCGGGGGTTCGAATCCCTCCTCTTCCGCCACGCAGTCTTCTCCGGGGCGGCATTTTCCGGCTAGCTATATATAGTTGCGATATTGGCGGGGAAATGCCAGTATCGGGGCGAAAAGGGGAACGGCGGAGAATTGAGGCCGGCCCAGGGCCACCTCTGAGGCGTCACGGTTCTCTGGGGTTGGGGAGATGCTCGAACCTCTGCCGGCGGCGAAGGCGTCATCTCCATGAAGACCACCCCCAAGATCGGCAAAGTCTCCGCCATCAACCTCGTCGACGACACCACCGAGATGATGCTCATCAGCCAGTTCGGCAAGATCATCCGCATCGACGCCAAGACCATCCGCTCCGCCGGCCGCTCCACCTCCGGCGTCAAACTCCTCAACCTCGACGCCGACGACAAAGTAGCCGCCGCCGTAGGAATCCCCCCCCCGAATACCCCAAAACCCAACCCGAAAACGGCACCCTGTTACAGTGATTTGAGTGGCAGAAATGCACGATGCGTCCGACCCAACCTTATCCCTTCGCAGCAGAGAATGAGGTTCACTGATGGGCAATGGCGAGCCGTTTAGCTGGTCACCTCGAGTTGGGGGTTCATCGCGTCCCCGCGGCTTTTTCGCTTATCCGTCCTCTCCTCCCAGTATCCCTCCCACAATTACGGCCGCGATCGAGTCCATCAACGCCACTCAAACCGTAGAGCTCAAGAGCTGGGAGGAGTTGAGCATCAATGGGCATGTCATCATCGGGGAGATTTGCGCCGCGATCGATCAGGCTGACTTCTTTTGCGCTGACGTCACGGGAATCAACGCAAATGTCATGTTCGAACTTGGATACGCGATTGCCACCGACAAACGAACGTGGTTGATCCGGGACGATAGTTATATAGATACAAAAAAGGAGTATGACCAGCTTCGAGTCCTTACTACGGTTGGCTTTTCGCCCTATAAGAATTCCCCTCAAATCATCAGTACCTTCTTTACAGACAATCCTTACCTTTCTCTTGAAAAGACGATTTGGCGGGAATCAATTCAACCAGTTCTCGAAAAACAGATCACAGAGAGCCGCGTCCTCTATTTGAAGGACAGGCACGAGACAGAGGCGAGCGTGAGAGTGAGTCGCGCGCTTGAAGACTCCAAAGTTCCTGTTACTATCAGCGACCCCAAAGAGACCTCGATCCGCCCAGCGTATTGGTACGCGCAACAACTTTGGGAGTCCTTGGGACTGCTCGCGCATTTCTCAAGCTCTGCGAGGGAAGGATATCGGCTGCACAATGCGAGATATGCGCTAGTAGCGGGCATGGCCCACGGGTTCGGACGGCCGACTTTGATGCTCTCAGAACAAAGTGACCTACTAGCACCCATCGATTATCGCGACGCGCTGAAGACCTATATCACGCCGTCCGAGGCCGTCGACCTGACAAACGAATGGCTGCTCCCCATCAGGAAAGAAGAGCAGACAATAACCAGCATCAAGGCTGATCGAGCAATGTCTCTTAGGCGCGCCACTGAACTAAAAGGCTTCCACCTGCAGCTAGGCGACTTCGTTGCCGAAGACGAAGCCACGCAGTTGGATAACTACTTCGTGGAGACTACGGTCAGCGCTGACATCGTGAATGGGACCCAAAGCGTATTTGTCGGACGCAAGGGCATGGGCAAAACAGCAAATCTGATCCATGCGGAATCTGTGATCGGAGCGAATCAACAAAACCTCGTTTGTCTGATAAAACCGGTCGGGTATGAGATCGAAGGACTCGTTCGTTTGTTTACCAGTTATAAGGCGCGTGACTACAAGGGCTATGTAATCGAGAGCCTTTGGAAGTACATGATCTATACAGAGCTAGCCCGATCCGCCGCCCAGCAAATCAACCTAAATGCTACATGGCTATTAGCCGAACCCGACGCACAAGAACTCGTCGAGCTTTTGGAAGACGAAAAACAGGTCTTCTCGGGCGATTTTGCCGTAAGGCTTGAAAGGATGGTGCGGCTCCTCGCAGCCGTGCCGGTGGATGAGAGCGGCGAGATTTTCCGGCGAGGTATTTCAGAGACACTTCATAACGGAGCACTGTCAAAGCTAAGAACGGTCCTTGGGAAAGTTCTTAGCAAGAAAGCTAAGGTTATTCTTCTCGTAGACAACCTCGACAAGTCGTGGACAAAGAGCGCAGACCTTGAGCAATTAGCTGAGTTCTTACTTGGGCTCCTGACTGCAGCAAAAAGGGTTGGAGAAGAACTAAATCGATCGGAGAAAAGCCGGCCGGCCTCCAGCTTTAGCAGCGCAATATTCCTACGAAGCGACATCTTTGAAAAGGTGCTCGCGGCAGCGCGAGAACCCGACAAGCTTTCCTACACGCGGCTCAGATGGGACGACGAAGAGCTGCTATTGCGCGTAATCGAGGAGCGTTATGTCGCTTCACATGGCCCAGGAAGCGATCCGGCGGTCATGTGGCACAAGTATTTCTGTCCGCAGGTGAAAGGCATACCCACCCGCGAATATCTCGTGCGTCAGATCCTAAAGCGACCGCGCGACATCGTGTTTCTCGTCAAGGCCGCTGTCTCTTTCGCCGTGAACCGAAAGCACGACCGAGTCGAAGAAAAAGACATCCTTGACGCTGAAAAGGAGTATGCACAATATGCGCTCGACTCGATTCTGGTCGAAAACGGCATCTCAATTCCTCAGCTTGAAGATGTGCTTTTCCAATTCAGTGGAAGCGCGGCAATCATCTCCGAGGTAGAGGCGAGACAGATTGTATCTCGCGCCAACGGCTTACCGATCGAGAAGGTCGACTATGCCGTTGAACATCTACTGAAGCTTTCATTCCTGGGGATCGAGACGAATACAGACGTTTTCGCCTTCTCGGAAGAAGTAAGAGAATTGAAAAGGAATAAAGTTCTAGGCGAGAATTACATAGCCGCCTCGGGCCACGAGAGAAGGTACGAGATCGGACGACCATTTCGCGCCTATCTGGAAATAGCGTGATCGGCCGCTCGCGCCGGGTGCCCAACGCATCGTAGCCTCAGGCAGGATCACCTGCCTGTCCCTCGCCAAAACTCCAT
>PKWK01000178.1 GCA_003133205.1 Granulicella sp. | reverse complement strand
TCCTACGGTGATCCAGGTTTTGGCGGCGGCGTCGTAGGCTACGGCGGAGCGGTAGCCGTGGGGTGGGGTAAGGCGATAAATCAATCGTTCCGCTGGACCGCATAAGCGATCCAGCACGGTTCTTTGCCGGGTAAAGACCCTGTGCATATACCCGCCCAGAGGGCTGACGAGTGCGGTGACAATCGCGACAAACAGCAGATACTGAACCGCGCTATATCCATTCATCCCGATGTCGGCTCGCAAGGTTTCGCCAAAGGTGAGCTGAAAGGAGTATGTCACCCGTCGATGTTAAGAATCGGTAAGGGAGTCATAAAGAGGTCGTATGGCACGAGAATCGAATTCACATCTACGTCTGACACTGCGTGGAATTCATTCGCTTTTTCGGCCCCGTGTATGTCACCGCGGCTTGAGCCCAATCGGAATCGTGGCCACATCAGAAGTGATACGTAAAACTACTTCAGACTTGATCCGCAGGACTAAACGTCGGCGGGAACAATCGAATTGGAATGCGAAGTTCCCGGAAAACGTTAGTGTTCTATCGTGACTGCCTTGCGAAGAAGCAGATGGTTGTGTGGCCCTGTGGCGGCAGTTACGATAGAACCGTTTGAAGTGAGCCGCTGGCGTGGTGGATGCGGTGGGTTCGGTTATGGGGTTTCGGTTCGAGCGGTTTTGGTGGGTGGAGAGCCTCGGGGTCCTTCGCTACGCTCAGGATGACAGCAAGAACGGGCAACGGCAAAGCCGAAAGGCAAAATACGGGGGTCCTTCGCTGCGCTCAGGATGACAGCAAGAACGGGCAACGGCAGGAATACGCAACCGCGGGGGTCGACCACAGCAGAACTGACAACGGCAGCAGCGTGTCAGTAGGTGCCGGCGAGGATCTTTTGGGCTGCGTCGGTTGCTGACTGGGACGCTGCGGCGTTTCTGGGCTCGTAGGCGCAGAAGGGGTCGCTTCCTAACGGGTCGCCGCTGTAGGCGAAGGCGCGTGCGCGTGAGCCGCCGCAGAGGGTTCGGTATTCGCATACGCCGCATTTTCCGCGGAACGTGCTGGGATTGTGCAGCGACTGAAAGATGGGGGAGTCGCGATAGACGTCGACCAGCTTGTTCACGCGCACATTGCCGGTCACGAGCGGCAGGAATCCGGCCGGGTAGATGTCGCCCTGGTTGGAGACGAACATGATGCCGTGGCCATCGCGAATTCCGAAGCCGCGATAGACCGGGGTTCGCTCGATCTCGGCAGCGGTGCGGCCAGCCTCGCGCATGTGGTTCAGGGCGACGCGGCGATAGGAGGGCGCTTCCGTCGTCTTGATGGCAAAAGGCGCTTCCTCGGCCAGCTTGTGAGTCCAGTGCATCAATTCTTCACCGTGCTCTGGAGTGACCGGTTGGAGTTCCTTGCCGCGGCCAACCGCGATCAGGTAGAAGAGGCTCCAGCGCATGATTTTGTAGCTCTTGAGGAGTTCGTAGATGGCCGGCAGATCGTCGGCGGTCTCCTGCGAGACAAGCGTGTTGACCTGGATGGGGAAGCCGAGTTCCGCGGCATTGCGGATTGCGTTGATGGTCCATTCGTAGCAACCGGCGACACCGCGAATCGCTTCGTGGCGTTCAGCGGAGGAGCCGTCAAGGCTGAGGCCGAGACTATCGATTCCGTGCGCCTTGAGCTTGGACAGGACCTCCGTGGTGAGTTCGGCCGTCGCAGCGGGAGTGACGGAGACGGTGAGGCCGAGGCGGCGCGCCTCGTCGATGATCTCGTAGAGGTCGGTGCGCTCGAGAGGATCGCCGCCGGTGAGGATGAGGTGCGGTTTCGTGTCGAAGGCGGTGAGCTGCTGCAGGAGGTTCATGCTCTCGGCGTGGTTGAGCTCGTCGGGACTGGGCGTGGAGATGGCTTCGGCGCGGCAGTGGCGGCAGGCGAGACCGCAGGCCTGGGTCATCTCCCAATAGACGAGCATGGGATTGCGGGAGTAGTCGTGGTGCGCGGCACGATGCGCGTGCGGGTGTGGTGCGGGGGCAAGTGCTCTGACGTCGATGGGTCGCATTTGCGTGTTCTCCTAAGATCCAATGCAAACGGGCGAGTGTTCGTCCCGGTAGGGAGTGTTGGCGTGGGCTCGGTTGGCGATTGCGCTTGCGGCCTTCACGCCACTTTGAATGCAGTCCGGAATGCCGGACCCGCGGTAGGCTGCGCCTGCAAGATACAAGCCGGGAAAACCTGTGAGGAATTGTTCTATTTCCTTGATCCGCAATGCGTGTCCGAGGTCATATTGCGGGTTGGCTTTGGGCCAGCGATAGGCCCTGGCCAGGACTGGAGTCGCGGTAATTCCCATGATGGTCCGCAACTCCATGCGAGCGAGTTCCACCAGCGCGGGCTCGTCCTGCTCGGCGAGATCCTCTGCCAGCGCGCCGCCGATGAAGACGCGAAGGAGAACGCAATCGTCGGGAGCGCGATGTTTGAACTTCTCCGAAGACCAGGAGCACGCGGTGATTTTTCGGCCCTCGCTCTTCGGCACGATGAAGCCGGCTCCCTGCATGGGATGGTGGATGTCGCTGCGCCGGAATCCAAGCGAAACCGTCGCTGTCGATACATACCGAATCGCTCGCAAGCGGGATGCGAGCATGGGATCGATCTGCTGGACCAGGTCGGCCGTTACGTAGGAGGGAGTGGCGAAGGCGATGTTATCCGCCAGGATGGACGTCCCATCGCTTAAGGCAACCTTGTACCGGCTTCCGTGGGGGCTGACCGACAGCACACAGCAGCCGGCCCGCAATGCTGCTTGAGGCAACCGGGCGACGATCGCGTCGGAGAGTCGCTGCAAGCCGCCTCGCAAGGACATGAACATCGGAAAAGGCTTGGAGCCGGGCGTTGCGTGCCGCTTCGGCCGCTTCATCATCGCGCGGACGAGACTGCCATGCTTCTTCTCCATCTCCGGGAACATGGGGAAGGTGCTCTTGAGACTCAGCTTCTCCGGATCGGCCGCGTGGATGCCTCCCATGAGCGGGCCGGCAATCTTGTTGAGCAACTCCGAACCCAACCGTCTGCGGACAAAACCGGCGAGGCTTTCATCCTGATCGCCGGATGCTTTGGGGACAAACATCTCCATCCCCATGCGCAGCTTGCCGGGCCATGAGATAAGCTGCGACCGCAGGAAGGGGAGAATCATCGTTGGCGCCATCAGCATCATGCCTTCCGGCATGGGGTGGAGGCGCCCGTCGCTCCAGACATAAGTGGTTGCGTGCTTTCCGCTGTTAGAGCCGACTAACTGGTCGCCCAGACCAAGCCTGGTGCACAAATCGAGAGCAGCCGCCTTCTGGGTGATGAATGAATCGGGCCCGCCTTCGACAAGAAAGCCATCCTGCTCCGCGGAGGTAATTTTCCCTCCCCAGCGGGGCGAGCATTCGATCAGCATGAAGTCGACCGAGCCGGATTCCTGCAGGTAGAACGCAGTTGCCAAACCTGCGATGCCGCCGCCGATGATGACAGTCTTGTTCATAGGGCTATTAGTGCCTGGATCAAAATGTTCCTTCGCCATTGCTCCGCGACGCCCGCTCTGATTCTTGCCCTAGGGAACAAGTTGAAGTCTATACGCATAGTCAGAGTAGTAGTTCGCCCTGGGGCTTGCAGTGACGTAGGTCACATCGCGGTTGTGAGGTATGTGTGACGATCCGTTACGGGGTGACTATGTTGTGAAGGTTACAAAACTAATACGATCGACCAACTCAACCTGGCGAATAATTAAACTATGAGTGAACCGGTAGTAATTCAAGGTGGAATGGGTGCGGGTGTATCGACTTGGCGGCTGGCCCAGGCTGTGTCGCGTCTCGGTCAACTTGGCTTGGTATCGGGGACTGCGCTGGATCAGATCCTTGCGCGGCGTCTGCAGGATGGCGATCCCGGTGGGCACATGCGGCGCGGGTTGGATGCGTTTCCCTATCCTCCGGTGGCCGAGCGAGTGTGGGCGCGGTACTTCATACCCGGCGGCAAGGCTGAACGGACGCCGTATCTTCCGGTTCCTCCGCTTTCGATCGACAATCCGCGCGAGTTAGTCGAGTTATGTATCGTGGCTAACTTCGTTGAAGTGTTCCTTGCTCGGCAGGGTCACAAGAATCCGGTGGGAATTAATTTTCTGGAAAAGATCCAGTCTGCTCATCTTCCTTGCATCTATGGCGCCATGCTGGGTGGGGTGGAATACGTCATTATGGGTGCGGGGATTCCGCTGAAGATTCCCGGCGTGCTCGACCGTTTTGTAACGCATCAGTCCGCGGAGTATGCGATTCATGTGATCGGCGCGCAGGAGGGGGACGACAACATCGCGCGCTTCGATCCGCGCGACTACATCGAGGTCGAACTGGCTCCGCTGACGCGGCCGAAGTTTCTGCCCATCGTCTCGTCCAACACGCTGGCCAGCACGATGCTGAAGAAGGCGAACGGACGTGTGGATGGGCTGGTGGTTGAGACGAGAACGGCCGGGGGGCACAACGCTCCGCCGCGCGGGAAGCTGCAGCTTTCGGAGTTGGGCGAACCGATTTATGGGGAACGCGACGCGATCGATATTGGGAAGCTGCGCGAGCTGGGCGTGCCGTTCTGGCTGGCGGGAGGATATGGGCATCCGGAGAAGGTGAGGGAAGCGCTCGCGCAAGGAGCCGCGGGCGTGCAGGTGGGGACGGCGTTTGAGTTTGCGAACGAGTCTGGCCTGCATGAGGACTTCAAACACGCTTTGCTTGCGAGGGTGATTGCGGGCGAGGCGAGCGTGTTCACCGATCCGCTGGCGTCGCCAACGGGATTTCCATTCAAGGTGGCGCGGCTGCAAGGTACTAATTCGGAGGCTGATGTCTACGCCGAGAGGCCGCGCATCTGCGACCTTGGCTTCCTGCGCGAGCCGTACCGAACTCCGGATGGCAGCGTTGGCTATCGTTGCGCCAGCGAACCGGTGAGTGTCTATGTTGCGAAGGGTGGCAACGTGGAGGACACAGTCGGCAGAAAGTGCGTCTGCAACGGGCTGCTTGCGAACCTGGGCTATCAGCAGGTGAGGAACGGAAGACGCATGGAGTATCCGCTGATTACGGCGGGGGATGATCTGTACACGGTCTCGCGCTTCCTGAAGCCGGGCCGTACGGACTACAGCGCTGCCGACGTGGTTTCGCTGCTGATGACTGGATGCGAGCCGGCGGTTGCGAAAGAAAGCGAAGAGGTCTGTTTCGCGTAGGGCTTTCTAGCCGGATGTGCCCAGGCTGCCGTAGTGGATGAGTTGGGGCGCGTTGGGTTGGGTGAGGATCTTGGGAATTTCGCTGAGGAGGGCTTCGCGCTCGATGTCGCGGTGGGCGCGGAGGCGTGTGGTGACGGCGTCGAGGTCGCGGTCGTTGTATCCGGGATGACAGCAGAGTTCGTAGGTGCCGGTGGGTGGCAGGGCGCGTAGGACTTCGGCTAGCGTGGCGGCGTCCAGTTGGCCTGTGGCTGAGATTGCGACTGTTCCGCCGGTGGTGTGGATGCGGCCTTGGTGGAGATGAAGAGTGGCTTCGAAGCGCGGGCGGAGGCGTCCGATGAGTTTGACTGCCAGGCGACGCGTGCTGCTCCCGTGATCGAGCGACAGGCTCCAGTTCGGCTCAAATGGGTTGCGGATGGCGTGGATCGATGTGCTTTCGGCGACGTTCAGGAGCGGGCGGGTGATGGTGGGGAAGAGGTGTGTGTGCTTGTGCGTGTCGAGGTGGGTGATCTCGATGCCAGCGCGCTGGAGCTTCTGAATTTGGGCGAGGGCTTCGCGGGCGACGTCCTCTTCGCGGATTCGACCGCGGAAGAGTGCCTGGAGGAAATCAAGCAAGGATGGGCGGAAGGATTTGCGGTCGGCGCCGATCAGGCTGGGAATTATCTCGGGCGGCGAGACGGGGATTCCGTCGGTGAGGACAATGTGGCAACCGACGCCGAGCGTGGGGTGGGAATGGGCGACGATGACGGCGTCTTCGAATGCCGCGCCGTTTGCCATCAGCGTTGCGGAGGTGAGTACGCCCGCTGAGTTAAGTTCTCCGATGGCGCGGTTGACGCCGGGAGTGAGGCCGAAGTCGTCGGCGTTGAGGATGAGGCGCGCGGGCATTGCTAGCGCGATTCTCCCGTTCCTCCGGGCAGGACAGGTTGCGGCTTGAACGAAGCGAAGTAGGCTTCGAGGTTATAGCCAGCGGCCTCCGCGGCTTCGTGCGCGGCCGCGACGGAAGACTCGATCTCGGCGATCCCGGCGGGTTGGCCTGCTTCGACCTGGGCGGCACCGGTGCGGGCGATTTCGAGCAGCGCAGGGAGTTGCAGCCAGGTGAGGAGTTCTTCGAACTGCTGCTGGTTGAAGTACGTGACACCGGCCGCCACGTTGACACCTGCTAGCCAGCGCACGTCGGAGTCTCCCCAGAATGCTTCGGACTGGATTGCATCGGGCGATGCGGCTTGTTTGGCGAGCAGCAGGCGCACCTGCGCGGCGGCCTGCCATCTGGCCTCGCCGTCCATGCCCATTGTGGCGAAGATGTCGGCGAGTGCCCGGCGCAGCAACAGGCGGTCGAAGAGTTCGACGCGATCCACATTTGCAGGGAGGCTGCGCAGAAGGATCCATGCGAGAATCGGGGCCCAGGTGCGTTCCTGGCGGCTGGCTGGATCCTTGCCGGGTAGTACGGGGCGTGACTTGGCGGGCCAATCGGTGGAGAAGGTCTTGGCTAGAGCGGGCAAGCGCGCGGCGGCGGCTAACCTGGCGCGGACGGTTTCGATGTAGTCGGGCTTCGGAGCGGTCGCAGGTAGAGGTAAGCGGCTGGCTCGCGCCGAGGCCAACCCGTCGGCGCTGCTCTTCGATGCGCGGCTCTCCTCAGGAATATTCTCGGCGATCCGGTCGGAGAACTGGCGGCTTTTGTCGGACACTGCTCGCAGGCGATCGAGTTGTGCTCTGTTCAGTCTCGATGGCTGCGGATCGGCCGCTCCATCGACTGCGCGGCTCGTTTCTTCGGCTGCGACGGCAATGCTCGGCGATTCCGGCACGATGCTATAGCCGGCAAACTCGGCCGCGACCTGGGCAAGCAGCTGGACGTTGGCGGGGCTGATTGCCTCGCGTAGCGCGTCGTGTAGCGGGCGCATGCGTAGCAGTGCCATCTCGTCGTGGACGTTGGCGACGCCGGCGCCGTTGAGCGTGTCGCACAGGCGGTCCCACGGCCATTCGGCGTTGGGCCACAGTTCGCGCCAGTCGAGCAGGACGACGCACTGGAAGCCGCGCAGATCGAAGCTTAGGCCACGAAAGTGGATGTCGGTGGCGCGGCGAAGGTACTCCAGGCCGTGGGTGTCGCGGTAGGCGATGATGATTGATTCGCCGGTGGCCAGGCCGAGACCGTCGGCGAGGTTTCGCTGGCGCAACGAGCCACTGTCCTTGTCCATGTAGGCCGCGGAGACGTGGATGGTGCCGCGAGTGCTGTCGTACTTGTTGTTGTAGAGGACGAGAGAGCGCTCGTTGCCGAAGCGGTTGGAGTAGGCGAAGACGTTTTCGTCGACATTGCCGTAGCCGTTCCAGAAATCGTAGAGGGTGAAGTCCGAGCTGCCCGCGAATATGTAACGCTTCTTGAGCAGCGGGGCGATCTCACGCTGGTGGCGCGCGACGAGGTCTTCGTTCGGGCGCTCATCCATGCGCGCCTGCTTGAACTCCATTCCGTAGCGCTCAGTGAAGCCTTCGATCTGGCCGTGGCCGAACATGGGGAGGCCGGGCAGCGTGGCGAGCAGCGTGCAGGCGCCGAAGTACTTGTCCTGGGAGCCGAACTGGTCGATGGCGGTGCGCTCATCGGGATTGCTCATGAAGTTGACGTAGCGCTTCATGATGTCGGGATCGAACTCGATGGTCTTCTTCAGGTAGGAGCGGTACTTCGCGTTTTCTTCATCGCGCAGCATGTTCATGAAGGCGCTGTTGTAGACGCGATGCATGCCGAGCGTGCGGACGAAGTACCCCTCGAGCAGCCAGAAAGCTTCGGCCAGCAGCAGGGTGCCGGGGACTTCGGTGGCGACTCGATCAACGACCTCGCGCCAGAACTCGCTCGGCATCAGCGCGTCGAACTCCTCCTGCGACATGGAGTTCTCGGCGCGCGAAGGGATGGAACCGCCCGCACCCGGCAGCGGAAACCACAACCGCTGGACGTGGCGTTTCGCAAGGACCATGGCGGCGTCGAAACGGATGATGGGGAAGAGACGCGCGACGTGCAGGATGGTCTGAATGACGTGCTCGCGCACGTAGGCCTTCGAGTAGTCGAGCTGCGCGGTGTCATTCCACGCGAAGGTTGTGCCGTCGTTGCCGTGATAGATGTAGCGCGTGCTTCCGTCGGAGTGATGGCGCAGGCGGAAGGCGACCGCGGCGTCGGTCTGGTCGTAGTAGTGGTCGTCGATCTTGATCTCGACGCGGCTGTCGGTGGAGAGGTCGGGGCCGTTGAAGCTGTAGGCAGGGAAGGGACTCTCCCAGCGATGGATAAACCAGTCGGGGTGCTCGATGACCCAGGGCGAGTCGATGCCCATGTGGTTGGGGACCATGTCGCTGGCGAGGCGCAGGCCGGCGTGGGCGGCGCGATGCTTCAGGTTGTCGTAGGCTGCCCATCCGCCAAGGTCTTCGGCTATGTCGTAGTTCTTCAGCGAGTAGGC
The DNA here is from genome assembly GCA_003133205.1 of Granulicella sp. Next base: position 13,447 of record PKWK01000178.1, on the reverse strand, counting down.
GGAGGCGACGGCGTCGTGGTGCCCTCGCAGCCGCTTAATGGTGCGTGAGGCGGTGCTGCGCTCCCACAGGCCGATCAGCCAGAGGCCCGTGATGCCGCGGGCTGCGAGCAGGTGAAGCTCTTCGTCCGGGATCTGGTCGAGGCGGTAGATGTGGCGGAGATATCTTTTCGAAAGCTGCTCCAGCCAGACGTAGGTGCTCTTGGCCATCAGGACGACGTTGGGCATCCAGGCCTGGTCGGCGGAGAAGGCTTCGTATTCGTCGAGCGGCGACTGGTAGCCGGGAGCGTAGCGCTTGCGGCGGAACTCGTCGTAGCCGATGAACTCATCACCGACGAAGCCCATCGATCCCCAGGTCGGCGCGCCGTGGCGGAACTCGTCGGGGCCGGGCGGGTGGAAGCGCATCCAGATGGCGAGGTCTTCTTCGCGGAGCACGTCGATGGCCAGCAGGATGCGTTTGAGGTCGTCGCCCAGGTAGGGCGCCCAGCGCTCGCGGATGAAGTCGAGCTGTCCGATCAGCGAGTCGGGCGACGCCAGTGAGGGCGCGCGCAGAGCGTCGAAGAGGCTGCCGATCTCGGGCGCAATCGGAGGACGCGTGCTGAAGTAGTTGGGGAAGGCGGAGGTAACGTTGGGGTAGACGGTGTGCTGCTTCAATCCCGAGTCTTCGAAGAGCGTGTGGAAGGGCTTGAACGCTGGATTGATGTTCGCGATCCACAGCATCAGGAGTTCTTCGAGGGCGATCTCGCGGTTGGGAACGCCGTCGGTCTTGCCACGCAGCCACTTGTCGGCGCTGACCTTTCCGCGGAACACGTCGACGTTGGGGAACTGCTCGGTGAACGTCAGGAGCAGGCGTTCGAGCTTCTCCGGCTCGGTCTGCGCGGCGAACCAACGGACTGCCTCGGAGAGAACGGTGGGGTCGATCTCCCTGCGGTAGCGGGCGACCAGCGCATGGCTGAGTTCGTCGATCAGGCCCATCGCAAACATGGCGCCGGCGTTGATCGCGCCCGCTGGATCGGCGTTCGGACCGCGGGCCTTGTTCAGCGCCTCGGCTAGCTTCCGGCTCGCCGATACATTGGCGAAGACCACGTTGCCGGAGTAGCCGAATAGCAGGTCGTCGACCTGGGCTGCTTCGCGGACGGCGCGGGAGATGTGAAATTCCATTTTCAGATGCCTCTGCTTGCTTGAATCAGTATCGCTTGCCAATCACCCTTGGTGCATTCGATGCCCGCTGGAGCGCAATCACAACCGGGTCGGCGCCTGATGTATTTCGTTAGCGCACGGCAGGATTGCGACCGGAACAACTATATAGCTATCGAGCACACCTGCGTTATCAGATGCCAAAGGAGACAGGCCTGGGGACGGGGGTGGTTCGTTTTGCACTATGCGAGGCTAGTCCTTGAACCGGCCCTGATAGGCCCAAAGTCCAAGTCCAGGATTGGAGATGTAGAAGATTTCCTCGCCGTCGACCACGTTCCAGCCGTCCGTCAGCTTGGCCGGATCGTACTTCGCGGTGTACTCGGCGAGGTCGCCGTATTTGAAGTGCGCGTCCTCGATCTCCTCGCGGGTCAGGTGGCCGGGGCAGTAGCGGATGGTGAAGCGGTCCTCGCTCGACCCGTGAATGAGGTGGGCCGCGGCTGAGAGATTTCCGGCCAGCGCGGGGTCGTTCTTCACTGCCTCCAGCGTCGCGGGCGTGCCGCAGTAGCCGTACTTGCGGATGAGCTTGTCGATGGTCGGATCTTCGCCGAACTCGTGGACGCCGGGCGCGAGGACGATGAGTTCCGCGTTGTCGGCCAGAGCCATGCGCGTGCGGTAGACGCTCTTGTTGCCCAGCCAGGTGCTCTTGAACTCGTGCGGGTCGAGGAATACGACTGCCTTGTGGATCTCGCGGTCCATCATGAGGAAGTTGACCTTCATGCTGAGTTCAGCCGCGCGTTCGAAGCACTCGACGTCGTCGCCGATGTACAGGCCGTTGATGACGAGCTTGCCGGCGGCGTTCTTGCTCACCACGGTCTGCACGTAGACAATGGGGAGGCCCTGCGCGAAGTGGTCGCTCGCGTAGTTCAGCACGCGGCGTACCGGAGTGTCCGCGCGGCCCATCATGCGCTCCATGCCGTAGACGGCGCCGAGGAAGTGGCTGCGGTGGATGCCCATGACGCCGCCCGTGCCGACGAAGATGTTCTTGTTGTAATTGGCCATGCCGACGACCTCGTGCGGCACCACCTGGCCGATGGAGAGGATCAGGTCGTGGCCGCCGTCGCGCAGCAGCTTGTTCACCTGCGCGGGCCACGAGTAGTCGACTTTGCCCTCGCTGACCTGGCGGACGAATTCGCCGGGGACTTCGCCGAGGGTGACGATGTCGTTGCGCCAATCGTGGACGCGGAAGAGGTCCCGCGGGGTGGGGCCGTACATGGTCTGGATCTCGTGGTCGGTCATCGCTTTGTGCGTGCCCAGGGCCGGCAGGACGTCGGTCAGCGCGTCGCCATAGTAGTTCCAGGCGTACTCGGTGAGTTGGCCCGACATGGAGTGCATGCGGGTAAAGTCGGGCGGCACTGCGAGGACTTTCTTGCGCGTGCCGAGCTTGTCGAGAGCAGAGAACAGGGCGACTTTGACGTCCGCCGGGGAGAATTCGGTGGTCGGCGAACCCGATCCAAAAAAAAGACTCATGCCGATGATTCTACTCGCGCCGGGCGTGCAAAGCCGAGGCGCTGGGTGGGTTACCAGTGGTGCTTGCTGCTGCTGTGTCCGCTGGAGTGACCGCCTCCGCTGGAGTGTCCGCCTCCGCTGGAGTGACCGCCGCCGCTAAAGCTCTTTCCGCCGCCGGACATCTTGGGCATCTTCGGTTCGTGTCCGCCGCCGCCGAAGAATCTTCCACCGCCGGACATCTTTGGCTCATGGTTGTTGAAGGCGAAATTCTTCTGACTGCCAGACATCTTGGGCTCGTGGTTGCCGCTGCCGAACAAGTGGAATCCGCCGGACTTAGGCGCCTTCTCGGTGGCGAACGACCCAGAGTTTCGTCCGCCGAAATCGTTATGCTGGAATGTTTCCGACGGTGAGCGGTACGCCTGCATAGGGTTGCCGTAGCCGCGTTGTGTGCCGCCATAAGCCTCGGGTCCGTACGCTAGACGGCTCTCCGAACGGGGGGCGTATGTCTGAGGCCTGCTGATCGGCGCGGGAGTGCGGTTGAAGGCCTCCATTGTGGGCCTGTTGTAAGACTGCGGCGCCTGCCGGTTGTAGCGATCTGCGGGCGTGTAGCTGTCCCGGGGTCGCGCGATTGCTCCCGGTCCGGATGCTCCGGCGTATCCGCCGCCTGACCTGGCGTAGCCATAGCCGTTTCGCGGGCCGCCCATTCCGCCCTGGCCGGCAAAGGCGCGCATTCCTCCGCGCGGAAGGCCCCAATCAGCGACCGTCGTGCTGTGCGAGGCGTAGTCCGAATGATTGAAAAGAACTGATTGCGTCAACCAGTTCAGGCCCCAGCCGAGCCAGCCCCAGGGGGTGTGATTGAATGCGCCCATCGCGATTCCAAGCCCATACTGCAGCGCGGATGAGCCTAGCCCTGAATCGAAGAATGAACCTAGCGCGCCTGCCAGTGAAAATCCTGGATATGGAGACACCGGGTCTCCGTAAACGCTCCACGGGTTGTAGTTCGGCACATAGACCGTTTGCGGATTGGGCGGAGTGAGTTCAATCGCGCCCTGGTCGTAGTTCACTTGTTCCTGCGGAGAGCTTTGCAGATTTCCCGCAGCCTGGGCTCGCTGCCGCATCACTTGCACTGCTTCAAGGACGTCCTGAGGCTGGTTGTAGTAGGCGTTGCCAAGGTCGGTCGTCCAACGCGGGTTGCGGTCCATCTCCGCAAGCACCTGCGGAAATGCCGTGAGCGCCTTCACGCTAGGGTCCCAGTTTTGGACGTCGGCTCCGCCTGCGATCTGGTAGGGGGACGCATTTCCCTGCGACTGGAGCCAGCGGTCGGCATCCATCACCTGTGCGGGATAGGTGGACGCGGCGAGCATTTGCGCGACCAGCGTGTCTGGGTAGAGAGCGATCGGCGCGACTAACTGCTCGAGTTGGTCAGCATTCAGCGACTGCTGGTTCGATTGAGCCTGACCGTAAGCTTGCTGGGGATATTGCTGCGGATAGCCTTGCGCGGGCGCCTGATAGGGCTGTTGTGCGTACGGCTGCTGCGGATATCCCTGCCCGTAGCCGTAGCCCGATGATGGCGGCGTGTAGGCCTGGGAGTAAGGCTGTTGAGAATATGGCTGCTGCCCATACGTTTGGGGCTGCCCGTAGGCGGATCGCTGAACTGGGGGCGTGTACTGTCCGTAGTATGGCGCGCTTTGTGAATATCCCGGTTGCGCAGGGTACATCTGCTGTGCGAGCAGAAGTTTCGGCGCTGACGACAGCAGAACCACAACTGCCACTGCAGCCAGACTTCTCAGCGCAACTCTCTTATGCCTGCGATCAGTTGCGGAGGAAAGCGGAGTGAAGCTTGATGCGGAACCGAGAGGCGATCTTGAAAACCCGGCAGCGCAGGAAAGACACCTACAAATCTGGAGTCCCATCTTTCCCCCCTTAGCCCAAACATAGCTTCACACAAAATAACGGCCATGTCTAAAGCCGACGTGCCAATTCTTCCGGCCCTGGGCCTGAAGATTGTTTGACGTTATAAACACTGAATTGCATCCTAAGTTCCGCCGGAACCGCTGAAGACGATGTTGTTGGTGCATCCATTGGAGATAACTTGCTGGGGCGGCGCCGTATACTAGGCGCGTCTCCTGTGAAAGGAACCATTCACCCGATGAGCATCTTCCGCACAGCATTGCTTGCCTGCCTCTTTGCAGCCTTCTGTCGTACAAGCGACGCAATCGCACAATTGCCGAAGCCTTCTGCTGCGCAATCTTCCGTTCGGCAGCCCGCGGTCCAACAGGCCTGGATGGATTCATCACTCGATCCGGACACACGCGCCGACCTGATGATCCACGAGATGACGCTGGATGAGAAGATTCAACTTGTTCACGGTGACGGATGGGGAGTGTTGCGCAAGGATTCGCGCGTCGCGCCGGGACATAATGGCGGCGCGGGGTTTGTGCCGGGAATACCGCGGCTGCATCTGCCGGACATTAATCTTGCGGACTCCGCCGTTGGTGTGCGCATGGCAGCGTGGGATAGCCGCTACGCCACGCTGCTTCCGTCTGTGATCGGTATGTCGGCGTCGTGGGATCCGGACGCTGCGTTTCTCTACGGCTCGGTGATTGGCCGCGAGTTGCGCGATCAGGGCTTCAACATGTCCATCGGTGGCGGAGTCGATCTGATCCGCGAGCCGCGCAATGGCCGCAACTTCGAGTACTCCAGCGAAGATCCGATTCTTTCAGGCACGATGGTGGGCCAACTCGCGCGCGGCGTGCAGTCGAATCATATTATGGGCGATATCAAGCACTACGTCATGAATGACCAGGAGACCGGCCGCAATACGCTCAACGCTCAGTTGGACCAGCGTGCGCTGCGCGAGACCGATTTGCTTGCCTTCCAGATCGCAATCGGCCTCGCGCATCCGGCCGGCGTCATGTGTGCCTACAATCGCGTGAATGGCGACTACGCGTGCGAGAACGACTTCACCCTGAACCAGGTGCTGAAGCGCGATTGGGGCTTCAAGGGCTTCGTGTTGTCCGATTGGGAGGGAACGCACTCGACGGTAAAGGCGGCGCTTGCGGGGCTCGATATGGATCAGCCAGGCGACGACAACTACCTTAGTGAGCCGCTGAAGCAGGCGGTGATCAAGGGCGACGTGCCGCAGGCGCGGCTCGACGACATGGTGCATCGCATCGTGCGCAGCATGTTCGCGAGCGGCGAAATCGACCAGCCTCCCGTCAAGAGCGTCGTCGATCCATTCCGTGGGCGCGACGATGCGCAGAAGATCGAGGAAGAGGGCATTGTGCTGCTGCAGAATGCGGGCGGAGTTCTTCCGCTCTCTGCCGGCAAGATTCGCAGCATTGCGGTGATTGGTGGGCATTCCGATGTTGGCGTGCTGTCTGGTGGCGGTTCGGCTCAGGTGGATGCACCGGGCGGCAACGCGTTGGATGCACAGCCCGGCGGAGCGATCTGGGGCAAGGCGGTGTATTTTCCATCGTCGCCGCTGCGTTATATCCGTGAGCAGGCAGCGCCAGGCGCCACAATCAGCTACGACGCCGGTACGGATCCAGCCGAAGCCGCAAAGGCTGCCGCGTCCGCTCAAGTCGCGGTCGTGTTCGTGACGCAGTGGATGTCCGAAGGGCAGGATTCGGCCACGCTCAGCCTGCCGGACAAGCAGGATACGCTGGTCGCTGCTGTGGCCGCTGCCAATCCGAACACGATTGTTGTGCTGGAAAACGGCGGTCCGGTGAACATGCCGTGGGCTTCGAGTGTCAAAGCGATTGTCGAGTCGTGGTTTCCGGGGATAGGTGGCGGACAGGCGATTGCCAATGTGCTGTTTGGGCGTGTGAACCCTTCGGGCAAACTGCCGGTCACGTTTGCGGCTACGGAAGCCGATCTGCCGCATCCTCATGTTACCGGGCTGACGGAAACGACGGGCAACAACGGCGCGGACGGCGGCGGGAGACGCAACCAGGCTCGCGACTTTCCCGTGGACTACAACGTGGAGGGAATGGCGGTCGGCTATCGGTGGTTTCAGGAGAAGAATAAGCAGCCGCTGTTTGCGTTTGGCTTTGGGCTGTCGTACACGCGATTTGCGTACTCGAACTTGATGGTCGATGCGAATGCGAAGAGCGTTACGTTCGATCTGCGGAATGCTGGGGCAGTGGCGGGGGATGAGATCGCCGAAGTTTATGTCACGCTGCCGGCGTCGGCTGGGGAACCGTTCCGCAAGCTGGCCGGGTGGAAGCGGGTTTCGCTGGCGGCGGGTGCGAAGGAGACGGTGACGATTCCGATTGATCCGTTGTATCTCTCAACATTTTCGACGGCGGACGATGCGTGGAGCCGGCCGGCGGGAGAGTTTGTGATTGAGGCTGGCGGATCGTCGGCGGAGCTTCCGCTGCGTCAGTCGGAACTGCTTGGCGTACGGTGAGTTTTCCAACGCTGGATGGAGGGCGGGCGTGACGGCGAGATGGAAGAAGTGGGTTAGGGTTGGGATTGTGTTGCTTTGGGGTGCGGGCTTGTGGTGGTATACGAACCCGATTCGATGGCATCAACGGGTGCAGGTGGCGGGTGTCACCATCCCGGTCCCATTTGGATGGGTGGCACGAATCACGCCGTCACAGGCGGAGCCCTTGGAATATGTGAACTTGCGCCGCGCGTATATTCCGTTCCGGCCCTGGGTTACGGGAACGGTCGCGCGGGGAACGCGAAGGGGAGAACCGTACACGATGGAATCGGCGCGGGAAGCGCAGGCTGGGTCTGCCGCCGAGTATGGGAATAGCTCGTACTACTCGAATCCGAAGACATTTGATTTGAGTTCGGGCAAGTATCCGTCGCTGTGCGCTGAGGGAACGATGCCCGGAAAGGATAAGATTCCGAGTGCCCAGATTCTAAGCTGCTTCGTTGTGGGAACTCCGTTGCGGGCCAACTTCATGAGTCCCAAAGATGTCGATGGAGATGCTAAGCGGATGCTTGCGTCATTGAACTGAGGTGATGCGAGGCACAGATTTGCTCCATTTGCGGGCGAAGCAGTATCCTGTGTCGGTTGCAAATTGGTTAGACCAGTTGGTCTGAAAAAGAGATGGGGTAGGGCGATGAGCATAGCAGTGGTTGAGAATCTGACACTTCCGAAGTTTTCGATTGGCGTGGGCGATCGGTTCGCTCACCAGGCGAAGGCACAGCTTGCGGCGTGTATGTTGGCGGTCGATGCCGGCGTAGAGGTGGTGCCGGTGTGGAATAAGTCCAACCGGGAGCACACGATCATTGGCTCCGAGCCGACGCAGACGCGCGCGGCGGCGGACGCAGCGGTGAAGGAGTTGGGATGGACGAAGCCCTACTTCCTGGACGCCGACCACATCAACCTGAAGACGGTGAACCGCTTTCTCGATCCCAGCGACTTCTTTACCTTGGACGTGGCCGACATGATCGGCCAGCCTGCCAAGCCGGAAGACGTGAAGGCGTTCATCGCAGCGCATCCTGAGCTGATCGGTACGGTCACGATTCCAGGCATTTCCGAGCCTTTCAAGACGGACAAGGCCTTCGTCGAGGGTGTTGCCAATAAGTTTCTCGCGGCGGTACAAAACGCGGGCGAGATTTATCGGCTGCTGCTGGAAAACAAGGGCGCGGGGCGATTTGTGCCGGAGATCTCGATGGATGAGACGGACTATCCGCAGACGCCGGTTGAGCTGCTGATTATTCTCGCGATGATTGCGGACGAGAAGGTTCCGATCCAGACGATCGCGCCGAAGTTCACGGGTCGCTTCAACAAGGGCGTGGATTATGTGGGCGATGTGAAGCAGTTTGCCAAGGAGTTCGAAGAGGACCTGGCGGCGATTGCGTTTGCGATCAAGAAGTATGGGTTGCCGGAGAACCTGAAGCTGAGCGTGCATTCGGGATCGGACAAGTTCTCGATCTACAAGGCGATTTACGAGGGCGCGAAGAAGTTCAACGCGGGCGTTCACCTGAAGACGGCGGGGACGAACTGGCTGGAAGAGCTGATCGGGCTGGCGGAGTCGGGCGGCAACGGGCTGGCGATTGCGAAAGAGATCTACGCGGAGGCGTTGGCGCATAAGGACGAGTTGACGGCGCCGTACGCGACGGTGATCGACATCGACGACAGCAAGCTGCCGACGGCNNGGCGTACAATCCCAGCTTCCGGCAACTGCTTCACGTTGGGTTCAAGATTGCGGCAAAGCTGGGGCCGCGGTACCTGGAGGCTCTGGAAGCCAATGAGGATGTGGTGGCGAAGAATGTGACCGCGAATCTTTGGGAGCGGCACATCAAGCCGGTGTTTCTGGGGCTGTAGCAGGGCGGTCTGGCGGGGTGATCGGACCTTCAGCCCGCTATCCCGCAACGAAGTAGTAACCGGGTTAGCCCGGGCTGGTATAGTTCGGGCTTCGGCCATAATTTCTGGGGTTTTCGCTTTGCCTCAGGCTGGTGTAGTGTGGCCTTCGGGCCTTATGACCGGGCGACCGGGTTGAGTTTCTAAGGAGAACGTCGTGAGTCTAGGTTTTGAAATTCCGAAGAAGAAGTCACTCGATTTACTTTCGCTGGGCGCGCTGGTGCACCGGCTCGATCCGGGCATCATTCCGTTTCGCAAGGCGACGAATTTTGCGGTGCATGTGAGTGGCGGCGAGTTCAACGTTGCGGCGAATTTGTCGGACTGCTTTGGGCTGAGCACAGGTATCGCGAGCGCGATGGTGGAGTATCCGATTGGCGACCTGATCAACGAGCGCGTGCGCGCGATGGGCGTGAAGTCGTTCTACAAGAAGTTCAAGCACGACGGCGTGCAAGGGCCGAATATGGCGACGGTGTACAGCGACCAGGGTCTGGGTATACGTGCGCCGATAGTGTTCTACAACCGCTGCAATGAGGCGGCGGCGCAGTTGAAGCCGGGTGATTTTGACTGGAAGGCAATCTTCGCGTCGGGCGTGCGCTGGTTCCACTCGGGCGGAATTTTTTCATCGCTGTCGGCGACCACGTCGGAGCTGGTGATTGAAGCGATGAAGGCCGCGCGGGCTGCTGGCGTGGTGACATCGCTGGACCTGAACTATCGCGAGAAGCTGTGGAAGCCGCAGGGCGGTATGAAGCGCGCTCACGAGGTGCTGGGACAGATTGTGGACAACGTCGATGTGCTGATCGGCAATGAAGAGGACCTGCAGAAGGGGCTTGGATTTGCAGGGCCGGAGGTTTCGGCGAGCGCGAAGGCGGCGAGTTCCAAGCTGGATACCGGCGCGTTCCTGGGCATGATGGAGCAGGTGGTGAAGCGCTTCCCGAAGACGAAGGTGGTTGCGACTACGTTGCGCGAGGTCCACCACACGAACCACCACAGTTGGAGCGCGGTGGCGTGGGTGAATGGGACTCCAGTGTATGCGCCGACGGCTGAATTGAAGGTGCTGGATCGCGTAGGCGGTGGCGATGGTTTCGCGTCGGGGTTCATCTATGGGCTGCTGAACGGCCAGGCGCCGGACGAGGCGATCAAGCTGGGATGGGCGCATGGCGCGTTGATGACGACGTTCCCGGGCGACACGACGATGGCGACGCTGGACCAAGTGGTTCAGTTTGCACAAGGCGGATCGGCGCGCATTCAGCGGTAGATTCTGTTGTAGGCGGGCGTGCCAGCGGATGTGTTGGCGCGCCTGGCCGGGCCCTTGGCAGGACGTGGATACGGTCTGGGGGTTGGCGATGATTGTGGTCGTAATGGGCGTGAGCGGCTCGGGAAAGACCACGATCGGGAAGCACCTGGCCGAACGAATGAGGTGGGTGTTCGCGGATGCGGACGATCACTTTCCCAAGGCCTGCAAGGCGAAGATGGCTGCAGGGATCGCGCTCACGGATGAGGACCGCGAACCGTGGCTTCGGCTGCTGAACCGGCTGCTAAGGAGATGGGATAAAGGGAATATCGATGGGGTGCTGGCTTGTTCGGCGCTGAAAGAGCGCTACCACGATATGCTGAAGAGCGGGATCGCCACATCGCTCCAGTTTGTGTTGCTGGACGGGGCGAAGGAGTTAATCGCAAAACGGCTGGCGGAGCGCCAGCACGAGTATATGAACCCGGTGCTGTTGGAAAGCCAGCTGGCGACGCTGGAGGATCCTGACGGCGCATTTCGGATTGTCAATGATCGGCCGCCGGACGAGGTCGTCGAACGCATCGTCGCGAAGCTTGGGCGACCAAACAAGATTGCAGAAGAGAGAGGAAGTAATTCGATGGGACACTCGTTGTTTGATTTGACCGGGAAGACGGCTGTGGTGATTGGAGGAACGTCGGGGATTGGCCTGGCGATGGCTGTGGGACTGGCGGAGGCCGGCGCGGACGTGGCGGCGAGTTCGCGCAGGCAGGAGCAGGTGGATGAGGCGGCGGCGCTGATCGAGAGCCGTGGACGCAAGTCGTTGCGGCTGACGTCGGATGTGGGCGACCGGGCGACGCTGGAAAAGCTGCTGGACCAGACGGTGAAGGCGTGGGGTAAGGTGGACATTTTGATCAACTGCGCGGGCAAGATCAAGCGCGCGCCGACGGTTGATTTTCCGGAAGACGTTTGGGACGACATCATGGACACCAATGTGAATGGGACGCTGCGCGCGTGCCAGATCTTCGGGCGTCACATGCTGGCAAACGGATATGGACGGATCATCAACATCGCGTCGCTGAATACGTTTGTGAGCCTGAAGGAAGTGACGGCGTATGCGTGCAGCAAGGCGGCCGTGGGCGCGCTGACGAAATCGCTGGCGGTGGAGTGGAGTTCGCAGGGAGTTACGGTGAATGCGATTGCGCCGGGGGTGTTCCGCACGGCGCTGAATGCGGAGTTACTGGATAAGAGCGAGCGTGGCAAGGAACTGCGAATGCGGACGCCGATGGGGCGGTTTGGCAAGACGGAGGAGCTTGTCGGGTCGGCCGTATTCCTGGCGAGCGACGCGTCGGCGTTTGTGACTGGAGAGATCCTGGTTGTGGACGGCGGATTTCTTGCGAGCGGCGTGAATCAATAGCGAAACGGAGACGGATCAGGGGATGCGCAGCACCAGGCCGGTGCTGAGCGCCTTGGTCCGGAGTTCTCCGGAGCCGGCGATGTTGCGGGTGTAGCTAAACTCCAGGACACGCCAATCCAGGATCGCAAACAGCCTGCGGTCTACTCCGCCCAGAAGCTCATAGTCGATATGCAAGGTGGAATTGGGGTATGCGGTGGAAATGGAATCGCCACCGCCTACGAGTGCCTCAGCATACGGCTTCAGAGCCAGGACCGGAAGGTCGACTTCCAGCCGTGGGCCGGCGACTGCGTAGTAGTTTCGCGAGCCGTGGCCGTTCAAAAATGCTGCACGCACATCGCCGCCGAACTTCACCGCAGGCATCGGGAAGTTGGCATACAGGCCGAAGGTCGGACCGTAGATCTTCGTTGAAGTCGTGTTTGCCGGGTCGAGGTTGGCGCCGGTGAACAGGGCATAGACGCCTGCCTGTGCGGACGCCGTTCGGGCTAAGAGCAATACTGCGACGGCCAAGGCGCACGGCAAACGTCTCATAGGGAAGGCCCTCGCGGTTAGCATACCTTTTATGGTTGAGAGGCGGGGAAGAAAGAATTGGTTGGCCGCCGTTCTTTCGGGTGGCGGACGGTCCACCTAGCCGGGGGCAAGCGGGTATACTTTTCGAGAGAGCGATCACGGCGGGGAGACTTTCAAGTCGCATCGCAAATCCACTATTCAAGAGGTCCGCATGAGTGAAAACGGGAATGGCCATCGCGCCAACGGCAATGTGCATTCTGCGCAAGAGAATGCATTGGGGAACGATTACAAGGTGCCGGCGCCGCGGACGGAGTGGATTGTGAAGCGACGCGAAGAGGCGGCGCGCACCGGCGACACGAATATGAGCCAGATGCATTTTGCGTGCAAGGGACTTATCACGGAAGAGATGGCTTACGTGGCGCGGGTCGAGAAGGTTGAGCCGACGTTTATCCGAGACGAGGTTGCGGTGGGGCGGATGATTATTCCCGCGAACATCAACCATCCGGAGCTGGAGCCGATGGCGATCGGCGTGGCGTCGCTGTGCAAGATCAATGCCAACATCGGCAACTCGGCGGTCACCTCGAACGTCGACGAAGAACTCAAGAAGCTCCACACCGCCGTCCACTACGGCGCCGACACCGTCATGGATCTCTCCACCGGCGGCGACATCCCCACCATTCGCGAAGCCATCATCCGCCACTCGCCCGTTCCCATCGGCACCGTTCCCATCTACGAAGCCATTTCCCGCGTGAAGCGCGTAGAGGATCTCAACAAGAACGTGATGCTCGAAGTGATCGAAGAGCAGGCCGAACAGGGTGTCGACTACATGACTATCCACGCCGGCGTTTTGATTCAATATGTGCCCATGGTCTCAAGCCGCATCACCGGCATCGTGAGTCGAGGCGGCGCGATCCTAGCCCAATGGATGACCCACCACCACAAACAAAATTTCCTCTACGACTGCTTCGAAGACATCTGCAAAATTTTCACCAAGTACGACGTAAGCTTCTCTCTCGGAGACGGCCTGCGCCCCGGTTGCCTGGCCGACGCCAGCGATGAAGCCCAATTCGCCGAACTAAAAACTCTAGGAGACCTGACCCGCATCGCCTGGAAGCACGACGTGCAGGTGATGATCGAGGGCCCGGGCCACATCCCGATGGACCAGATCAAAATCCGTCACCAGCGGCCCCAGCGTGTAGAAAGGAGCTTCCTGGCAAATCTCGTTCTCCAGGTCGACCTGCATTTTGATCTGGTCCATCGGGATGTGCCCGGGACCCTCGATCATCACCTGCACGTCGTGCTTCCAGGCGATGCGCGTGAGCTCGCCCAGCGTGTT
>PKWK01000058.1 GCA_003133205.1 Granulicella sp. | reverse complement strand
TTTCCATGAAGCAGCCTTCCTTTGAACGATAAGCAAATCAGTCAGTAAGCGCTTTTCTCGGCGTCCGCAGGATAAATCAGAATCGGCCTAACTAGAGGCCGAAAGATGTGAGCATTATTGACCGGAAGTGGTATTGGCGCGGATGGACACTAAGCCAATAGAAGCGCCAATTCGGCAAAGAGACTTCGACATTCACGAAGCACGAGAGCGCCAAGCGGGAGCCGAGATGGATGATTTGATCACCACCGAGAGAGAGCTGACTCGGCAACGCAATACGGAGAAGCAGAACACAAGTGCGCCAAAGTAGGTCGGATACTGGAACATGGCGCACCAAGCCTGCTCACTATGTCGTTCGAACACACTTTGGATAGGCCTGAGCGCTCGTTTCGATGATGACGGAGAAACAGGGAAGGAGGCACTGGACATCATGTCTTCAAGTTATCTCGGGGCCCGGCTGCAGGAAATACTTTTACCGGCGGACATACGGATAAATGGGTCTCGGCCATGGGATATCACAGTTCACAATGAGGGCTTCTATTCGCGCGTGCTGCGACAAGGCTCAGTTGGCCTTGGCGAATCTTACATGGATGGCTGGTGGGACTGCCGACAGCTAGATCAGTTTTTCGCCAAGATCTTTGCGGCAGATATTGATCGGCGCGCAGCCTTGAGTCTGCGCGGGATATCGCTACTTCTGAAGGCTATTATCTGCAACGTACAGACAAAATCACGTTCCAACAAGGTTGTCAAAGAACACTATGATCTGGGGAACGAGCTCTTTAAAGCGATGCTTGACCGGCGCATGGTCTATACGTGTGGCCGATGGAAACAGGCAGCGAACTTGAACGAAGCTCAGGAAGCCAAACTCGACTTTGTATGTCGCAAGCTTGACCTCAAACCTGGGATGAGAGTGCTTGACATCGGCTGCGGCTGGGGAAGCTTTGCAAAATTCGCAGCGGAAACGTACGGAGTCAATGTAGTTGGCATCACGCTCTCGCCGCGACAACTGGAGCTCGCGCGGACCCTGTGCGCCAACCTGCCAGTGGAGTTACACCTTACGGATTATCGCGATCTCAACGACTCATTCGACTGTATTGTTTCGCTCGGTATGTTCGAGCACGTCGGGTACAAGAATTATGGGATGTTCTTCGACATAGCTCGCCGGGTTCTCCGCGATACAGGCAAAATGTTCTTATCCACAATCGGCTCGCAACGCTCGGTCCGCACGACCGACCCATGGATCGAACGATACATCTTCCCGAATTCTCACCTCCCGTCTATTCCGCAAATAGGTTCGGCCATAGGAGAGTATTTCGTGGTTGAAGAATGGCAGAATTGGGCTCCGGATTACGACCGAACGTTGATGGCATGGTTCCACAATTTCGAGGCCAACTGGGAGAAGATTAAAGAGCACTATACCGAAAGATTCCACCGGATGTGGAAATTCTACCTGCTTGCCAGCGCTGGATCATTTCGTTCTCGTCATCTGCCGGTATGGCAAATCCTGCTTTCTCCTGTTGGCCATGTGAGGACAACAACCTCTTGCGCAGCCCCGTTGGAATACTGAAATGAGAACCGCAAAGAGCGCTCTGCGGCGTCAGGCTCCGAACCATCTTACTCCGGTGGCGAAAACAGGAGCTTCTTATGCTGAGAGAAGAAGTCTTCGGCTTTTGACGTTCATTAGACGCCACCTGTATGCCATTTAAATCATTGCAATAGACCACTTGGATTGTTGAGATGCACTGAGGTACTGACAATGAAAATCAATGGCAGCAATTCACGCTGTCACTGCTGGGCGGCGATTCTGGCCGGAGGCGACGGAAAACGATTGCTTCCTCTTACGCGCAGAATCGCCGGTGACGATAGGCCGAAGCAGTTTTGCGCCATTATAGGGAAAGAGACGCTCTTGCAGCAAACCCAGCGACGCATTTCCCGATTGGTTCCTCGACGGCGGACTTTGCTTGTGTTGACGAGGACACATGAGTCTTTTTATGCCGATCACATTGCCGGAATGCGATCCCCGAGATCGATCATTCAGCCTTGCAACCAGGGTACGGCGCCCGCAGTTCTCTACACTGTGATGCGTCTCTGCGAATTGGATTCTGAAGGTATTGTCGCCTTCTTTCCTTCGGATCATTATTTTTCAAATGATGAGACGTTTATCAGCCATATCGATTCGGCTTATACCGCAGCAGCATCCAACCCCAAGATGGTAGTGCTGCTGGGCATCACACCTGAAACTCCGGAGGTCGAGTACGGTTGGATCGAACCTGGCGCCCTTTTAGAGAGTCCCGTGTCGGACTCTCTTAGCCGCGTCAGATGCTTCTGGGAAAAGCCTGACGCAACGCTTGCTTCTGCCTTGATGAAACGAGGTTGTCTGTGGAACAGCTTCGTCATGGTTGGCCACGTACGCGCCTTCATGAAAATCATACGGCAGGGGCTCCCAAATCTGGTTGAAGCGTTCGAATCCATTCGACCGTTCTTCTCAGCAGCTTCCGAGACAGCGGCGCTGTGCGATCTTTACGCCGGCATTCGTGCCACTAGCTTTTCTCAGGACGTTCTATCGATGTGCCCTCATGATCTCGCCGTGCTTCGCGGCACCGGGCTCGGCTGGAGCGATCTGGGAAAACCCAGCCGTGTCCTCTCCATACTTGAGCGAAAAGGCGTCCAGACGGCGTGGGAGTTTACACCAATCGAAAATGACGGGAGGGTGTTGGTCCGCGGCGAGGCGGCAGGGTAGTGGTTCTCCGCGTATTTCCCAGTCAACCTCGGGGGAATAGGCCTCCGCCACAAGCCGTTCAGTCCCTGCTCGCAAGATTGTTGAAGCTGTGCAGTGTGGCTCAGGAATGGACGAAATGCGACTTATTTGAGGGGCGGTCTTTGATGCGACCGCACGGTTCTGTGAAGACGCGACGTGATTTGTTTCCATCCACCACGACAGCATCGAAATTGACAATTGACGTGTCCGTCAGGCAACTGACATGAATGTGCAGAATTGACCGGATCGTCATAGTCGACCGTGGGAATCTGGAGGAGAGCGGCGGTACACGCGAACCTCCGGCTTGCGACCATGTAAATCTCAGAAAGATACTGTGGTGGTGCTTGTGCTTATTCACAAACAGAGAGCAGGAATTCACATGCCGAAGCCAACAATCCCAAAGCTAAGACAAGAGAGGCGGCGCCATTGCCGATTAACCACATATAGGACATCACGGGTCTCAATACTTTCGTGGTAACGGTCTCCGTTCGCCCAAATTGGAGACGGCAATTGAAGGACAATCGATTATCGAAAGTGGAACAAATATGACAGCAACCATCGCACCAATCACTCAACTCGCCGCCTGGAAAGCCCTCGAAGCTCATGCGCTTATAATTCGTGAACTGCATCTGCAGAAGCTATTCGCGGAGGACCCCAAGCGCGGGGAACGCTTGACCGTCGAAGCCGCCGGCATTTACTTCGACTATTCGAAGAATCGCATTACCGATGAGACTATCTTGCTCCTACTCGATTTGGCCGAAGAATCCGGCCTGCGATCTCGCATCGAAGCGATGTTTAACGGAGAAAAGATCAACGTCACCGAAAAGCGCGCGGTCCTGCACGTGGTGCTGCGAGCCCAGAAAAGTCAAAAGATTCTCGTAGATGGCGTAGACGTGGTGCCGCAGGTCCATGCCGTCCTGGACAAGATGGCTGACTTCTCCAACCGCGTGCGCAGTGGAGAGTGGAAGGGCTATACTGGAAGACCCATCCGCAATGTCGTGAATATAGGCATCGGCGGGTCGGATCTGGGGCCCGTGATGGCCTACGAGGCTCTTCGCCACTATTCACAGCGCGACCTGACCTTCCGCTTTGTCTCCAATGTTGACGGTACCGACTTTGCCGAAGCTACACGCGATCTTGATGCCGAGGAGACGCTTTTTATCGTCTCGTCCAAGAGTTTCACGACCCTGGAGACGATGACCAATGCGCACACCGCGCGCGTGTGGGCACTCGAGACACTGAAACATAGCGCCGCCATCGCCAAACATTTCGTCGCCGTCTCGACCAATGCCGAGGGGGTGGAGAAGTTCGGCATCGAC
>PKWK01000391.1 GCA_003133205.1 Granulicella sp. | reverse complement strand
TACGGCAAGCGCGGGCTGGTGCAATTCCAGTACGCCATTCCGTGGGAGCACGCGAAGGAGGGCACCATCGTTATCCTGCGCGAGATCGCGAAGTCCGGACTGGCGAGTTTTCTGGCCGTTCTGAAGGCGTTCGGCGACATACCCTCGCTGGGGATGATGAGCTTTCCGCAGGCAGGCATCATGCTCGCGCTCGACTTTCCCATCAAGCCCGGCGTCACCCTCCCGCTGCTGCAGCGACTCGGCGACATGACGCTCGAGTACGGCGGCCGCCTCTACCCTGCGAAGGATGCCGCCATGACAGCGTCGCAGTTCCAGACCTTTTACCCAGAGTGGCAGCGTTTCGCGCGCTACCGCGATCCAATGCTGACTTCCAGCTTCTGGGAGCGCGTTACCGATTCCACCGGAGCCAAACCGATCCTATGAGTACCCCCAGCGCCTTCGATCCACAGCCATCAACTCCATCTCCCGCGTTGAATCCGACTTCAAAGATCACGAAAAAGATTCTGGTCCTCGGCGCCACCTCCGGCATTGCCGAGGCGACCTGCCGCATCTGGGCCGCGCAGGGAGCGCAGATGTTTCTGGTCGCGCGCAACCCCGAGAAGCTGGCTGCCGTGGCTGCCGACCTGAAGATGCGTGGCGCGGCCTACGTCGGCACCGCCGTCGCCGATCTTGACGACACCGAAAAGCACGCCGAACTGCTGGCGCACGCGGTCAACTCGCTCACCGGCATGGATATCGCATACCTCGCGCATGGCATTCTTGGCGACCAGGCGCGCGGCGAACAGGACTTCGAGGTTGCCGCGCAGATTCTGCACACCAACTTCGTCGCGCCTGTCTCGCTGCTCACTTGGCTGGCGAACTTCTGCGTGCAGCGCCACGCTGGCGTACTCGCTGTCATTTCATCCGTCGCGGGCGACCGCGGGCGCAAGTCGAACTACCTCTACGGCTCGTCGAAGGCAGGGCTGTCGGCTTTCCTCGGAGGCCTGCGCAACCGCATCGATCGCGAAGGCGTCACCGTGCTCACCATCAAGCCCGGCCCGGTGAAAACCGCAATGACAGCCAGCATGAAGGGCTCGGAGAAGTTCGCCGACGTGAACAAGGTTGCCGCGACCATCGTCAAGGCCATCGACAAGCGCGCCGACAATCTCTACGTGCCGTTCCAGTGGCAGCCCATCATGTTCGTCATCCGCAACATCCCCGACCGCATCTTCAAGAAGCTGAATCTCTAAATCGCTATGGTAAGATTTCGGCCATGCTGAAATGGATTTTTTGTGCTCTCCTTGCGACACTGCCTGCCGCCTCGGTTTACGGTCAAACGCCCGAAGTCGCGCCTGGTGTTTACCTTCCTGCTTCCTCAGTGTCCGTGGTCGACCACGATAGTAAAGGCGAGGTAAAGGCGTTTCGCCTCGAAAGCGCGGTCATGGCCTCCGATCCGCATACCGGAAGCAACATCGCCAAGGGTGCGGTCTTTGTCAACCAGCACAACAGTATTCAGATTGTGGGCAAGTCTGCTCCGACGGTGTTACAAGATGCTCAGCCGTCTTTCTATGTAAGATTGCCGGACGAGCATCGCGATCTGATGCGTTCTCAAGTGACACTGATCCGCATGAAGCCTACTGTCGAGACGCGAATAGCAATCGAATTCAGCGCGAACTCCTTTGGTGGTCATCGCAAGCGCAAGATTGACGAAATTCAAGTTGAAAAAACGGACGTTCAAGGCGGCAACTGGGTCAAGGTCACCCCATCGAAGCCTCTGGATCCAGGGGAATATGGTCTGATGTTCTTGCCGCAAGATCCCAATGCTTACAGTCAGACCATTTATGACGTCAGCGTTCCCGCCAAATAAATTTCCGTCCATTTAGATCGGCAGCGCAGGTCGCTACTACTGCTGCTGCTGCTGCGCCATCTGCTGCATGCGCGTCGTGGGTGGCGGCACGTCCGGCAGCGCAGTTGCATTCTCTACCAGGGTCGACCAGTCCTCCGGCACGGGCAGTTCCTGATCGAGCGATGGTGTCCCCTGGCTCGGCGTCACCCGCACTGCGACGGTCAACTCGCTGTTCGCACGGCCGCGGAAGATGCCATGTGTGGGCGGGACGTCGGCATAATCGCGACCAATCGCGGTGCGGATGTGCCGGTCACCCGCGGTCAGCCAGTTGGTCGGGTCGAAGCCGACCCATCCGAGCTGCGGCACCAGCGCTTCGACCCAAGCATGGGTCGCCGAGTTCACGGAGCGGTCGTGGTCGCTGTGGCCATGGAAGAGGTACCCGCTCACGTAGCGGCACGGAATGCGAAGCTTCGACCGCACCAGCGTAATCATGATGTGGGCGAAGTCCTGGCAGACACCGGCGTGAGTAAGCAGCGCGAGGTCGATGGGCGAGTCCGCCTTGGTCGACTTGGGCACGTATTCAAAGTGGTTGTACAGTTGTTCGTTCAGTTGCTGGAGCACCATCAGCGGGTCATCCCGGCGCCGCACATCGAGTTCCTCGGCGAGAGCTTCGAGCGATGGCGTTGCCGCGCAAAATTCGCTGGGCAGCAGCATCTCCCAGTAATCGCCTTGCTCAATCATGTTGTCGAGTTCGCTCCATGCGTCGGGCGCGAGGAAGGCCGGAATCTGTAGCGCGGGCTGCACTTCGACCAGCGAATCAGCCACGATCACTAGCTGGCCGTGCTGGCCGGGAATGTCGAAGTGGTGGATCTGGTTCGCCAGATGGTCGCGATAGCTGAACACGCGGCAGCGCGGGCTGACCGAGAGATGGAACGTCAGGCAGCGCTGGTTCTGGTCCGAGCGCGGATGCATGCGCGTCTCCATCATGCTCTCGCTCACCGGGTTCGAGTAGAGAAACTTGGTCAGATGTCGGATCGAATAATACATACTGCTCCTTGCTTGCCTTACCCCGCCAGGGCGGCCTGAATGCTGTAGTCGATGTAGAGCTCATAGATCATCTTGTGGACGGCGGCGCACTGGTGCTGAATTCCGCGGAGGTACGCGATGACGTCCCCGCTGAGAATCTCCTCGACGCTCGAGTAGTTGAGCGAGGCCTGCAGCCGGCCTACCAGGCGGCGCAGCGGCTCCGCGCGGCTCTTGCCGCCCTCGCCGTGGATCGCCTCGAGCGCGCGCTGCAGGGTGTCGATCGAGAAGCGCACCGAGTGTGGAAACTCCTCGTCCAACAGCAGGAATTCGAGGATGCGATCGGGCGTGATGTCCGCCGTGTAGACCTTGCAGTACGCCTCAAAGGCAGTCGCGGAGCGCAGCAGGCCCATCCACTCAAGATATTCGTTGCCTTCAGGAATGCGATCCGTATGCAGCCACAGGTCTTCGTGGTAGGCCTCAAGCAGCAGCGCGGTTGCCGATGCGCGCTCGATGTAGCGGCCAACCTGGATGAACTGCCAACCCTCGCCGTGGCTCATCGTCGAATCGCTGACGCCCTGAAACTGGTGGACCGCCTCCATCACCTGCTGCAGGAACTCGCTGGGCTGCCCGGAGTCTGCCATGATGGCGCCCGCCTGCATGTCGCCTCGCATCTCCGGCCGCGTGACTTGCAGATAGAGGCTGTTGAGCCGGGTCCACTGTTCCGTAGATATTTGCTCGCGGACGTGGCGCGAGTTTTCGCGGGCGGAGATGATGCAGGAGAGAATTGAAGCCTTGTTTTCGGTGTCGAATGTCAGCGACTCGGTCAGGGCGTAAGGGTCACCCGTCCACTTCGTATCCTCTGGATTCCCCAGCGCCTGCAGCATGCGCTGCCAGCACCGATCCGCGTTCGTCGCACTCTCGTCGAGCATCAGGTTGAGGTTCACGTCGAGCAGGCGCGTAGTATGTTCCGCGCGCTCGATCGAGCGGCTCATCCAGTACAAACTATCGGCAACGCGGCTCAGCATTTGGCCCCCTCCGGCTAACTATCGCGTTTATTGGCTCAGTACCCACGTATCTTTGCTGCCGCCTCCCTGCGAGGAGTTCACCACCAGCGAACCGCGCTTCAGCGCGACGCGTGTGAGGCCGCCCGGCACGATCGCCACCTTGTCGCCGTAAAGGATGTATGGGCGAAGATCGACGTGGCGAGGCTCCAGATTGTCGCCGATGAGGCATGGCGCGCGCGAGAACGAAATCGTCGGCTGCGCGATGTAGTTGCGCGGGTCAGCTTGAATCTTCTCGCGGAATTGCTCGATCGCGATCTTGCTCGCGGCCGGGCCGATCAGCATGCCGTAGCCTCCGCTCTCTCCCACCGCCTTGATCACGAGCTTGTCCAGATTCTGCAGCACATGCTGGCGCGACTTCGGCTCGGTCATCAGGTACGTCTTCACGTTCTGCAGGACGGGCTCCTCGGAGAGGTAGTACTTGATGATGCTCGGCACATACGCGTAGAGCGCCTTGTCGTCGGCCACGCCGGTGCCGAACGCGTTCGCCAGCGTGACGTTGCCGGCGCGGTACGCATTAAACAGGCCGGAGACGCCGAGGATCGAATCTCCGCGGAACGCCATCGGGTCGATGAAGTCGTCATCCACGCGGCGATAGATGACGTCGACGCGGCGCAGGCCACTGGTCGTGCGCATGTAGATGATATTGTCGTGCGTCACCAGGTCGCGCCCTTCCACCAGCTCAATGCCCATCTGGCGAGCGAGATAAGCATGCTCGAAGTAGGCGGAGTTGAAGACTCCGGGCGAGAGCAGCACGATGTTTGGCTCCGGGCGGCCTTCGGGCGCCAGCGAGCGCAGTGTTCCCAGCAGGAGCTGCGTGTACTGCTCGATCGGCCGCACGTTGTAGCTCTGAAACAGTTGCGGGAAGATCCGCTTCATCACGCGCCGGTTGGTGAGCATGTAGCTCACCCCCGAAGGCACGCGCAGATTGTCCTCCAGCACTACGAATTCGCCGTTTTCCATTCGGATCAGGTCGGTCCCGCAGATGGCGACGTACACGTTGCGCGGCACCTGCAGGCCCACCATCTGGCGGCGGAAGTGCTTGCAACTGTAGACGATCTCCCGGGGCACGATGCCGTCCTTCAGGATGCGGCCCTCGTTATAGATGTCCTTTAGAAAGAGGTTGAGAGCCGTGATGCGCTGGGTAAGGCCGAGTTCCACCGTCGCCCATTCGGCCGCGGTAATAATGCGCGGCACCAGGTCGTACGGGAAGATGTGCTCCTTGCCGCCGTCGTCGCGGCCATAGACCGTAAACGTAATGCCCTGATTCAAAAAGCTGAGTTCGGCGGAATGCTTGCGGCGCTGGAGTTCGGCGGCTGGAAGGGAGGAAAACCGATTAAACAGCGGCTCGTAGTGGGGGTGCAGTTCCTCGGGCCCGGCGAACATCTCGTCGTACGCGTTATCCAGCAAGTAGTTTTTAAGTGCCGCGTTCTCGAACTGTTTTGCCTGGGCTGGTTGCATGGGAGCTATGAGTATAGAGCAAAACTGCCATTAGTTAGCCTAAGGGAATGCCGAGGTCGGCCCTTCCCCTTGGGAAAATACTCCCCGGCGACCGGTTCAGCCGGGGACCCAAACGGCGCTCCTTCCGGGCTGCCCGCCTAGCTCCTTCAGTATCCCTGGTCCGGCCGGAACGCCGTCACGTGGTTATTGACGAAGGTCACGGCCATCGGCTTACCCAGGTTCGAATACACCACCAGCCGGTTGCCGTACTCCGCGCTCACGCTCTTGAACACCTGGCCGAGCGAGAGCTGAACCTGCCGCTCGTTCATCCCCAGAAGCACTTGGTGCGAGTCGACTGCCTGCCAAATCGTCGGTCCCCAGTGTTTGTACAACTCATGCGGGTCGACGTAAAAGAAAAGTTCGTCGGTATAAAACGTGTAGTCGCCGTTCTCCTTGTAGCCCACCGGGGCCGCATACTCTTTGGTCGGGTCCGCAGACTTCGGCATGGTGAAGGCCAGCAACACCTGCTTGTCGCCGCCCGGAATTCGAAATGTGGCGGACTTCGGTGCCACTTGCTCGAACGCCTCCTTGATCGCCAGGGACTCGGCCCCAAGCAGCGTCCCTACCGTCTTCGCATAGTCTGCATGGTGCGCGGCGTAGGGATAGTAATCGAGTTGGCCACCCGCCGACACCCACACCGTCGTGCCGTCCAACTGTTTCAGTTCGGCAAGGTTCGATGGCCTCTCCTTCTTCAGAAATACAAGGTCGTCCGGATCGGCCTTCCCATACTCCGGCGGTAGGACCGCGGTTTCCGCAACGTGCCGCTCATGGTGCAAGAACGCAAGTTCAATCCCCACCGCCAGCAGCAGGATCAGAGTCCCGCCGATTACCCACTTCTTCCCCGATGTCATTCCTTCTTGTCTCCTTGCTTCCATAAAACCCCGAACCGGCTACCAAGTCTCGCTGCTAGTCCGCCGGCTCCGCAATGCTGTGTTGAATATTAGACTGCATCAGCGACTCCGCTGAAAGGGCATCCGCATTGCGCAGGGCGGGAAACAGCGTTCCAGCCAGTCCGGTCACGACTAGCGACCCGATCCCGCCCACGACCACCGCTCGCACCGCGCCCCACCACGCTGCGGTCACACCGCTCTCAAAGCCGCCAAACTCATTAGAAGCGCCCACAAAAAGCCAGTTGACGGCGCTCACCCGCCCGCGCATCTCGGGCGGCGTGGCCAGTTGCAAAATGCTCGCGCGGATTATCACGCTCACCATGTCGCTCGCGCCCACAATCACCAGCGCCACCAGGCTGATCCACATCGTCTTCGACAGGCCGAAGATCACCGTCGCCGTGCCATACACGCCCACGCAGAACAGCATCAGCTTGCCCGCGTTGCGCGTGATCGGCCGCACTGTCATCACCAGCGAGACTGTCAGTGCACCCAGCGACGGCATGGCCCGCAGCAGCCCCAGCGCCCCCGGCCCCTGGTGCAGAATGTCGGTCGCGTAGATCGGCAGCAGGGCAGTGGCTCCGCCCAGAAGTACCGCGAACAGATCCAGCGAGATTGACCCCATCAGCAGCTTGGTCTGCCACACATACTTGAAACCGGCCAGCATCGTCTCCAGGTTGAACGCGTTCTTCACCATCCTCGCCGGTTTGGTCCGCATTGCGCCCACCAGCACTAGGTACGCCACCAGCGTCGCCAGCGTGAAGGCGTACACCGCCGCAGCGCCATGCCAGCGCTCTAGAGCTCCGGTCAGCGGAAGCGTAAACAATAGCCCGCCCACCGACGGCCCGGCGATGTTTGCAATCTGGAACACAATTGCTCCCCACGTCACCGCGTTCACAAAGTGGTGCTTCGGAATCAGGCTGGGCACTAGCGCCGAGGACGCCGGTCCGCTGAACGAGCGCCCCAGTCCCACGCCCAGCAGCACCGCGTAGATAGGCCACACGCGTCCATTCGGGTGCAGCGCAAAACGCAGCAGCGCAGTGGTGCACAACGCCTGGGTTGCATAAC
The DNA here is from genome assembly GCA_003133205.1 of Granulicella sp. The sequence continues at coordinate 8,228 of PKWK01000391.1, read as the reverse complement.
AGACCAGGATGATTGCGCGCCGGTCGTAGCGGTCTGCCACGTGGCCCGCTGCCAGCATGAAGAAGATTCCCGGAGCGAACAGCGCCAGTTGGGTCAGGCCAAGGTCGAGCGCCGAATGCGTGATCTGGTAAACCTGCCAGGCCACTGCGATCGACTGCGCCTCCGCGCCCAGAATCACCAGCAGCCGCGCCGTCTGGTACAGCCGGAAGTCGCGCGACAGAAACGCGCTGCCCGCACCCGAGCCCGCCACCTCGTTCGGACCTTCTGCCATATCACCCGATGATTTCACACTTCCAGCGGCGAATGCAGAGGAGTTGCTTTACCGCCCCAGGTACTGCTTGTACTGGGTTTCCACCACGCCCGTATTCCGCGCCAGCGCCAGCTTGGCCTGGTTGAGTTGGAACTCAGTCCCGATCAGCCGGCTCTGCGCGTTTGCCAGCGTCGCCTGCGCCTGCACCACCGGCAGACTATCGTCGACGCCAGCGGCAAAGCGGTCGCGGGTGTCGGACAGTTCCTCGGTGGCGAGTTCTACATTGCTCCGCGCCACCTTCACCAGCTCTGCCGACGATTCCACATCCATCATGCTCGCGCGAATCTGGGCATCGATGGTCACCCGCAGCGACTCGATCTGATGTCTCAGGCCAATCTCTTGCGCGGCGGCGACTTCGCTCTCGCCGCGGAACCGGCCTTCCTCAAAGATCGGAATCTTCAAGACGCCCTGCGCCGTAAACACGCCGTGATACAAACCGTGAGTCTCGCCAATCACACCGTAGAATCCGTTGAAGGCAAGCGTCGGCACGCGTTCGTATTTCACCGCCTTGCGCGCGCTCTGGGCGACGTCGAGTTGCGACTCCAGCGCGAGCAGGTCCTTGCGCCGCTGATATGCGAGCGCCTTCGCCTGTTCGAGCGGCAACTCCGCGAGATCGGCGTAGGGAACTGTGTCGGTAAGCGTCAATTCCTGTTCCGCGGGTAGGCCGATTAGCCGATTGAGCGCGATCTTATCCTTCGCAAACGTGTTCTCGGCCCGCACCAGAACCTGCTGCTCGGTCTGCAGTTGCACGCGCGCGCGCAGCACGTCCAGGTTCGTTCCAACTCCCGCGTCGTGCGAGAGCGTCGCCTGGCGCAGCACCTCTTCGTCGGCCTTCACCAGCGCCTGCGCGTTGGCGATCTGCGCCTCATCCGCCAGCGCCGCCAGATACTGTGTGCCGACCGCTTCAACCACCCCTCCGCGCGTATTCAGCGTATTCATCGTGAGGACGTTGGCCGCCTTCTTCGCCGCCGCGTACAGATAGAAATCCGGGAGGTTGAACAGCACCTGGTCGGCGCTCAGTTGAGCGTTGGTCGTGTCCACCTTCACAATCGTCGAAATCGATCCTGCAGGAATTCCGAACGCAGCCAGCGAAGAGGCCTTGAATCCCAGCGCAGCCAGGTTGATCTCCTCCGCGTTGGTGTAGGCGCTCGCCTTCATGTTCGGAAGAAGTTGATAGAACGCAGTGGAAATCTGCCCGCGTACCGACAGCTCGGTCTGATTCGCCAGCAGCACCTGCAGATTGTGCTTCAGCCCGCGGTCGATGGCGTCGTCGAGCCCCAGCGGCAGCGCGCCCGCCGTAGCCGTTTCCACGGTGACGTCTCCGGCGAACCGAATTCCGGATGTCCTCGCCGCCTGTCCCGAAAAGCTGTGGCCCGCGGCCCGATCCGCAGCGCTTCCAGGCAGCGCCGCCACAATCGCACTCGGAGCCATCGGCAGGACTGCATTCTCCTGCGCCCACGCGGAGCAGCCGAGCCCGACGCCCGCAATCACCAGCATCAGGACGCGCGCGCCAACACCGCTTAAATCGCGCCGCCTCACCCGCGATCTCGCGCCCGAACCATTCGACTGTAGGAAATTAACCACGCTCACTCTAAGTTTAGAGTGTCTTGGAACCCCGTGGGTTGCGAAATTTGCCCTATGAGACGGCGAAGATGCATTGCGCCTCGGTGCAGTTGGTTAGTAACTGACCCACTACCTGCCCCGGATATGCCCTTTGCCGGGAAGGTCGCAGGTATATTCTCGTTGCGAGGTGTCAAATATGCAGATTCCCCTTTTGGTTTTTCCGTTTATCGCGGCGTTTTGGATCTTCGTGCTCTGGATACTTTGGATCGTCGCTAAATGCCTCAAAGGCATCGATGAGAGCTTGAGAGAGATTGCCCACAGCAGACAGGACAAAGCCTGAAGCGGATTTCGAATACCGGCCGCTACAAAGGGGGCTCGCGAATCTTAGCGAATCTGCACCAGACCTGAATCCGCTCCGGCTCCATGCGCGCTGCCGGGAGTCACCTGCGAGGTCTGCGGGGCGCGCCAGTGGTCGATGTAGCTGACCTGGTGCACGCAACTGATCGTGCAGTTGGGCGCGCAACTCTTCTCCGTCAGAAACTCGCGCTTCACATCCGCCTTGCCGTACTGCGCCAGCGGCACGCCCGGATAGCCGCGCTGCTGCGAGCAATAATGCACCAGCCCGAACTCACAGATGTAGAGATATCGCCCGCCCGCGCGGCATCGCCAGTCGTTCGGCTGGCCGTTGGCGATCGCTTCCTGGAAATGGTTGAACCGCGAATAGCTCCGCCGCGTCAACTGCCGCACCTTGTCCCAGACCGTTCGTTCCGCTTCGCCCAACGGCTTCAACTGCCCGCTGCCATCGTGAATGATCCCGATGGTCGAAGAGAATCCCAGCGCCAGAGCGCGTTCGCTCACGGTCAGCGCGTCCGTCGGATTCGCAATCCCGCCGCCCACCACTGAATTGATGTTCACGTGGAAATCGGCGTGCTCCGCCAGCATCTTCAGCTTCGCGTCCAGTACCTTCAGGCTCTTCTTCGACACGTCGTCCGGCATCACGTTGTCGATCGAGATCTGCATGTGGTCGAGGCCCGCGCGGTTCAGCCGCTGGATCCGGTCCGGCATCAGCAGATAGCCGTTGGTAATCATTCCGGCAATCGCGCCCGTCTTGCGGATTCGCGCAATCACGCGGTCGAGTTCCGGATGCAGCAGAGGCTCACCGCCGGAGATGGTGATCACCGAGGTCCCCAGCTGGCCTAGCTCATCGATCCGCCGTTCCATCTCCTCGATGGGCACAGGGTCCGAGACGTCGTCGAACTCATTGCAGTAGGTGCAGGCCAGGTTGCATCGCCGCATGGGCACGATGTGCGCCATATATGGATGCCCGGTCGAGGCCAGCGCCGAGGCGATCGACCCCAACTCGCGCAACTTACGCGTCACCGCCTTCCTGCGGCGCTGTAAGGTCATCGGACGGCGGGAAGCTGAATTCTCTGAAACCATATCGTTCTATTCATTGAATCACATCTCCACCGCGAACCATGAAACCCAGCGACTCGCAGTAAGGCTAACGTGCTTGATTTTAGAGAAAATGAAGAGCCACCTGACGCAAGCAAGGATCAACCTCAGACAGAGTTCATCGACCGGCGGGCACCGAATTCCATTCCAACTTATCGCTGGTCAGAACGGACGCGAAGAAAGTGGTACTTCCCCCGAGAAAATGTGTCTCGGCATAATACTGCGGGGAAACCAGAAAGCCTGCCAGTTTGCGCAACGCATAGGCATATATAGACTTCCGGCGGACAATCAGGTCACGGGTGATTTCGGCCTCGAAGGCATGCGATATCGTATCGTTCGTGCCGTGATAGAAGATCAACGTGCGGGTTCCGCGCTCAATCTCGCTTTCCAAAAAGTAAGAACGCATCACGGTGCTGAGCGAGTCTTTCTCATAACCGGAGGCGTTCATCTGATGATGCATAACCGTAGTGGTTCCTTGCCGCCAGCCACCGACGATGCTAAGCAACTGACCGTCCGGAGCGCGAAGTGCAATCATAAATCCACCGGGTAGATCTCGAGTTGCGCGATAACGCCGCTTGCACTCAAGCACCGTCAGGGGATTTCGCGAGGCCGCGTTCATGCAGAGGAGGTTCTCTTCGTTCAGCAACGTATGAGCGTCCGCGATAAATTCGCAATCCATTCGCGCCAGCAGGCGTTTTCGGTAGTAACGCAGGTGGGTGCGCGTTCGCTTGCCAAACCTTGCCAATGTTTCCTCGTAGGTCGGACCCAGTATCAGCCGGCGTTTTGTAACCGCGCGATCGTGTTCTGCCCAAAGCGTTCCCGGCCCTTGAAGCATCGGACCGACGCTTGCTTCGTCGAGAGCCATGGCGCAATAGGTAGTAAGCACCACCTGCGCGCCCTGCTGTAACAATGCCTGCGTCGCTAAAGCAGCTACTTGGTGACGCAACGCCGGCTCCGCAATGACCGTACGAAGCCCCTCCCAATCGTCCGTGGAGAAAGCGCCCGTGCGAATGCCGAGCGAACTCAACTCATAGAACAACGCCGCGCCACGCAGGTCGTCCAGCTCTAAGAAACGGGCATCGGCGCCAGGTCGCAAGAACAGAACGACGCAAGGCCGCTTCCAGCGAGCACCCCTTCCTCCTAAGAAATAGCCGAGCCAGTGCATCGCTCCGAACTGGCCGCAACGCTCCGCAAACTGTTCCAACAGCCTCGCGTGTTCCAGGATGAGTGCCACGTTGGATTGCAATAGGCGCTCATCAAATCCTGTGACTGATTCCCAATACTTCACCCACGCTACCAATCGATCAAATGGGAAATGGTAGTCATTCTTTTCAGTCAAAGGCTTAATCTCCTGACGGATGAACTTCCAAAGTCGGCTGTCGGCATAGCGCGAGAATGGACGGGCAAAGGCAGATAAATACAGAGCTTTTCGAAAAGCGTCAATCTGACCTGTTGGCACCTCGTGCTTTGGTGTATGGAATAGGTAGTATACGAATGGAACTAGAGTTGCCTGCCCACCGAGGAGACTGCTGCTGGCACACCAGCAGTCGCGCGACACTGAATCAACGACTGACCGGATTGCATCGCAACAACTCTGGAAGTTCTTCCGAAGCAGATCTACGTTGTTCTTCTTGCGAAGCAAATCCAACTCGAACTTTGTGCCCAGGTCGGAAACTGCGAACAGGCAACGAATAACGAAGTCTGTGTCGAGATCAAATGAGTTGCCCTCGTTGATCTGGCGGACAAATTCCGGAAGGCTTTCGGCTGACTCCCGCCAATTCAGTTTCAGCATACTGAAAATGAGGTCTGATCTGCTCAGCGGCGTTCCCTCGCGATTCACGCGCACGAAAATTTCGAGGACATCCGCCTCTGATTTTCGATCAGAGTGGTCACTTTGCAGATTCTCATCAATCACCGATACCATGAGGATGCTCGCGTTAGATGTCAGGGCATCGTGGAACCGGGCTAAGTTCTCTCCTAGCCGACCTTCGTCGTCTTCACTCAGCTTGACCTGCTTCTTGATTTGCTTCGCTAAAGCGTCTCTTCCCCTTACGCCTGCGGTGAACAGATCGGCAACCTTCACCAGGTACTTTTGTTCGCCGTCCTGCGAGGAACCAGGCGCCTCGACTTTGGTCTGAATCTGCGATTCCCAGCGCTTAATTCCTTCTTTGTCCAGAAATTCGAATTCGTACTTCTCATCGGACAGATCGTCGGATTCTCTTCCACTCAAAACATCGAAATATAGCGACTTGCCTTCGTATGATCCGTAAAGAGCGATGTACAGTGACTGGAGGCGCTGTTGGCCATCCAGCACGAGCTTCAACTTCTTCTTGTGCTTGTTGTCCTTGAAGGCGTGAATCGCGCCGGGATGAAAATCGTCCGCAAATTTGCGGTACTGAAGATCCAAGTACGTTTCCCATAGGAGAGCTATTCCGATTGGATATCCCCGCATGATGGAATCAAGGAGGCGTAGTACCTTCTCTTCAGGCCAAACAAAATCTCGCTGAATCGCAGGTAGGACAATCTCTTCCTGTTTGATTTGGTTAAGTAAAGTGACAATACTACTCATGAGCTATGGCTCCAATTCTCGGTAAGAATTTTTGCAATCAATTGCACCGGCGTACCTCGCACTGTAACTGCACCCGTGATCTGCCTACCCGATTTTGCTGGCAAGTCGGGCAGCCACGTTGGAGCCGTTTATATTCTTCTCCGCGAACAGAAAGAGTCCTTTGCCGTTGCTGCGCTTCGCCCCATGCAGACCGAGGAAACGAACGAGTTACGAGAACTCCCAGCAGAAACAACCGCCTCATTCCCTTCCGACCACGGTGTCATAGAGCCCGTAATGTGCGAGCCCCTCGTGGCTCTCGATACCGGTGTACCGCAGCGAGGCATCTTCGTAGCGACGGAACGCGAACACCGCCTGATTCATCTGCTCAGTATTGAATACCTTGAGGCGCACGAGCAGATGGAAGTCCTTCACGGTCAGACCCGTGACAGCCACAAACAAGTCCGGCTCTAACTTAGTGATCACGTCTTGCAGCGTGTTCTCGCGAAAATCGGTGAGGTACATGAACGCAGGGATGCGCGTCGCGAACTTGATCAGCTTCTCTTGTACTAGCTTGCGCTTGGACTTGTATTCCTGCTCTTCTTCGGTGAGCTGTTTCTTCTGCTTCCCGGTAAGCTCCTTGCCCTTGGCCTTGTTCTTAAGCTCTTTGACCTTCTCGCTCTTGTTGATGATGGTCTCGATGATGTTGTCGCCAAGCGCGCGCCAGCCCTCGATTCGTTCTACAGCGGCCATTGCCTCGGCGTTATCCAGGATTCGGCGCAGCGTATTGTTGTCCACATTTACCAGGAGCGCGCTCTCCCATTTCCGCGCCAACAGCGTGGCGGAGGTGCCTGCCATCGCGATGTCTAGAATGCCGCCAGCATCGATCTGGGTCATGTTCGCGCCGTCGTAGGCCAGCACCGGCAGGAACGAAACGAGGTCCTTGACGGCGCTTTCCGGATTTGATTCGTTGGGCGAGAGCCCTATGCCGTATTCGGAGAGCTGCCTGAGAGCGCGCGTCGGGGCAAAGTCGAACACGAAGCACACAGGTTTGAGGATTTCATCTTCGTTCGGATTGTCGCCATTCGGGTTCTTGATAGACCACGGAGACTGCACACGGAAGGCTGCCTGGAAATAGGTTTCAGGGCTCTTCAAATTACGCAGCATGAGGATCGAAGACCATTGCGGCACAGTCACGCCGGTGGTGAGCTTGCCACATGACAGTGTGATGGTTTTGGTCGTGAACCCACTCCCGATGGCCTTGCGCACCGGAGGCAGTGCCTCCAGGCCAATTCCCGCCGACGCACCAGCCGCAACGACAACCTCATACTCGCGCCAGAAGACGTTATGCTTCTCAGCCAGCAGGTTCGCCATCGCTTGACATGCCGCCACTTTCGGCAGAAACCAGAATGAGTGCTGCAGGTTGGCGAGCGCTAATGGAGGAGAACCCGATTGACCCTTTTGCGTCATTTCACTTGGGCCACCGAATCCCTAGCATAAGTGTGTGTTACGCAAAGGACTCACCCGGAGGTAGATTCGTGTCATTATCCCGCGATTCAGCAAAGAGCTTCTATCTTGTGGGGCCTGGTGATGATGTGCTTGCTTCTTTCGTAGTCGCATGTTCGACCGTTTTCACACCAGTAAAGACGGGCGCAAGAAATCACGGGCTGTTCTGTTTCCTTGCGGAACAGATGTGCGAGCTACCGCACCGAAGTCATATGCCGCCCTCCCAAGAAGGGAAAGGCAAAGGAGAAAGACTACCGATTCCCCAAGGAGTTCGTTTTGCACTCGCTCCGTCATACGGCTCTGACCCGACTCGGCGAGGCCCGAGCCGATACGTTTACAATCAAGAGGATCGCTGGGCATTCGAGTGTGACGGTCTCAGAGCGATACGTCCATCCGACCGGAGAAACTGTGCAACTGGCAATGGACAGATTGGAAGTGAACAATCGGCGAGCGATGGAAGAGGACAGTGGGAAACACTAGCTACATTTTCAGCTACAGTGTCTTTTTCTCTAGCCGAGAAGTCGTTGTAAATAATTCATTCTAAAAGAAGGGCCTATAGCTCAATTGGTTAGAGCAGCGGACTCATAATCCGTTGGTTCCAGGTTCAAGTCCTGGTGGGCCCACCATAAACTATTGATAGTAAGATACTTATAAAATAGCTCGATTGCATTAACCTGCTTACACACTCATTGCACACTTTCTAAAGTGCCAAAGTAGCAGGCGTGAAATCTGAAGAATCAGCGTGGACTGCCCTTTTTTCGGCCGTCCACGCTTTTTGTTTGTCCTTTTGAAAGGACATCCACGCCGAAGGCGTGCGCGGGAGATTCGAACTTGCTGAATGTATGGTCC
>PKWK01000252.1:3425-29905 GCA_003133205.1 Granulicella sp. | reverse complement strand
TGATGCGCCACCAGTACCAGCGCAGGATGAAGACGAGGCCGGCGCCGGCTCCGAGGGCGAGCAGGAACTTCCACGCTGCGGCGATGGAGGCTCCGTGGGTGAGCATGTAGCCGGTGGCGCTCGCGCTCATAACAGCCACCAGGATCGTCGCGATGCGGGAGGCGGCGACGTAGTGGTGCTCGGTGCGGCCGGGCGCGAAGAAGCGCTTGTAGATGTCGTTGATCATGTAGGACGCGCCGAGGTTGAGGTGCGTGCCGATGGTGGACATGTAGGCTGCGGCGAATCCGGCGAGCATGAGGCCGCGCAGGCTGGGCGGCAGATAGTGGACCATCACCCAGACGTAGGCGCCCTCCATGCCTCCCTGGGCGGCGGTGGGGTTGGGCAGCAGGACGAGCGCGACCAGAGCGGTGAGGATCCACGGCCAGGGGCGCAGCGCGTAGTGGGCGATGTTGAACCAGAGGGTCGCGCCGAGGGAGTGCTTCTCGTTCTTGGCGGAGAAGATGCGCTGGGCGATGTAGCCGCCGCCGCCGGGCTCGGCTCCCGGATACCAACTCGCCCACCAGTTGAGGCTGAGCAGCACGAGGAAGCTGAGGAAGAAGGGCGACGCGGATGACGGGATGAAGGCTAGCGTGTCGCGGTGGTGAATCGCGTCGAAGGCGTGGACCTGCGTCGTGAGCGAGCCCATTCCGCCGATGGCGTGGACCGCAAAATACGCAAGTAGGCAGACCATGCTCATCTTGAGGACGAATTGGAGGAGGTCGGTCCAGAGCACGGCCCACAGTCCGGAGATGGCGTTGTAAGCCAGCGTGAGGGCGAGGCAGCAGAAGACCGCGGTGAGCTGCTGCTTTGTCGAGGTCAGGCCCAATGTGAGCGCCAGAATCTTGGCCATGGCGAGGTTCACCCAGCCCATGATGATGGTGTTGACCGGGAAGGCGAGGTAGACGGCGCGGAAGCCGCGCAGAAAGGTGGCGGGCGGCCCGGCGTAGCGCAGCTCGGCAAATTCCATGTCGGTGAGGACCTTGGCACGGCGCCACAGCGGGGCGAAGAAGAAGACAGTGAGCATCCCGGAGAGCAGGAACGACCACCACAGCCAGTTGCCGGCGATGCCCTGGGCGTAGATGAGGCCGGTGACGACCAGCGGCGTGTCCGCGCCGAAGGTGGTGGCGACCATCGACGTGCCGGCGAGCCACCAGGAGACGCTGCGGCCGGAGAGGAAGAACTCGCCGATGTCGCCGGACGCGCGCTTCATGTAAAAGAAGCCGATGGCCAGGTTGACCGCGAAGTAGGCAACGATCACAAGCCAATCGAGGTGCGTCAGAATCATCGGGCCTCCAAATTGCGCGATGTCTCATCCTAGTGGAATATTGCAGATTCTGCGCCCGAATTCTGTGTCGCTTCTACGCGCAGGTGCGCTAGACTCTGCTGGTGATGCTTATGAAGACAATGCGCTGGATACTTTTGGGGCTGGTGGGCGTTTGTGCGATGGGTCGCGCGGGGTGGGCGCAGAAGCCGTCGGACGCGGTGCCTGTGTATGTGAACGAGAATCCGAAGGACCCGGCGCCGCTGAAGCTCGACGGGCTCCAGGGCAAGGTCGAGGGTCTGGGCGGAGACGGCATGTCGGGCGCCCGGGTGTCGCTGTTTACTGAGCAGGGGCACATGCTGGTGGCGTCGGTGAACACTGACAGGAACGGCAAGTTCAAATTCGACAAGGTGGAGCACGGGTTCTTCCGCGTGGTCGCACGGGTGGAGGGACTCTGCCCGGCCAATATCCCGGTGAAGATCGAGGGCTCGTTTCTGGCGAAGCGCCAGTTGGTAATTACGATGCGTTCGAAGGACATCGACACGTGCAGCTACGGCATGGCGAAGAAGTAGGTACTTCGGCACTTCGTGCGGTCTTTGACGCTTCGCGTGAAAACAAGATGTGCGGATGAGCTATTGCTTGGCCAGGTCGAAGACCTTTTCCATCGGGGCCCAGCGGCGCACCGGGTCGGCGCCTGCGGGGACAGCCTGGAAGTTGCCCATCAGGGCCTCCCACTCCAGCACCTTCGGGTTAGCCGCGTCCATGGCCGCCTTCTTCTCGAACGAGAAATCGTCGCTGACGTCCATGATCATGAACATGCGCGTGCCGTGCAGGTAGATCTCCATGTTGGTGACGCCGGAATCGAAGAGGCTGTCGCGAATTTCGGGCCAGATTTTTTCGTGGTGACGCTTGTACTCGGCGATCTTCTTGGGGTCATCCTGCAGGTCGAGGGTAAGACAGTACCTTGGCATATTCCTCCGTTGGATTCGGTGATGCCGCGGCCTTCGGAGTCTCCGGGTTCCAATTCTTCTGGAGTGCGAAAGGACGCCGCCGCGGTTCCTTGAGCAGCCTACCATTGCATTTGGTCGCTCGCAAAGGCGGCACGGGTGCTACCCTTCTAGACGCACCGGAATCGCGTGAAAACGCGCAAGAATCCTGACAAAGAAGCGAATGGGGAAGCCGAGCAACACCAACCCAATGCGCGCATCCGTACGTCCCCCTGGCGAGACTCTCTACAGACTCGCGCGCCTGTGCGTCCTGCTGGTCTTGGCGTCCGCGTTGGCTACGCTTGCGCGCGCGCAGACACAACCCACGCTGCCGCCGCTGGTGCTTCCCTCCGCCATCGTCTTCGACGCGCAGGGCAATCTCTACTTCGCCGAGACCGGCAATCATGTCATTCGCGAGTTCTCCGTCGCGGGAATCATCACCACAGTTGCGGGCACCGGCGTGCAGGGGTTCGCGGGGGATAACGGGCCGGCCACCGCAGCCGAACTTGACTCGCCCATGGGTCTGGCGATGGATGCGGCCAGCAATCTTTACATCGCCGACACGCACAACCATCGCATCCGCGAGGTTGCCGCCGCGACCGGGGTGATTACGACGATCGCGGGTACTGGAGCGGCGGCCTTCTCCGGCGATGGAGGCGCGGCGACGGCGGCGCAACTGGACTTGCCCACGGCGCTTGCGGTCGACCACGCAGGGAATGTTTATGTAGCCGACACCGACAACCATCGCGTGCGCAAGATCGCAGCGGGCACAGGGGTGATTACCACGGTTGCTGGCGATGGGGTGGAGGGCTTCGCCGGGGATCGCGGTGCGGCGGTTGCGGCTTCGATCGATTCGCCCAACGGGCTTGCGTTGGACTCTGCGGGAGACCTGTATGTTGCCGACACGCACAATGGGCGAGTGCGCGAGGTGAGCGCGGCCACCGGGGCGATTATCACGGTCGCGGGCACCGGCACCGCGGGCGGCAATGTGCAGGCGTTTGGCGGCGATGGCGGTGCGGCGACGGCTGCGGGGCTCGCTCTGCCGCGCGGATTGACGATGGATGCGGCGGGAAATCTGTATATAGCGGATAGCGCGAACCATCGCATCCGGCGCATCTCGACCTCGGGTATGATCACGACGGTTGCGGGTGAGGGAACTGAGACCTTCGCCGGGGACGGAGCTCCGGCAGTGACAGCTAGCCTCGACACTCCGCGTTCAGTGGCGATTTCGCCGGGCGGTTTGGTTACGCTCGCGGATAGTGGGAATCAGCGCGTGCGGCAGATCGACGCACTGCCTGCGCCGGGTCCTGACATTCACACCATCGCGGGGGTTGGGACGATTGTGGCGGGCGCGTTGTCGCTCAGCGGGCCAGCAGTCGTCACCTACGGTAGCGGCACGCTCACTGCGACGCTGAGTGGGGCGGTAAGTGCAACTGGAAGCGTTACATTTATGGATACGAGCGGTGGAACGACTGTCACGGCGGGGATAGCGAGCCTGAGTGCGGGCTCGGCGACGCTATCTACCGGCGCGCTGACTGCAGGTTCGCACAACATTGTTGCGATCTACGCTGGCGATGCGACGCATGGTGCGGCGCAATCCTCCGCGCTGGCGCTGACAGTGACGCCGCTCAGCGTGACTATCACGGCCAATCCTGCGTCGATCCTATACGGCCAGTCCGTCCCGACGCTTAGCGGCGTGCTTAGCGGCGTGCTCGCGCAGGACGCCGGGAAGGTCGCGGCTGTCTTCACCACCAGCGCTGCGGCGTTATCCCCAGTTGGACTGTATCCCATTGCGGCGACGCTGACTGGCAGTGCGGCAGGGAATTACAAGGTGGCCGCGACGCCAGCCAACCTCAGCATCGCGCAGGCGCCTACGCTAACCGCGCTTTCGGCCTCGACCAATGCGTCCGGCTTAGGACTTCCCATCACGCTGAACATTCAGACAGCCAGCACCACCAGCGGCGTGCCCACCGGCAGCGTCACGCTGCTGGATGGAGCGACGGTGCTGTCCGTGGTTCCGCTCTCGGCGGGCGGCGCGGCCTTCACTACGGGCGCTCTCACGCTCGGCACGCACACGTTAGGCGCAGCCTATACCGGCGACGGAAACTTTCTGCCCAGCAGTTCTGCAATTGCGAGCATCACGGTCGGCGGCGCGGCCTCCGACTTCACGCTCGCCGCCACTGGCGCGGTTTCGCAGGCGGTCCCGGCGGGAAGCGCGGCAACATTCAATTTCTCCGTCACGATGCAGGGCACCGCAATGGCCAGCCCGATCACGCTTGCAGTGCAGGGTGCGCCAATAGGTTCGACGGTTTCGCTGAACCCGTCGAGCCTGCCGCCCGGTGGCGCAATCACCGCGTTCACGCTGACGATCCAGACTCAACATGCCCAACTTGACAGGCACTCGCAGCCACTCACGCCAAGCCACCCGGGCGCTCTGCCAACATTGCTGGCGTTGCTTGTGCTGCCTGCAGTTGGCTTCGCGCGCCGTTCATCCCGAATGATTCGCGGGGTCAGGATGCGCTCTGCGATGATTGTGGTCTTTGCGGCGACCTCCTGCATCCTGCTAGCAGCGCTGGCCACCGGCTGCGGAGATCGCGTCAATACAGCTTCCGAATCGGTGAATGCAAAAATCTACACGCTGACTGTCACCGGAACCGCGGCCAGCCCTACCGGAACTGCGCTGCAGCACTCCGCCGCCGTCACGCTCGAAGTTATGTGACACTGCGCTGCGTGCGCTCAGGCTTTGCTACGCAGAATCGGCCGCTTCGGACTGCGGCGCGCGATCTCGGCGAAGCCCGCCTGCAGGAAGCTCTGCTCCAGGCCCGTCCACACAAACGCGTCAGGGAGNNACGATCTTTGCGCCCTGAGATTGTGCGAACTTCGTCGCAGCTTGAATCAGCTTCGTACTCAACCCCTGGCGGCGATGGCTCTTCTCGACGAACAAACACGAGATGCTCCACACGGGCTGGCTGTCGACCGGTTTCAGAATGCGCGAACGTTCGAGCGCAGGGTAGGCCTCTCGCGGCGCCACCGCGCACCAACCCGCCGGCTTGCCGTCGGCGTAGGCCAACACGCCCGGAGCCGGACCCTTGCGCATCAGTTCGTGCAGCGCGTGGCGATTCGCGTCCCCCTTGTTCCTGTTGAACTCGGCGCGCGGCAGCCGCCACGTCATGCACCAGCAGCCTCCGCAAGCGCCCCTGGAACCAAACAGTGCTTCGACATCGGCCCATCGATCGGCGGTTGCGGGGAAGAATTCAAACTTCGGCTTGGCGGCGGTCATGCGCGTCTACCCCGGCCCCAGCATTCGTAGCAGGAAGAACAGCACGACGCCGCAGAAGAAGACGAGCGCCATGCGAACGCCGGGCTCGCGGTTCACTTCGGGGACGAGGTCGGTCGCGGCCACGTAAATCGTCACCCCCGCCGAGAGCGGCAGGCCAGCCTTCACCCAGCTAGGTTCGAGGTTGATGGCCAGCACGCCGAGCACCGTCATCGCGCCCAGAAACAGCGCGGAGTTTAGCGCCGCGAGCTTGCTCTGTCCGCCAGCGAGCATGACGCTCGCCGCCGTAAAGCCCTCGGGAATTTTGTNNTAGCTGCTCTTCTTGGAAAGAAATTCGTGGTGGTGAGTCTCTTCACCGAAGTGGAAGTGAGGCACCAGCGTGTGCTCCAGCAAATGCACTCCGCAGTAGCCGGCGAGGATCAAGATCGGCGCCCAGTGCGCATTCACCACAAACGCTTCGGGCAGCATCTCCAGCAGCGCGGCTGCGAGCATGAAGCCCGCTCCAAGCGCCACGAAATAGCGCAGCGCCCGCGCCGACGGCGAGCGGCGCACCAGGAGGAAGCCGCCCAGGTAGTCCGCGAGGCCGGCGAACAGTCCGAGCGCAAGCGCGAGCCAGAAGCGCGAGGCGGACATGGTCATGGCAATCATCGCGGCGCTAACCGCTATGGCGAATGTTTAGCACATCGCCATCCTTGACCGGATAGTCCTTGCCTTCGAGCCGCAGCGTTCCCTGCGCGCGCGCCGCCGCTTCGGAGCCGGCCGCAAGCAGCGCGTCCCAGTGGATCGTCTCGGCGCGGATGAAGTGCTTTTCCAGGTCGGAGTGGATCGCGCCTGCGGCTTCCTGCGCGCGGCAGTTGGCAGGGATGGTCCAGGCGCGCGTCTCCGCCTCGCCCACGGTGAAGAAGCTGGCGAGACCAAGCAATTCGTAACTCTTTCGGATCAGGCGGACCAGCCCGCTCTCGGTGAGGCCGTAGCCTTCGAGGAACTCGGCGGCCTCGTCGTCTTCCATCTCGGCCAGTTCGGCTTCGACCTTGCCGCAGATCGCGGTGGCGCCGGAGTTCGGCCGTGAAGCTACCTCGGTCAACCCGAATTTGGCTACCGCAGCGTCGACGTCCGCGCCGAGCGTGGTGCTCTCGGAGATGTTGAGGACGTAAAGAATCGGCTTCTGCGACAGGAACATGAAGCCGCGAATCAGCTTCTTCTCCTCTGCCGTCAGCTCCATCTCGCGCAGCGGCTTCTCTGCCTCGGTCTGCGCCTTGCAGCGCAGTAGCAGCGCCTGTTCGCGCTCGCCCTCGGCAGTCTTCAGCTTCTTCATGTCTTTGACGACGCGCTCCAGCCGCTTCTCGATCTGGGTCAGGTCACTGACGATCAAATCGATCTCGACGTTGCCGATGTCGCGCAGCGGATCGATCGGCCCGACGTGCGGGATGGTGTCGTCCTCAAACGCGCGCAGCACATGGATGATGGCGTCGACGTTGCGCAGGCTCTGCAGGAAGGCGGTCTCCTTGAGCGCCTCTTCGCCGATAGCGGCGAGGTCGGCGTACTCGACCGTTGCGTAGACGGTTCTGCGCGTGTTCGCCTGGATGGCGAGCTTGTCGAGACGAGCGTCGGGAACTTTGGCGACGCCGAGGTGCGCTTCGCGGGGGTTGGAGTGGCCAAAGCTGTCCGTCTTCGCCTTGGTAAGAATCTTGAACAGGGAAGTCTTGCCGACCTGCGGCAGACCGATAATTCCAGTTTTCATGTCTCTATGATTCTACCTGTCGGCACGTGCCGGATTCTGCCGCTATCAGGATCACTACGCCGAGGCCCAGAAACAATGCCGAGCCTTCGACCTTCTCCGACAGCGGATGAAGGCGCTCGAAGTCCAACCGCGCGGGATTATTCGAAGGCGCTGCATTGATGTCTCCGCCTGCTGCGATCCGGTCGCGCTCCATCGCGGGAAGGATGCCGGCCTGCACATACATCGTCGCTGCGATCATCAGCACCACGAGCACTACTTGAGTGATGAGAAGCCTGCGATCGCTTGTCCTGACCCTGAGCCAGACCATCGCGGTCGCAATCAGGAATATGAATCCGGAGACGTGCCCCAGCCGGTTCAACCCACTCAGTGAGCCGCCGATGACCAAGGCGAACTGGCGTGTCGTGCCCATGACGTGGAACGCTGTGGGCGCTTCCACAAAAGCGAAGAAGATCAGGCCGCCGACCCATACCATCATCGCCAGCAGCCGCAGCGCACGAAGGATTACATTCATGCACTTATGCTAGACGAAATCTAGACCAGGTCGCGGCCGATCAGGCGGCGGATCCGTTCCTTTGTCGGTGGATGCGTCGAGAAGAGGCTGCCAATGCCGCCGCCGATCAGCGGAGCGATGATGAACAGGTGCGCGGTCGACGGCGACGCCTGGAGCGGGATGCGCTTCGAATAGTCCTCGATCTTCTGCAGTGCGCGCGCCAGGGCATAAGGATTGCCCGTCGTATGCGCGCCGGTCGCGTCGGCCTCGTACTCGCGCGAGCGGGAGATGGCAAGCTGGATCAGCGCGGCCGCGATCGGTGCGACGATGATCATCAGCAGAGCGCCGAGGCCGCCTCCGCCGCGCTCCCGCCGGTCGCCTCCGCCGTAGCCGCCGAACAGGGAAGCCCAGTAGCCCATGCGCGCGATCAGCGTGATGGCGCCGGCCAGCGTCGCGGCGATCGAGCTGGTCAGAATGTCGCGATTCTTGACGTGGCCGAGTTCGTGCGCCAGTACGCCTTCCAACTCCTCATCGGTCAGCAGGCCGAGAATCCCATGGGTCACGGCGACCGACGCGTGCTGCGGATTCCTGCCGGTCGCAAACGCGTTGGGCGACTCGGTGGGAATCACGTAGATCTTCGGCATCGGGATGCCATCCTTCGCGGCCAGCCGCTCGACGACGTCGTAGGCGCGCGGCAGTTGCTCACGCGTCACGGGCTGCGCGCTATACATCGCAAGCGCGATCTTGTCGGAGTAGAAATACGCGGTGAAGTTCATCGCGACCGAGATCACGAACGCCAGAATCATCCCATTCTGGCCGCCGATCCACTCACCAAGGAAGAGGAGAACCAGCATCAGCGATACGAGCAGAAGCGTCGATTTGAACGTATTCATACGGTCCGTCGCCTATCCGGCCGGTGGCTGTCTCATCGCAGCCGTACCTGCCTCGTCCAATATTAGACGCGGCAGGCGCAGCTTCGATGCGGCTATACGGGGTCGACGCGGTTCAGCGCGCGGCGCAGGACGACGTCAAACGCCGCCTTGTGCTCCGCGTACTGGGCGTCGCTCAACTTGCCGGCAAGGCGGTCCGTCTCCAGCTCAAATAGCTCATCTTTCAGCGCTTGCAACAGCGGCCCAGATCCGGAAGCGGAAACTGGTGAGGGCGCTGCGGCGACTCCCGAAGCAAAGACACTGCTGGGCGCTAGACCGGCTTCGGAAGGAGGTGGAGCGAGTCCGGCTCCGGCAGTCGCAGGGTTGCTCTTCAGCATCACACCCGCACCGGCCGCGAGGGCCAATCCAAGCGCCCCGAGAATCCACCACTTGTACTTCGCCCAGGGATCGTTCGTCCCTCCAGGATCGTCCGGTGCGCCGAGGCCGCCGCCAGGCCGTACGCCATTGGCCGCGGTCTGGGCAGGTTGGCCGCTCGATCCGGATTGGTCGCCGCCGCTCTGCGCTCCGCCCTGCGTTTCATCCGGCAACTGGCCCGTGCCCGTGATCGTGAACTCTACTGGTTGCGCGACAGGCGGCTCATGTGCGTCGAAGCTCTGTGTGTTGACATCCGGATTGATGGGCTGAAACGCCGTCGACCCCTGGAATTGCATCGTCTTTGGCAGCATCACGGCGACATCGCCGGTAGGCACGGAGAGCTTCACCGAAAAGGGCTGCTTGCCGCTGTAGGGCATGCTGTACGCCACTTGAAAGCGAGTCTCGCCGGGACGAACGGGGAAGGTGAACGCATAGTGTCCGCTGGCGGCGTCGATCGGCACCACCTTGCTGTTGGTGGGCAGGCCGCCGGGAGCGCTCGCCAGCGACAGCGAGACGTTCGCGCCCTTGGGAATGTAGAAGTCAAACGTGTTGCCGCCGTACTCGGTGCGCGCCGGCGCGGAGGCGTTCTGCACGAAGAAATTCTCCGCCACATTCAGCGTCTTGCCGGTGGGGTCAGTCTCCGCGCGCAGCACCAGGGCCTCGCCAGTGATCCCATCGATCTTCTTCGCCGAGTCGTAGACATCGATGTCGACGCTGGGGTTGCCCGGTTGGACGCTCTTGAAGTATTCGGCGCCGGCATGCGTGATGTGCAGTAGAATCTGCCCACCATCCGGCGCGGTGACGTGGAAACGGCCTTGCGCATCGGAGGTCGTTTTGGTGATCTCATCCATGCCCTGCGCGGTATTGATGACGGCGATGGTGTCGCCGGAGGAGGGCTTGCCGGTGGTCCGGTTGGTGACGGTGCCAGTGATGGCCGCGGCGAAGGCGGTCGTGGCGCAGAGCAGCACGCAGGTGGACGACAGAAGGTGGCGGAACGTTCTCTTCGAAATAGACAAGGGTTAGTGGGTCCAGTTCTCAATCGCTAGATTGGGGATGCGGCTGAATTCGCGCTCGTTGTTAGTCACAAGCGTCAGCCCGAGTTGAAGTGAAGAAGTCGTGTTCAGCATATAAGGATTGGATCCTGTGAGCTACGCTCTCGCCCGGCCGCTCTTCATCCCGCGTGCCGTGAGAGCTTCCATCTCCGCGATGGTCTGTGCGGCCTCATCTTCGAGCGACTTGCGCTGCTCGATGTAGTCGGCCTCGGGATACTTGCCGGCCTGATATTCGAAGTTCAGGTCGCGGAGGTTCTCGTAGATCGCCTCCTTGCGCTCGCGCAGGTAGTCCACGCGCGTCTTGTCCGCCTGCACAAACGGATTGCGCTCGGGCCAGAACATGTAGGCGAAGCATCCAGCAAACAGAACGAATATGGCGATCGCACTCATCAGTACTCCGTCTCGCGGCGAATGCGCTCTCGCAGGGCCGCGTCTTCTACAACTCCCACGCCCACAAGGGTACCTTTAGGGCCATCGGATGGTGGCCCTCCGCCCCGGCGCTTCCAGAACCACACCACCACAAAGGTGCCCGCGGTGGCCAGCAGGAACACCACAATCGGAACGATCCAGGCTGCGTTATCGAAGCCGCCGCGCATGGGGGAGGCAAGCACGATCGCGCCATACTTTGCCACGAACCAGTTCTGGATCTGAACATCGGTATTGCCGGTCGCGATTTGTGCGCGCAGTTCGTCGATCATGCCCGCCGAGTTAGGGCATCCGACGTGGTTGCATTCGAGCAGGATCTGCCCGCAACCGCAGGAGCACATCAGCCCGTGGCCGAGGCGGTCAAAGCGCGATTTTCCCGCGCCGAGCATCACGATCGTGACGACGCACAGCAGGGCCATCTGCACCAGCCGCGCCCAGAAAATAGGGCTGCTCCCGTACTTCACGGGCCAGGATTTCGCGCGCCTAAACATGAGGAACCTTCGCCAAAACGCCCGGAGCCCCCAGGCCTGGACTGACGGCCGGGACCAAATCCTCCTGGCGCTGCCGCACCGGTGAGCGGACCAGGTTTGGAACCAGGGCGATGAATGTTCCTGCCACAACGATCACAACGCCAATCCATATCCACGCGATCAGCGGATTCAGGAAGACCTTGATGATCGGCCTGCCGGTGTCCGGATTCTTGCCTTCGAAGACGGTGTAGAGGTCGGCCTCCGCGGTGGAGTGCAGCGCCACGATCGTCGAGGACTGCTCATGGTCCGATCCGGCAAAGTACACGCGCTTCTCGGGCGAGAGTTGCGTGACATACTTGCCATTCTTGGTCACGTCCAGGACCGCGTAATCGGTGTCGTACTCCGCTTTCGAGTCCTGCGTGATGCTGCGGCAGATCAACTGGTAGGACCCGATGGAAAGCGTGTCGCCGTAGCTCATCTCCATCTCGCGCGCCTGGTTGAATGCGCCGCCCGCAATGCCGATGAACATCACCACGATGCCGAAGTGGATGATGTAGCCACCGTAGCGGCGGGTATTGCGCCGGGTCAGCAGCAGGATGGACGAAAAGATATTCTTGCCCGTCTGCGTGCGCACCACGTTGGCGCCGCGCAGAAACTCCTCCACAATGGCGGTGATCACTCCGGCCGACAGCGTGAACGCGACCAGTGAGAACAACGTGGACTGCATATCGTCGCCATCGTTCCACGGGCGCAGACCGCCGGCTATGAGAGCGACGGCCGTCGCGGCCATGGCGATCGAGGGCAGGATGAAGTTGCGCCGAATCGAACGCAGCGACGTCGAGCGCCACGCCAGCAGCGGCCCAATGCCGGTGAGGAACAGCAGGAACAGCCCGATGGGGATGTTCACGCGGTTGTAGAACGGCGCGCCCACCGTCACCTTCGAGCCCTGGACATACTCGCTCAGCACCGGGAAGAGCGTCCCCCACAGCACGGTGAAGCACGCGGCGAGCAGGATCATGTTGTTGAACAGGAAGCTAGACTCGCGGCTCACCAGCGACTCAAGCTTGTTCTCCGACTTCAGATGATCGCGTTGGAAGAAGAACGTGAACAGGCACACCGCAAACGCGATGGTGATAAAGATGTAGAACCACGCCCCGATGGCCGACTGCGCAAACGCATGGACGGAACTGACCGCGCCCGAGCGCGTCAGCAGCGTCCCAAGAATCGTCAGCAAGAACGTGGAGAAGATCAGCCACACATTCCAGTTCTTCATCATGCCGCGCTTCTCCTGCATCATGACGGAGTGCAGGAAGGCGGTGCCGGTGAGCCACGGCATCAGCGAGGCGTTCTCAACCGGATCCCAGCCCCAGTATCCGCCCCAGCCGAGCACGCTGTAGGCCCAGTGCGCTCCGAGGAAGATTCCGCAGGTCAGGAAGAGCCACGTCACCATGGTCCAGCGACGCGTGATGTGGATCCACTTCTCACCGGGGTAGCGCATCATCAGCGCGCCGAGGGCGAACGCGAACGGCACGGAGAAGCCGACGTAGCCGAGGTAGAGCATCGGCGGATGGATGACCATCTCCGGATATTGCAGCAGCGGATTCAGGCCGGCACCGTCCGCCGCGACCGCTCCGGGTGCGATGGAGAATGGCGGCGCGGCGACGCAGAGCAGAAGCAGGAAGAAGACCTGGATCGCGGCCATGATGGTTGAGGCGAACGCGGTCAGGCGAACGTCGACTCGGTGGCGGATGCGCAGGACAAAGCCGTAGGCGCTCAGCAGCCATGCCCACAGCAGCAGCGAGCCTTCCTGGCCGCTCCACAGCGCGGCAAACTTGTAGGCGTTGTTGAGCGCCAGGTTGCTGTGTGCGCGGATGTACTCGACCGAGAAGTCGTTGGTAAACGCGGCCCAGACCAGCGCAAACGCCGCGCAGGAAAGAACGACGAAGCTGGCAATGCCGGCGCGCCGGGCGGTCTCGCCAAGGCGGTTCCACGCGGCTTCCGGCCTGTTGGTGATGCGGAGTCCGCTCGGCGACGCGCCCCAGAGAGCGAGGCCACCTACCAGGAAGTTGTAGACGGTAAGAACGAGACCCAGGAGAAGGCAAAAGCTCCCGAATTCAGGCATGGGGTGAGAAATCATCGCAAAGCCATTCTCGCAGATATATGGTCAGTTTGGCTTGTGACGGGCATCACAGGGGCTTTGGGGGTGAG
The DNA here is from genome assembly GCA_003133205.1 of Granulicella sp. The sequence goes on along the minus strand of PKWK01000252.1, from coordinate 16,651 downwards.
TCACGAAGCGGCACGCCCTCAGGCGGCGCCCTGTTGCTCCTGATCCAGCAGATAGCGAAGGTTGGAGAGCAGCAGGTCCGGCGAGAGCGGCTTTAGCAGGAAGCGCACATTCAGGCCTGCATAGTCCTGCTCGGCCTCTTCCAGGCCGCTGATGACCATGACCGGCAGATCGGGTTGTATCTTGCGCAGCTCGCGGACGAACTGTGCGCCGTTCATGCCCGGCATGATGTGGTCGGTGATTACCGCGCTGATCTCGGTAGGGAATTCATCGCTGTGGAACTGTTCGAGGGCACGCCCCGGATTCAGCGCCGCAATGACGAAGTAACCGGCCCGCCTGAGGATCGTCTGGCGCGTCACGGCCTGAATCGCATTGTCATCCACTAGAAGGATGGTGGAAGCGGTCCGAAGGGTCAATTGCTGTTCGTCGCGCATCATCTAAACTGGCCGCCTCTACTAAGTCTACGCACTGTGCCGAGAGAGCAGCCGGGTTCGGCTGCGCAACCTGCTACGCACTAATCGGTTGGATGCGAATCTTGTCGCCCGCGTTTGCCTGATCCGGCATCTTTGTAGTGGCTATCCATCCGCTCCTTTCTACTGGCCCCATTTCGGTGCTGGACTCACCCGGTGCAAACATTTAGAGTTGGCGCGAGAAGCTTTCGTCTCCCACATCACCACTGGCACATTCGCCGATAAGGATAGCCCAAAGTGAATCTCACGTACATCGACTGGCTGATCATGCTGGTCTACTTCGCCTTCGTGCTGGGCATCGGTTTTGCCCTCAAGCGCTACATGCGCACCTCGAACGACTTCTTCCTCGCAGGCCGGTCGATCCCGGCATGGGTATGCGGGCTGGCGTTCATCTCCGCCAACCTGGGTGCGCAGGAGGTGATGGGCATGGGCGCCTCGGGCGCCAAGTATGGCATCGTCACCAGCCACTTCTACTGGATCGGCGCGATTCCGGCGATGTGCTTCGTAGGCATCTTCATGATGCCGTTCTACTACGGCTCGAAAGCTCGCTCCGTGCCGGAATACCTGCGCATGCGCTTCGACGAAAAGACCCGCGCGGTCAATGCTTTCTCCTTCGCATTTATGACGATCGTCTCCTCCGGCATCTCCATGTACGCCATGGCCCTGCTGATCCAGACGCTTGGCCTGTTCAAGGGCATCCTGCCCGAGGCATACATATTCCACGTCTCCATCATCGTTTCGGCGGTGATAGTGCTCGGATACATCTTTCTCGGCGGCCTCACCAGCGCCATCTACAACGAGGTTCTGCAGTTCTTCCTGATCGTCGCCGGCTTTCTTCCCCTGGTCTGGATCGGCCTGCGCAATGTCGGCGGATGGCAGGGCATCAAGCAGACACTTCCCGCCAGCATGACCCACTCCTGGCGCGGCATGGCTCACGCCAATACGAACCCCCTCGGAGTCGAGTGGATCGGCCTCACCATGGGGCTGGGCTTCGTGCTCAGCTTCGGATACTGGTGCACCAACTTTCTTGTAGTCCAGCGCGCCATGGCTGCCGACTCCGAAGAGTCCGCCCGCCGTGTCCCCCTCATCGCCACCATCCCCAAGATGTTCCTTCCGTTCCTGGTGATCCTGCCTGGCCTCATAGCGGTCTCGGTCGGATCCCAGGTGATGGGCCCGACCAGCGCAGCCGGGAACTCAGCCATCGCGGCCAGCACATCAGGCTCGGCCGCCGCCCTCCCGCTCGATCAGGCCCACCCCCACGGCATCGTCCCGGTCAAGACCGACCCCATCACTGGCGCCTCCGTGGTCGACTCCAGCGGGCAACTCGTCTACGACTACAACCTCACCATCCCGGCCCTGCTTCTGCACTACTTCCCGACCGGAATGCTCGGCCTTGGCCTCACCGCGTTGCTGGCCAGCTTCATGTCGGGCATGGCGGGTAACGTCACGGCCTTCAACACCGTGTGGACCTACGATATCTACCAGGCGTACATCAACAAGAAGGGATCCGACGCACACTACCTGTGGATGGGCCGGATGGCCACCGTTGGAGGCGTCATGCTCTCCATTGGGGCCGCCTACGCCGTCACCAGTTTCAACAACATTATGGACGCGCTCCAACTGGTCTTCGCGGTCATCAATGCGCCGCTCTTCGCTACGTTCCTGCTGGGTATGTTCTGGAAGCGCACCACTGGCCACGCGGCCTTTTCCGGTCTTACCATCGGTACTTTGGCGGCCGTGCTCCACCACGGTCTCACGCTGCCCATGGGCGATGCCGTCGGCATCCACGGTGGCTGGATTCACGTCGTCTACCAGTATCCCAGCGACATGGCACAGAACTTCTGGACGGCGATCTTCGCGTTCTTTATCAACTTCGTCGTAACCGTCGTAGTCTCTCTCGCCACCAAACCACGCCCCGAGCCGGAGCTCGTTGGGCTGGTCTATTCGCTCACGCCGAAGCCAGTCGAAACCCATCTCGAGTGGTACCAGAAGCCCAGTACCCTTGCCATCGCCGTGCTGGTCATTGCGGCGGTGCTTAACGTCATTTTCAGGTAAGAATAGTTGTGAGTTGCTGGTTGTCCGGGGAAAGTCAATACACCTTTTCGGCCAGCAACAAACTGCACCAGGCATGCAATAATGAGATTTTAAGAGCTGGATCGGCAAACCGATAATTGGAGATTTATGGGACTCGACATCCGCATCCCCCTCGGCATGATCTTCCTGATCATCGGCGGCATCATGGCCGTCTTCGGCCTCGTCACGCATGGTGACGCCACGCTCTATCAGAGGTCGCTCGGCGTTGATCTGAACCTCACCTGGGGCGGCATCATGTTTGTCTTCGGCGCAATCATGTTCTTCGTCGGCAAGCGGCAGAAGTGGCACGATGACCCCGTCACCCCGCGTCCCTGGGAGAACGAACCCAAAGCCAAACCGCGTCACTAGACTCTATGCATATCCAATTCTTCATCAACGAAAGAGACTATAAAGCCGCCGCCTTACTTGCGATGCGCAAGCGTTCCAATATCTCGGCGCTGGACTACTACGGCCCATACGTCGTCACCGTCATCTGGGTTGCCGCCAGCGTGATTCCGAGTCCTTTCAATAACTATCTGGAGCAGCCGGTCAATCTGCTCCTCACCCTGGGCGTCATCCCCATCTTTATAGGGGTCATGGCGCTGCGCCGAAGGACCATGACGCGGGAATATAGGAAACTGAGGAACCTTCATCCCCTCCAGGCGGTCGACATCGACGGCATAGGCCTCCGCAATTCAACCACCGACTCAATCGTACGGACGGACTGGAAGGTCTACTCCAAGTATGCCGAGGACAAGAATTCATTCGTCCTCTTCCACGCGGAGAGCGTCCTGTTTTTCCCAGTCCCGAAAAGTAATCTCACATATCCCCAGGTCGACGAACTACGCAATCTGCTGGAAGCCCACATGCCCCGCGCATAGCTTCTGAAGAGCGCGAGGTCACGCTCGCTTCCGCACGAAGCTTCTCATCCATCAGTTTGACCTGAACCACGTTTCGACCATCTGCTCGGCCGTGCGCATGCCAGTCGCCCCATACGGTCCAATCGCGATCAGATAGACGAGCCACATCAAGAAGCTCGGCCCGCTCGCCCAATCCAGCAGACTACGTCGCGTGGCGCTGTCTTTCGACTCGGTGAGGTACAGGTACAGCACCATCAGCGTGGCATCGATGCACATCGCTCCAATCCAGCGCGTAGTGTCGTGGCCCAGCGCGCAGAGCAGCAACGGCGACACAAACAGTATCGCGGTCCCCAGTCGCTGCATTCGCCCGAACCCGGCGTCTCGCATGGCTCCATGCAGCAGGCGCACCAGCAGCGCGAAGTAGGGCACCGAAAGCAGCACCGTCAACACCAGCACCCGAAGCACTCCGGGGGTATACATGTGGCGCACCAGCGCCCTTTGCTCCGCCAGGCTGGAGGCCATCACATCGTAGACCTGCCGCTCAACTCCCACGTCCGTTCTGGCCCGGGCCTCGTGCAGCATGGCGTCCGGAGAGATCTTCAGCCCTCCCCAATGCATTACGGCTGCGAATACCGCGGCCACCACCAGCACATGTGCGACACCGGCCAGCCACGGCAATCGCTTCCTCGCGCAGAGATGCCACAGGATCGCAACGATCAGGGGATAGAACATCAGGCAGAATGCCTCGTGCGCCAGCAGCGCTACGCAGCACAGCAGACAACTCGCAGCGGCCGTAATGCCGGGTGACGCGCGAACAAACAAGGCAATGCAGCCAAGCAGGAGGATGTAGAGCGTTACATCGGGCTGCGCGAACATGAATCCCAGATGCGGCAGCAGAGCCGGCGCGCTCAACAAGGCCACCGCCAACTTGCACTCGGACAGCGTGCCAAAGAGCATCCCGCGGAATACGAAGTACGTCATCGCAAACGCGATGGCCAGGAAGATGTATTCGATCGCAAGCAGAGACCCGCGCGACAGGAACGCCACGCCGGAAAGCAGTTCGCCCTCCAGGCCCCGCTTTACGAAGCCGTGGCGATAGTCGAGGAAGTACAGCGCAAATCCATAGTTGAACGCGATCCCGCCATAGCTGCTCGCCGCGCCAACCAGCAGCGGAGCCCAACCTAGCAGTGCGGGCGTGGTCCGATCCTCCAGGTGTGATCCGTTCACCATCTACCGGGGTAGGATGCGCAATTAGCTTCGCACGTGCCGAATTTACCGTCGCCCCGGAACCACATACAGGAGCACCGCAAAGTAATGCGCCACACTCCCAGCCAGCACAAAAACATGCCACAGCGCATGGAAGAAGTGCACCCGGTCATTCGCAAAGAAGACGATGCCCAGCGTATACGCCAGGCCGCCCGCGGCAAGCCACATCATGCCATGCCACGAAATCGCATGCAGCAGCGGGCGGATGGCGAACACGACGCACCATCCCATCAGCAGATAGACCGTCGCCGATGCGGCAGGGAACCGCCCGATAGCGAGGCTCTTGAACACCACTCCCGCGATCGCCAGCGCCCACACGAATCCAAGCAGCGTCCATCCCGCCACGCCACGCATCGACACCAGCATGAACGGCGTATACGTGCCCGCGATCAGCAGGTAGATTGCCGAGTGGTCCAGCACATGAAACACATGCCGCGCCCGCGTCCGCACCAGTGAGTGGTAGAGCGTGGAGCACAGATAGATCAAGAACAGCGTCGTCCCGTAGATGGCGCAACTGACGATCAGCCACGCGCTCCCCCGGGTCGACGCGACAATCAGATACACCGCCCCAACCAGCGCTAACGCCGTCCCCACGCCATGCGTAATCGCGTTGGCAAGAATGTCGCCCAGCCGGTTCTCACTCTGCACGGTTGCAATCATAGTCCCGCCGCGCTGCACCTCTTCGTGCCCGCGCGCACGCCTCTCAGCGTAACGGCTCCCTAGTCAGCGGCTGCTCAGAAGAGACAGCGTCGATGACGCTGCGAAGCTCCTTCGCCGCCTCCGGGGTAGCCTCTTCGAGAACGCGCAGTTGTTCACGCGCCTCCGGTAAATCGCCCAGCTTCACATACGCCTCGCCCAACTTCAGATGCACGCCAGTCTGGTCGCCAGGCTCGCCCCTGTTGAGGGCAAGTGCTCGCCTGAAGGCGTCAATCGCTTCCGGCAGTCTGTCCAACTTGAGATAACTCGCGCCGAGGTTCGCGACGGAATAGAAGGAATCAGGCTGCAGCCGGAGAGCTTCCTGATACGACTCAATCGCTTCGCGATCGCGATCCAGTTGTGCGTACGCCAAAGCGAGGAAGAAATGCCCCTCGTGCTCCTCCGGATACAGGCTTACCAGTCGTTGACCTGTTTGGAGTAGTTCATCCCAGCGATTGCTGTACGCGAGGTCAGAGGCGAGACTGCACAGCGACAAGAAGCGAGGTGCTGGATTGATCCGAAGTGCCGCTTCGTATGCTCGGATCGCATCGTCGTAGTTCTCCAGCATGGTATGGGCGATGCCAAGATCCCAGTAGTAATCATCGTCCCCGGGATTGAGCCGTATCGCCTCTAGATACTCCGGGATCTCCTCAGAGAAATGTTCCTGCTTGCGCAAGGTCACACCAAGCCAATGATGTTGATCCGGATTGTCCGGGTTAAGCTGGATGGCACGCCTGAACTCCTGTTCCGCTTCCACCCATCGGTCCAGGTCGAAAAGCGTTCGAGCCAGTTCGTTGTGGCTGACAGGTTCATCGGGCTCCAGTGCAATCGCCTTTCGCAATGGAGCTTCCGCTTCCTGACTCCTCCCTGAGCTTCTCAAAGCCCAGCCAAGGCCGTGATGTGCGTCGGCGCTTTCCGGCAGCAGTCTAGCTGCATCCGCGTAGAACTTACTGGAAGCCTCATAGTCACCCACTCGCGCATAGGCCGCTGCCATTGCGAGGACATAAGTGCCCTTCTGCTCATACTTCGGATTGATACGGAAAGCCCGGTTCAGAGACTCGACGGCTTCCTGGCCTTTTGACAAATACAAGTACGCGCGACCCATCTCGGCATGGCAGTAGGCAGAGTCCGACTTGATTTGCAAGCCGCGCTCGAACGCCGAGACCGCGTCGTCATATTGCTGGAGCCCCATGTAACACGCGCCAACATAGCTTTGAGCCAGCAAGTGCCTTGGGTAGAGTACAACCACTTGCTGAAAGCAATGCAGGGCCTCATGGTACCGATCCCGCTTGTAGTCGACTCGGCCGGCTGCCATCCACCACTCGAGCTTCAGCCAACGCAGCATCCCGGACATGACCACCATTTCAATCTAGTCCAGGGGAGATGGCTACAGCTTTCGCAACTGCAAGAAATAACGTCCGTTCCGCCCACTGAGCTTTCCACTGCCCATACCTTGCGATAATGGAAGTATGAAGCGCCGCACAATTGGGCACTATGAGTTTCAGCGCAAGATCGGCGCTGGCGGGTCGGGCGTCGTCTACCTTGCGACGGACACGCTGCTGCAGCGGCCAGTCGTCCTCAAGCTGCTCAAACGAGGCGCGTTGTCGATCGAGCAGGTTCGCACTACGCAGCTCCGCGAGGCTCGCCTCGCCTCCGCGATCGACCACCCTAACGTCTGCGCTATCTACGACGTAGGCGAAGCACCCTCCGACACCGGCGGTGAGGACGAGGCGTACATCGTCATGCAGTACATCCCCGGCAAGTCGCTCGACAAGGTTATCGCCGAAGGCCCAGCCAGCCTCCAACTCGTCCTCTCGGCCGGCATCCAGACCGCCGACGGGCTCTCCGCTGCGCACCAGCTCGGCATCTTCCATCGCGACCTCAAGCCCGCCAACGTCATGCTCACCGACGGCGGCCTGATCAAGATCCTCGACTTCGGCCTCGCCCGCAAGCTCAGCCTGGACGAAGCCGACTTCGACCCCGCCGCCCCTGGCCGCCGCACGCCGCCTCCACCCGAGGCCACCTACACCGCGCGCGGCGGCACCATCGCCTACATGGCTCCGGAGCAGTTCGTCACCGGTCGCTCGTCCGTCCAGTCCGACGTCTTCGCGCTCGGCCTGATCCTCTACGAACTCGCCAGCGGACGCCACCCCTTCCACCGCCCCGACGCGCCTGAGTTTCAGACCATTCGCGCCCTCCAGTTTGCCGACCCGCCCAACCTGCGCGAGATCGTCCCCGAGCTTCCCGTCGAACTCGAATCCGTCATCCTCCGCTGCCTCGAGAAGCAGCCCTCCGCCCGTTTCGCCTCCGCCGCCGACGTCCGCGAAGGCCTGCGCACGGTGATGAAGACGCTGCAACTCGACTCGGTCGGCATGCCCGGCGATTCCATCTCGCAACTGCCCACGCAAGGCCGCCTCGACCTCGAGACACCGGAGGAAGAGAAGCGCGCCACCGGCATCCTCTCCATGCTCGCCGAGCGCTTTCGCGAGTCCGGCAACACCGCAGCCTCGAAGCAGAACTCCATCGTTGTTCTGCCCTTCATTAACTTCGGCAACACCGTCGCGACCGACGCCGAGACCGTCCCCGCCCCGCTCTACGGCTACGCTCTCGCCGACGCCATCGCCGCGCGCCTGGCCCGCATGACGTCGCTCGTCGTCCGCCCCTCCAGCTCGCTGATGTCGATCCCCGCCCAGCAACTCGATCCGCTCGCCATCGGTAAAAAGCTGCTGGTCCGCTTCGTGCTCGCCGGCAACTTCATGCGCTCCGGCGCAGGCTTCGACCTCAACTGGCAACTGCTCGACATCCCCTCGCAATCCGTGCGCGCGGGCGGCTCCATCAATGTCGCATCGTTCGACCTCATCAGCGTGCAGACCGAGATCTGCAACGAAGTCTTCTCCACGCTGCAGGGCTTCGGCGACCTCGAGAACTCCGCTACCTCCGCCGAGAGCGCACGCGACACCTCGCCCTCGCTCTCGCAGGACCTCTCCGAGGAGTATCTGCGGGCGCGTGCCGTGCTCTCGTCGTTCATGTCGCGCACCGGGTCGCTCGACGATCTCAACCGCGCCCGCGGCCTCTTCGAAGGCGTCGTCCAGCAGAATGAGAATTACGCGCCGGGCTGGTCAGGCCTCGGCATCACCCATCTGCAATACGCACACCACGGTCTGGGCGGCCAGATGCATGTGCTCGAAGCCCGCCGCGCCTTCGACAAGGCCCTCCAACTCGATCCCGGCTCCGTCGAGGCCAATCTCTACCGCGTCTACATGATGCTGTCACGCGGCGAAAAGGAGTCCGCCCGCCACGGCATCGAGCACCTGCTGCAGTCCGCCGCCAACGACTGGAACGTCCATCTCGTTGCCGGCCTCACGCTGCGCATCGACGGCCTGTACGAGGAGGCGCTCGACCAGTTCAATACTTCGCTGCGCCTGAACCCCGCCAACGCCGCCATCATCTACAACCACCGCGCCCGCGTCTATCAATACCAAAACCAGCTCGAACTCGCCGGCGACGAGATCGAAAAAGGCCTCACCCTGGAGCCGCGCCAGCCCCTGCTGCGCATCTCGCTCGGCTATCAGCAAATGCGCCTCGGCGATCTCTCGCGCGCAGTCGACACCCTCGAAGGCGTCGTCTCCGACGAGGCATCGCTGCGCATCGTCTTTCCCACCATCGCCCTCTGCTACGTCCAGCTAGGCGACCGCGCCAAGGCCGCGAGCTTCATCCTGGAAGAAACACTGTCCGCCGCCGAAGCCGACGGCGAGATGGCCTACCGCCTCGCCACCTACTTCGCCGTCGACGGCGACGAGTCTGAAGCCCTCCACTGGCTCCGCCGCGCCATCTACCTCGGCAACGAGAACTATCCCTGGTTCACCAAGAATCCAGCGTGGCGCAATCTGGTCGGCCACAGCGACTTCGAGCGCATCCTCGAAGACCTGAAAAAGTCCTACCGCCGCAACCAGAAAAACTGGAAGCGCCTCCTCGCCCAGGTGAGAGATTAGCCCGCGACTAAACCCCCGACACGGGAGAGCAACTTAATCGCTTGTCATTCTGAGCGCAGCGAAGAACCCCCGCATTTCGCCTCGTGTGTAGAGCGCCGCCGCGAAAAGAACCTACCCCGCGATCCAATGACAAGGTGTAACCTTGCATGCGACCACGAGGTGAGTTTGTGTCCGAGGCGCGCCCCGCACGTCCGCTGCTGGCAACAATCATCTGCATCTACGAAGCATTTATCGTTGCCTTTGCAGCGGCGAACCCGTTTCTAGTCCGGTATCTCATCACCAACAACGCGAATATGGCGCGACACTACCATTCATCCCCAGTCTTCACGCTGCAATCTGCGCTGGGATGGCTGGACTATGCGCTTGCAATTGCCGCGGCGATCGCTTTGTGGCAGCTGCGCCGATCGACGTTCGTGCTGTTCCTGGCTCGCTTCGCCCTCGAACTCCTCTTGTTTCTAGGCCGGCTACCGCGCGTTCTGGAACTCGAAGCACACCCAAGAGCATTGAGACCTCCAGGGAGTGGCGCCTCAGTAATCCTCACACTGACCCTCTGAATGATTTCCGCGATCGCCCTGGCCAGTGTTGCCCTCAATGCAGTCTTTGCCTGGTACGCGTACAAGATCACTTCGCCAAAGATCTTGCCACCGCCGCCCGCCGAACCAACACCCAGCACGTAATCCAGCACAAAAAAAGGGGCCGCTCGATCTTCCGAGCGGCCATATCATTTCTGCGACTCAAGACAAACTTGCGCGCCTACTCCCCGCCAGCCTCACCAACCTTCACCGGCGCAACCGCCGCCCTCGCTGGAGTCACGCTCATCGGCTCGGTCAGGCTGAACACAACGCCCAGATCCTTCGGCAACTGTGCCTGGCGATCCTGCTTCAGCCACACCACCGTACTCACGCCCGCGCCCACTCCCGCGCCGATCACCGCGCCCGGCAACCCGCCGATCATCGCGCCCGCAGCCATGCCACTGCCGGCTGACAGCGACATCATCGCCGCCGTTCTCTTGCCGTGTTCCTTCTTCAGAATGGTCCCTTCGCTATCGACGTTCGTGCTATCCCAGCGGTCGGTATCGATCGCCCTCGCCCGCAGCACATACTGCGCGCCGTCCGGCAGAGTTACCGTACGCGGCTCCAGGTGAATCGCCGCCGGCCCGCCAATCCGCTTGCCTCCGCGCACCCAGGTCACACGCCCTTCCATCATCGAGCCCACGGGCACAATCACCCGCCCATCGCGCATCACCGGTTCGTTCACCTCGGCGGTAAACTTCGTGCCCGGCCTGGTCGTCAGCGTCGACAGTTCCTCGCGCAATTTCACCTTCACCAGCGTGCCGTCCGGAATCTCACCCGGCTGCGATGGCACATAGGTAACGATGCCATCGTCCGCATTGGCCTTCCCAGTTCCGTTCAACAGGCGCCGCTCCGATTGTCCTGCCGTCGCCTCCGTCACGATGTTCGCGTCCGGATCGAAGGCCAGCGCACCCGTCGCATCTGTACTCGACGCAGTCGTTGCCGGCCCCTTGTACGGCACATACGGCCCATACACCTCCTGCGTGCTCGCCGCCGGAACTGCAGCCGAGGGCTTCGCCGCAGGAGTCGCCGGCGCAGTTGCCGCATCGTCCACCGTAATCGGCGCAGAATCTGGCCGCGCTACGCCGCTGCGCTCGTCGGTCGCGGATGAATTCTGCGCAAGCCCAGCCGTCGCGGCCAGCATCCACACCGCCGCGCAGACGATCCCCGTGGCCCTCAAAGCCGTCCCCGGCATTACTCCCTCATCTCGTTTGGCAAATCTCATAGCATCTCCCCCTCATTCCAACGGCTGCAAAGCCCGGCGTCCGTCCCTCAAGACGTTCGTCCCTCAATCAGTTCGATAGACGTTGACGCGCATCGCAGCGCATCGCGCCCACGCTTCTCATGCTTCAGAGTAGAGTTGCCGCGCTCGCTGTGCGCGAAAATCACCGGCAGGGAATCGAGACAGCTAATAAGCCTGGAACCGGCTGCTGAAAGAGACAACGCCATGCCCTTCGGATTAGCAAGGGGCCTCTATAGGCTGCCCAAGAAACCCTGTTGTCGCTTTTCGGATTAGAGTGGGGCTTCAGAGGCTGCGGAAATGGCCCTGCTCATTGCTTTTGCCCTTCGGATTAGCGTGGGGCTTTAGCCCCGGGCCTTTCGCTTGGCGGGCCGGTCAGCACCCGCTTTAGCCGCTCCACCCCAAAAGGCAAAGGCAGCCCGTTTAGGGCTGCCCTCGTACCTTCCCGGAGTACACCTGCTTTGAAAACCCGTGCGTGAGGTTCTCTCCCGAAGAGAACTCAACGCATTCGGAGTTGCACTACGGTAGTAGCAATTGGCTGGCCATTACAGAATGCCCGATACTTATGGAATTCCAAGGATGTCCCTCCCTGACCCCGCTGAAAGTGCAAGAACTTGCACATATAGATGAAAAATGTTCGCGTGAACCCGTCTTGCTCGTTCGGGTATCGGCCGTCACCATCCGTTTTAACGCACCTTTGCTAGAATCCGGATGGTGAAACAATCTGCTGTTGACCTGATCACAACCATCCACACCGCCGACGGACCGGGCATTGCCGTAGACCGCCGCGCCAAACTCAACGACCGCATGCGGCACCGAGTCGTCGCTCAACAAAGCGGCGTCCAAGCTGCACCCAATCGAGCACTTTTCAAGAGGAACCACATGACTGAGATCGTCTCCATTTCCGCCCGCGAAATCCTCGATTCCCGAGGTAACCCCACCGTCGAAGCCGACGTCACCCTCTCCGGCGGAGCCATGGGCCGCGCCGCGGTCCCCTCCGGTGCATCTACCGGCGAGCACGAAGCCGTAGAACTCCGCGATGGCGACAAGGCCCACTACATGGGCAAGGGCGTCCTCAACGCCGTAGAGAACGTCGAATCCATCCTCGCCCCCGAACTCACCGGCATGGACGCCTCCAACCAGCGCCTCATCGACGCCACCATGATCGCCATCGACGGCACCGAGAACAAGTCCAAGCTCGGCGCCAACGCCATCCTGGCCGTCTCCATGGCCTGCGCCCGAGCCTCCGCCTCCGCGCTCAAGCTGCCGCTCTACCGCTACCTCGGCGGCGTCAACGCCTGCGTCCTGCCCACGCCCATGATGAACATCCTCAACGGCGGCAGCCACGCCGACTCCAACGTCGATTTCCAGGAGTTTATGGTCATGCCGGTCGGCGCCGAAAGCTTCACCGATGCCCTCCGCTGGGGCGTCGAGGTCTTCCACACCCTCAAGGGCGTGCTCAAGAAGAAGGGCTACAACACCGCCGTCGGCGACGAGGGCGGCTTCGCTCCCAGCCTGAAGTCCAATGCCGAAGCGATTGAATTGATCCTGGATGCGATTGAGAAGGCCGGCTACACTCCGGGCGAGCAGATCGCCATCGCCCTCGACCCCGCCTCCAGCGAGTTCTACGACAAGGAAAAGAAGCGCTATATCTTCAAGAAGTCCGACAAGTCCGAAAAGACATCCGAAGAGATGGTTGCCTTCTACCTGGATTGGGTGAAACAGTACCCCATCGTTTCGCTAGAAGACGGCCTGGCCGAGGACGACTGGGAAGGTTGGAAGATCCTCACCGACCAGCTCGGCCACATCCAACTCGTCGGCGACGACCTCTTCGTCACCAACACCGAGCGCCTGCAGCAGGGCATCGAGCAGAAGACCGCCAACTCCATCCTGATCAAGCTCAACCAGATCGGCACCGTATCGGAGACCATCGAAGCCATCGAGCTTGGCCGCCGCTACGGCTATACCTCTGTCATCAGCCATCGCTCCGGCGAGACGGAAGACACCTTCATCGCAGACTTTGCGGTAGCCACCGGCGCCGGCCAGATCAAGACCGGCT
>PKWK01000252.1:3166-3381 GCA_003133205.1 Granulicella sp. | reverse complement strand
GAACCGGGTGGCCCATCCTTTCACAGCTTCATCGTGAAAGGGTGGGTTGCCTTTTTTGTGCCCAAGTCCCCCAGGTTCACGCCCTCTTCGCTGGGCGGATCTGACCCGGCCTGACAGCCGAGATCTCTCTTTACAAATTTCCTTATCACAGGCGCTTGGGCTCTCGTCCCTCATGGAATCCGGATCCGCCCCACCCCAAAACCTTGTCAAGCCCC
>PKWK01000252.1:0-3145 GCA_003133205.1 Granulicella sp. | reverse complement strand
AAAAGGCTGCAAGGTGAGCGCCCACGTGCTCAACCCTGTGGCCTTTCGCATTTAACCGTCGAAAAGTGCCTGAAATGAGTCCAAATTCGACCCAAACCAGCCCCTTTTCGACCAAAATCCGTTCGCTGCCCGACAAAGGCGGAGCGGCAACCAATAGCCTTAGCACCTAGGCCGGCCGCAAGGAGACAGCTAACTCATTTAGTTAGAATATTTTAGACGTAACTCGTTTAGATAGAGGATTTTACAGACACTAATGCCTCGTAAGCCACACATTGCAAGCAACTTACGTCCAAGATACCCCAGGCGGAGAAAAAATATCACCAACCAGACAACATGAATTGTTTTGCGACCCGGTAATGGAAAATTAGGTACTAACCAGTCAACATGAAATTCTTTGCGACAGTACCAATTAGTCAACAGCAAACATTTGCGAGGAAATCGCAAACTCAAGGAAGGGAGTCCCATGGCGCCAGGCGCGTTTGGTTTAGCACTGGCTGCATCTCTTGGCCCACACCTCTGCGAGTTCCTCTTCCAGCAGGATCCGCTGCTCTCGGAGGGCGGCCAACGCCAGTTCGATTTCGGGAGTTGCAACCAGGGACGGCGAAGGTTCAAGGCCCATCAGAAGGGACTCTTGGCCATCCAACTCAGCAATCAGTCGCGCGACCCGATCGAGATCGCTCTCTTCCGGATTGGTTTGGTTTGCCATCGAGTCACTCCGAAGCACTTGCCTTGCCCTGCGGCCGCAGCAGCGGAAACAGGATCACGTCACGGATCGACTTCGCCCCGGTCAGGATCATCGTCAGCCGGTCGATGCCGATGCCTTCGCCGGCCGTCGGCGGCAGTCCATACCCGAGCGCGCGCACGTAGTCCTCGTCCATCGCATGCGCCTCATCGTCTCCGCGCTCCCGCTCCAGAAGTTGCGCCTCAAAGCGCCGCCGCTGGTCGTCCGGATCGTTCAACTCTGAAAACGCATTCCCAACCTCGAACCCGCCAATGTAGAACTCAAACCGCTCCACCCAATCCGGCTCATCCGGCTTGACCTTCGACAAAGGAGACACCGCCAAAGGAAAGTCATAAATAATCGTCGGCTGAATCAGGTGTGGTTCCGCTAAGAGTTCGAACATCTGTGCAATACCGCTTCCGAGCGGCATTCCATCATTGTTGATCTTCAGCCCAATCTGAGGAAGGATTGCGTTGCCGGTGGACCATTTTCGCTCGTCTTCGGTAAGGGGTCCTTCTGGCTTACCCTCCAGAACCCGCTGGTGACGCGGTGCTAACGCCTCTAATTCTTTTTCGTTGTAGTAAAGGAATAGGCGACTTACCACGGAAGAAAAGCGCGGTATCGACTCAAAGTCTTCCACTACTGGCGCACTGCCCGCTTCCTCAGGCCAGAACTTGATGATCGCCTCACGCATCGACAGCTTCGTCCACTTGCCGAGATCGATCTCAACGCCATTGAACGTCGTCAACGTAGTCCCATTGACCTCGTTCGCAACGAACTTAACAAGCTCCATCGTCAGGTCCATCAGGTCGTGATAATTCGCGTACGCCTGATAAAACTCGAGCATCGTGAACTCGGGATTGTGTTGCGTCGAGATGCCTTCATTCCGGAAGTTGCGGTTGATCTCGTACACGCGGTCCATCCCGCCGACCACGAGCCGCTTGAGATAAAGCTCCGGCGCTATGCGGAGGGAGAGCGGGATGTCGAGCGCGTTGTGGTGGGTCTTGAAGGGGCGGGCAGCAGCGCCTCCGGCGATGGTCTGGAGCATCGGCGTCTCGACCTCGAGGTATCCTCGCGCGTCGAAGAACTTCCGCATCGCGCGCAGAATCGCCGCCCGCTTGACGAAGACCTCGCGGACGTTGCCAGGGCCTTCATCGATCGCGACCGCTGGCGTTTGCGGCACTTCACCCACGTCTGTAGGTACCAGACGTGGGGCACCCAGTTCTGTGGCGGATTTGGTGCCATGGCCCGTGTTGACGAACAGATCGACGTACCGCTGCCGATAGCGCAGCTCGGTATCTTCGAGCCCGTGGAACTTGTCCGGCAGCGCGAGCATCGCCTTCGCGAGGAACGTCAGAGCTGTCACATGCACAGTCAGCTCGCCCGTCCGGGTCCGCATCAGGAAGCCCTTCACGCCGATGTGGTCGCCCAGGTCGAGCAGCTTGTACAGCGCGAAACCGTCCTCGCCGACGTCGTCCTTGCGCACGTAGATCTGGATGCGCTGGCCGCCCTGCTGGATCTGCGCGAACCCCGCCTTGCCCTGAACGCGGATCGCCATCACCCGCCCGGCGAGGCTGGTCTCGATGTGCTCGGCGGCGAGTTCCTCGGCAGTCTTCTCGCTGCCGTCCGCGTGCTTGCCGAACGGAAGCAGGTCGGCGACAGTGTGCGTCGCGTCGTAGTGGTTCGGATAGGTTGCCTCGGCGTAGCTCAGCCCGGCCTTCTGGCCCAGCGCGCCGATCTGCCGCAGCTTCTCTCGGCGCAGCTCGTAAAGCTCCTGCTCAAATTGCGATTCGTACACTGGGTCTTCCTTCACGGTATTGACGTTGACGATTCAGTATATCGGTGCTCTGCGGGCCATGCCCTCAACGTGGTGTAATGGTCGAGCGATGGCCGATGAACCAGACAAGAAGAGCGGTGGCTTCCACGATCTCGTCAAGGCCGAGTCGATGATCCAGCTTGCCCTCGCGATTCCCGCCGGATGCGTGATCGGCTGGGCGGTCGGCACGTGGCTGGATCACCACTTCCACCAGGAATGGATTGCGATCGCCGGCATCGTGCTCGGGGCGGTGGGCGGCTTTGTGCAGATCTACAGGACAGCCGCGCGCTTCCTCAAAGACGACCGATGAAGAGTTTCGACACCTATACCGACGAGGATTTCAAGCGCTCCATCTGGAGCGCGCTGCGGCTGGTAGCCATCGCAGTCGCCCTGGGCGTCCCGCTGCTGTGGTGGAAGCTGGGCTGGCAGTCNNTTCGAGTGGCTGCGCCTGATGATGGCCGTGATGGCCCGGATGGACACGGGCGGCGAGACGCCTGCTCCAGCCCGCCCGCTCGCGCCAGTGCTGATTGGATTCTTTCTCCGCCTGTTTGTCGCCGGAGCGCTGCTGTATGGTAGCCTTAAACTTCTGGACGGATCGGTTTACGCTC
>PKWK01000320.1 GCA_003133205.1 Granulicella sp. | reverse complement strand
CCGTAGTGTGAACACGCCCTAACATGCTTTTGGCAGCGCGCTGGGCACAAAGAAATGCGCCTGTCACATTCACGTCCATCACAGTTCGGAAATCGGTCAATACGCAGTCAACTACCGAAGAAACTCTCATTATTCCGGCGCTGTTGACGAGCACATCCGGCGCCTTGCGCCATGCCTCAATCGCGGCAAATGCGTCTTCTATAGAGCCACAATTGGTTACATCGACCCAAACGGGAAAGGCTGAACCATTGCGATCAGTCACGATGCTAGCAACAGTCTCGGCCTTGGCCTTGTCAATATCAAGAATGGCAACATCGAATCCGTCCATTGAAAGCCTGTAGGCCGTAGCTTCTCCAATACCAGAGCCACCGCCCGTAATGACGGCAAGACGACGCTGACCTGTTCTGGCTTCAACATCAGGAACAGCACTCACATTGTCTCCTCTTTGCTTTCCACTTGAAAATGAAGGTGCCCCTCGCCAAAATTCCATTCGGGCCTAAGAGAGCCCGTTTGCCTTGGATCTAAAGGTCTCTCTGTTTGCAGATGTATTCGAAAGTATGCTCGGTTTCTGTTGGCGCTGGAAAACTATGGTGCGCCACTGGCCTCCCAGAGGCGCTTCTGGTTTTCCATAAACAGGTCGCAGGCCTGCCGCCGCAATCCTTCTTTGGCCACGGGACCGCTATCCATGAAGTCAAAATACGCGCGCCCCACTGAGTCGAACTTCGGCCACTGCGCCATGTCTCCCTCATTGGGATCGCCGGACTTGGCGAAGTTGACCCAGTACTGCTGCATCATCGTCGCGTATTGCCGATCGGAAAGATCGTAATGGTGAATCCCCCGCCACGCGTACAGGGTGTCGAATACGAACGGAAGTTCGGATGCATGAGGTGCCCCCTCCGATTCCTTTCCGTGCACGGTGCGCGAGAATTGATATTCGTAGGCCGTATTTCCTGCGGCCGCGTGCCAAACCAGTTCCTCAATCGTGGCGCAGCGGAAGGTCGAATCCGTGGCCCACTGCGCCTCGACCGTTCCCAACTCGGGATCGGCTTGGGGCCCGGTTGCGCCGTTCAATCTGTACAGCGCCAGCGCGCGATCGGCCAGCGGGCCGTAAAATTTCGAAATCGCGGTGCGGAGATCGCCGCTCAGCGGCGTGAGAGGCTTCTGCACCTCCTGCGAGGTGCCGCCAAACAGCAGCGCTACTTTGTGCTCGCGGCCCTCTGCAAAGGCCTTCGCGGGCGACTCGGGAAGCACCCACCCGTCTATGTCGATTCCCTGCATCACACCGCCACCACCGCCAGATCTTTGTTGGGATGAGGACTTCATGAGATCGCTGCTGGAAACCGCGCGCAATTTCGCCAGGGCGCCGTCGCCGGTAATGCCCAAGCTGGCGGCGATGGCTTCGCCTCTCTTTTCCGCTTCGGCCAGCGACTGCGCATCTCCTGGCGCGCCGCTCTCGGCAATTGCCCGCGCGAACAGCCCCTTGCTCTCCGGCGAAGTCAGCAGCGTCATCACGTCGATGGAGCCCGCCGATTCGCCGAAGATCGTCACATTCGCAGGATCGCCGCCGAAGGCGGCGATATTGTCGCGCACCCACCGCATGGCCATGATCTGGTCGAGCAGTCCGTAGTTGCCGGAGGCATGGTGCGGCGACTCCTTGGTGAGTTCCGGATGGGCGAAGAAGCCAAAGACGCCCAGCCGGTAGTTCGCCGTCACTAGGACCACTCCCAGGCGGGCGAAGTTCTGCCCGTCGAAGACTGGCCCAATTCCCGATCCTTCGACGTTTCCCCCGCCATGGAACCAGAGCATGACCGGCGCTGGCGATTTCATCGGCCACGCCGGAGCCCAGATGTTCAACTGCAGGCAGTCTTCGCTGCCCGCCGCGTTCTGACGCGCACCTTGAACGCACTCCGGCCCGAAGACCGCGGCATCGCGGATGCCGGTCCAGGCTTTCGCCGGCAGCGGCGTTTGCCAGCGCAGGTTGCCCACCGGCGGCTGCGCATACGGGATGTCCTCGAAGATGGCAATGCCATCGTGGGACAGGTAACCCCGAAGCTGGCCGGTGCTGACCGTGGCAATCGGCATGGGCGCGGAGCCGGTTGACGGCTGCGCCAAGCCTGCCGGCATCGAAGCTTGCGCCATCCACAGGACCCAAGCTGATGCGCTGAAGAGCCCGATTCGTACGGCAGATCTCATGGCCTTCCTCCTTGTTGTCCCCGGAGTCGTGAGCGGGATTGGCGGGTAGTCCATCCCTTTCTTTTCATTGCCTTCCAACCTCCGATTAGTGTGCCACATCCTTGACTCGTTCCTTGCGCCAAGGATGGGTCATCCGCCACCTACGCCTGGTGGCTCAGGATGAAATCCATCGCCGGCTTCGGATCCTTGCGCGACAACGGAAAATGACCTTCAGGGGCTCGGTGTATTCCTCATCACCGTTTCAAAGGTGATGCGCAATCAGTCCGATGTCAGCGAAAGACGCGACGGCGGGTCCTCCAACTCACCAAGGAACTCAAGTACACCGAATCTCGCCTCCCGTGCACTCGTCACAGGACGCACCCACCTCGTCGGCCTGGTTGTTCCCGATCTGCCGCATACGTTTTCTTGCCGAGTTATCGCTTGCCTTACGTCCCCCTGACTGAGCTCCGCAATGCGCGCATCATGTCAAGCGAGCTCTGTTCAATCGTGCCATCCTGGTAGATTCCGATGTTGATCGTCGTGACGGCCTGATGTGCGATGTTGGCCTTCACGTATGCGATCAAATCCTCAACTTTGAATGGAGGCGGCGGCATCGGACCGACTTTGTTATGTACCCACGATCCCAGCATGGATATCAGCCCATGGGCCTGAAATCCTGTGCCTGCCCCCTTCTGAATGTACCGAGACTCAAAGGGATTTTGTAGTGAGTAGATCTCGCCAGCCCAGTACTCCTGCGAGGGAGTTAAGACCGGAAATATCCAGAAGTTAAAGGCTGTGATCCGGTCCGGGTTTCCGACTTTGCAAAAACGGAAGATTTCGTCAATCGGAACGTCAGCGTAGGCAGCCAGAGATTGATACCATGAGTCAAACCAATAACCGGCAAGTTTTTTCCCATATCGCGCGCCTATTTCGCTGAGAACATTCTTGTGAATCTCAGTAAACTGCTGCTCACTGAAGGTCAGGTTGTACAAACCGGTGGTCCCGATGCCGCCAAGCTTGGTCAAAGTAGGGGAGTTAATATACAGAAGAAGTTTGATCCCCTTCTTTTGCAAAGCCTCGGCCATATCACCGATTAAGTCGCGCTGTGTTGTCAATCCCGGATGGATGGCTTCCCAGGACTTGATGGGACCGGGGCAGTGCGCATGGGCATGGTTCACAGTGAAGAGTACATAACCCGCCCCTATCTCATCGATAAGTTTTGCAAAGGCATCCACGTCGAACGCGCTCACAGCCTCTGCATATGGCTTCTTCGTGCCATCTCGCGGCTCCGTGGAGTCTGTCCAATGAAACATGACCCCGTACCCTGCCTTGACAAACCAGCCTGTGCTCGCCCGGTGCGCGCGGGCACTCTCTTCAGCGGCCGTCATTGCAGCGTTGGCCGAAGCGGGCAGAACTTCAAGGCATCGCACGCGGAGCACTGCGTCCTTATCGGTTCCGGATACTTGCAGAGTGACTGGATTGATTCCGCGCGTTAGGTGCAATCTGCCATCGAGCCGTTTTCTGTCGAAATTCATAGGCACGCCGTTCGAACTGGGGTGAAAGACACCTTCGGTCATCGTTAACTCCGATTTGACCGAACCGGAGCCTGAGGTCACCTCCACGTGAAAGTTGGAGGCGGGAACAGCACATGAAATGAACAGATCGTACTCGCCTTCCTGAGGAGCGGCAACGTTCCACTTGAGCGTGCTTGCATCCTTGCAGTTCACAGAGATCTTGCCGTCCAGTTTTGCATTGCCGGCGATCTCTGTCGCTGTTGCCCCGTACAGACGAATATCGGAAGTGAGTCCATGGATGAGAGGTTCTGTGCCCGGGGGAACTGCAGCTTGAAGTGAAAGTGGGCAACAGAGGTCCGCTGAAAC
The DNA here is from genome assembly GCA_003133205.1 of Granulicella sp. Next base: position 8,675 of record PKWK01000320.1, on the reverse strand, counting down.
GGCGCCGGCAGCGCCACCCGCCATAACCTTTAAGAAGTCTTTTCTGCTAAGGGTAAAAGGTTTCAAGGGCGTCTTCAATGAGAGTCTCCTTTGGGTAATTCAATCGGATGAATTGTACCGTTGCTGAGTGAAATTGCAAGGCACAATTGCCCCTGCAGCCGAAAACTGAACGGTTCCGCACCGTCCTCGACTCGCCGCGCAATCGAAAGCCATCCTCGCCGATTGTGGAAGAAGAGGATGGGCAGGTCTAGGATTGAGTGAGTTACATAAACTATGGCGGTAGCGCGAGCAGAACGGCAAACTGTGGCGTCTTACGACTCTCTCGACAATAAAGATCGAATGGCCTATCGCATGACAGCAAGTTCCATTCCCGCGGCGCTTCAGTATTTCCAAGAGAAAATCAAGGATCTCGAAGTGAGGCCTGGGACCGCTGTGGAGGACGACGATATCGACTATGAGGAGGCCGAGGATCTCACGGCGTGGGGAGGTGTCGCGCGAAGGGCTCTTCATGAAATCGCTGAATTGCATTATCAGATGCCAGATCGGGATTCCAAGTTGGAGGAGCTTCTCTCGGCATTCGGGAGGATTTGGGACGACGACGACCGCAACAAGACTTGCCGACGCAAGATCGTTGTCTTTTCCTTCTTCCGTCGGACTCTTGATTACTTGGCCAGACTGCTTGCCAGCAATCCGATAGAGAATCGGATGATTCATGGCGGAATATCCATTGACGACCGTGAAAGCGCAATCGATGACTTTTTGAAGCACCCGGATGTCCCGGTCTTGCTCACCTCGGAGGTCGGCGGAGACGGCATTGATCTGCAAGCCGCCTCTGTGGTGTTCAACTACGATCTGCCCTGGAACCCAATGGTCGTGGAGCAGCGAATCGGAAGAATTGACCCCATTGGCCAGGAGGCGAAACGCCTTGTCATCATGAACTTTGTCGTCGAGGACTCGATCGAGGAGCGGGTACTCATGAGGCTCCTTGAAAAGATTGAGATTTTCAAAGAGTCCATCGGGGAGCCGGATCCCATCATTGGCGAGCAGATTGAGCGACTTGCAGGTCGAGCATTACAAGGCGACTTATCACCCGAGGAAATGGATAAGCTCGTCGAGCAAGAGGGTGACGCCCTAGCTGGTCGCGTCATCAGAGCCAGACAAATGCTCTCGCGCGTCGACGGCCTCTCGCAGCAGATCAGGCCCTGATTGACAAGATTAACTCAGTAATCGGCGAAAGACAGCTACCGTCTGAGCACGAGTTAATCTTGTTCCTCAATTCATTTCTTGCCAACCGGTATCCCGGCACCCAACTCCCAAGCCGCGTCGTCAAAGATGTCGTTTCGGTCACGCTCGGGTCACAATTGGGCCTCGCGATTGAAAGCGCCGCCTCCCACCCTGGGGCACGATGCAGCGTTGTTCGGCAGGAGAATCAGTACAGGGCCGGTGAATATCAGGCTTTCGCGTGAGGCTGGATATCGTCACCCACGTGCGGAACTGATTCACTTAAATCATCCGTTAACCCAATTCGCCGTCTCTGAGATGAATGCAACAAAGCTTTCAAATAATGCTGCTTTTGCTCTGCGGATCTCTACGTCACGCCTACCACCTGGTCTTTACGGCTTTCTGATCTCGCTCATACACAGTTCCGCGACGCCGTTCTGGCATGGACTTCGGAAGCTGGTTCGTTTGGTTTGGATGCCGAAGCTCGCCAAGGTGTCGACAACTTCGCCGTTGAAGTTTGCTGCCCGGTCGGAGATCAGATAGCTGGGAGCAGAATTGTCGGGGAATGCTTCGCGAAGCCGCTGCGAGATCCACGCACTATTTGGGTGCCTGGTGACGTTGAAATGAAGTACCCGCCTCCGGTCGTGCGCGATTATGAAGAAGCAGTGGAGCACTCCAAACGTAAGCGTCGGCACGGTGAAGAAATCCATCGAGCGCGTGGGCGTCACAGCAACTGCGGGAGACATTTCCTTACGACTCGCCTCCGGGATACCTGATCTTCGACCGGGCTGCGAATATCGGCGGCGAGGTGCTCGGCACCATCAGGAGCTTCGGCATCCAACCCAAGCAGACGAGTTTCCACAGTCCATGGCAGAACGGAATCGCCGAGCGCTTCGTCGGTAGCTGCCGCAGGGATTTGCTCGACCACGTCATCGCTCTCAAAGAGCGGCATCTCAGACGTCTGATGGACGAATATATCCGCTACTACCACGACGACCGGACACATCTCGGGCTGGAGAAGCAGACTCCGTCAGAACGTAAGGCCGCTCAGGATATGAGCCCCGATTGCCGTGTCATTTCGATGCCGCGACTCGGGGGCTTGCATCATCGCTACGACCTCGCGGCGTGAAGTTTAGCGGCACGCCGTATGATTCATCTGAGGAAAAGTGGCAGGCGACCTGTGCCGGTCCCTCGTCTTCAAGCACTCGTGGTCCTCTCCGAGATCTCACCGCGTGCCGCTCTGTGAGCATTTGCGGCCAAGAAATCACCGATGAATCCGTCTTCTGCTCAACACGGTCCCAGGAATTCGGCTCGGACGGAGTGTTGGCGAGGCACAACGTCGGAAACGTCGATCTTGTCTTCGAGCCGCTTCACGTATGGGACATTAAGGCAGGGACTGCTTCTCCGCGTGCGGCAAGCACAGGAAAACTTCAATTCACGACGCCCTTGACCTGAAGGCTGGCGCACGTCTCATAGCCGCGGCGGCGTTCCTTGGCAAGACGGGCGTCCAACTCCGCGGGCTTCTTCCGCTGGGTCTCGCGGGCCCATTCCTTCAGAGCATACCAGCACAGATCTTCGCTTTGATAGGCCAGGATGACATGTCCAGTGGCCGATTGCATCAGTTCCATCTTCGACCCCATTTTGACGTGGAGGCCGGTGGATTCAGGCGCATCGACCTGCGCAAGGATGACCATATACCCCACATCGAGGAGGCCAAGGTGGCACGACTGCCGCAACTCGTGAGCAACACCGTGCATCAGCGGCAGCGATTCAGTAATCAGGCGGCTCGTCGGCGGGTGCTCCTGAGCCATGCGGAAAATCCCAAGCGTCAGACGATACTTTTCCCTATTCTCCGACTGCGACAGATAGCCTCGTTGCTCCAGCAACATCCTCAAAATCTCAGAGACGGTGCGATTCAGCCATCCGTGTAGCTTCGCTGACGCTCAGGCCACCCGAACTACTCGCGAAAAGTTCGAGGCTGTCCAGGCCCTTCTCAAGCGCCGGTGAGGAGTAGTCGTGCCTACGCGAATAAGGACTCATCGTCTCCTCTCATGGAAAATGCCACGCAACCGAGGTGATGCTCAGTCCGATCACCGCAATAATCGTCTCGGCAACGGACCACGTCTTCATCGTCTCGCCCACGCTCATGTTGAAGTACTCTTTTACAAGCCAGAATCCGCCATCATTTAGGTGCGAGAAGATGAGCGCGCCCGCTCCCGTCCCAATCGCCAGCAGTTCCGGATGCACACCTACGTGTGTGCCGCAACTGGCGCGACAATACTCGCCGCCGTCGTCATTGACACGGTCGACGAGCCTGTTGCAAGCCTTAGCATCGCCGCCAACGTCCATGCCATCAGCAGCAGCGGCACGTGCCCGCGCATAGCAATCGTGATGATCGCATTCGACACGCCGCTGTCCTGCAGTACACGCCCGAAGCCGCCACCAGCGCCAATCAGCAGCGTGATCGCCGCCGTCGGCGCCAGGCACTTGTTGCTGAAATCCAGAATCGTCGCGCGCGAAAACCCGCGCATCGTCCCCAGTGTCACAAAGCTAAATGTTGCACCTATGAGCAGCGCCACATCGTCGTTGCCAAGCAATTTGAGTGCTGAATTTATGCGGTTCCCGGGCGGCGAAAAGACATCGACCCGGCTTCCCACCGGCATAAGGAACACCGGCAGCAGAATCGTCAAAGTGCTGATGCCAAACCCCGGCAGATCACTGCGCTCCTCGTGCCCGGCAAGCTGATCGGCCATCGGATTCTCGGCCGAAACCTGAACATGGGGTGCAATCAGCTTCGCATACAAAGGTCCTGCAATGATCGCCGTCGGCACGCCGATCAGCAGCCCGTACACAATCGTCTTGCCGACATCGGCATGAAAGATGGTCACCGCCATCATCGCCGCTGGGTGCGGAGGCACCAGACCATGCACCACCGAGAGCCCCGCAACCATCGGAATCCCGGCCGATACCAGCGATGTGTTGGTGCGCCGCGCGACGGTGTAAAGAATCGGCACAAGCAGCACAAATGCCACTTCAAAAAATGCCGGCAGCCCCACGATGAGCGCGATCGGCATCATTGCCCAAGGGACATTCTTCGGGTCAAACGCGCGAATCAGAGTGTATGCGATGCGATCCGATGCTCCCGACTCGGCCATCATTTTACCCAGCATTGTGCCCAGGCCTACAATCACAGCACTATGGCCCAGAGTTCCGCCTACGCCTGTTTCAAACGAGCGAATCACAGTGGTCACCGGCATTCCAGTCACCACCGCCAGCGCCAGCGAAGTGACCAATAGCGTAATCACCGGGTTCAGCTTTACCACCGCAATCAGGATGATGAGACCCACGACCGAGGCCGCGCGGGCAGCGCGAGTGGGAGGACAGGGGCGGCTAAACATACTGGCGCGGAATAATCTGCTATCCTCAAAAATTGATATCAATCCCCGGTTTTAGCTGGGATTATGTGCGGATCGACCCTGGGGACGAATCATGGAAAAGTCGTTGGTACGCGAGAATCGCCCCGGTTCAATGTCGGAATCTTTTTCCATCGGAGTGGACCTCGGGGGGACCAATCTTCGGGTAGCCGCCTACCGCGAACAAGTTGGCATCGTTGATTCAGTCCTGCTTCCTACGCGCTTGTCTCTCGGGCCCAACCAGATCGTGCAAGACATGTGCGACGCGGTCCGGACGCTCACTGAGCGTACCGAAGGCACACTCAGTGGCATCGGCATTGGCTCGCCTGGCCCTCTCGGACTTCCAGCTGGCATTCTGCGCAATCCGCCTAACCTTCGAGGCTGGGATGGCTTCCACCTTCGTGCGGCAATCGAGTCCGAACTTGGACGGACGGCTGCACTGGAAAGCGACGCTAATCTTGCCGCTCTCGCAGAGTGGAAGTTAGGTGCGGGCCTCAAGTATGGCGTCGACAACCTATGCGTCTTGACGCTTGGCACGGGCGTAGGCAGCGGCCTCATCCTTCATGGCTCCGTCTGGAGCGGGTTCAACGGCATGGGAGGCGAAGCCGGCCACATCATCGTGAAGAAAGCAGGGGCACCGTGCGGATGCGGTGGATCTGGCTGCCTCGAGCAGTATGCCTCCGCGACGGCAGTCGTCCGCATGGCCGGGGAACACATGGGGGAAAGCGCTCCGGACAGCGCTCATGAGCTAGCCCTGCTTGCGCGGAACGGTAATCAACTAGCCCAGATAGTTTTTAATGAGGTCGGTTTCTCGCTGGCTATTGCTCTTACAGCCTTGATCAACACATTGAACTTGCCACTCTATCTCCTCGGTGGCGGAGTGAGCGAAGCCTGGGATCTGTTTGCCCCAACCATGTTTCAACATCTCCACTCTCGCAACTACGTCTACCGACTCACGGAGCCTCAAGTGATTGCTCCCGCACGTCTCGAAAGGAATAAGACCTATATTCTGCCTGCCGAACTTGCCCCCACGGCAGGCCTGCTCGGCGCGTGCCTGTTGGGCCTCGAGGAATCTTCGAGGGTCCAGTCATCGAAGTCGAATCAATACATGAGTGAATGCATATGACGGGAGTTTGCGAATGCAGGTTTCTACCTCAGTAAGTAACCGGTCAGTGGAGAGCAGTAAGGGAGTAGCGGTATTTCCGACAGGGCAGGTCGCGCTATTCGTGCTGGTGACGGTGCTGTTCTTTCTGTGGGGGATGTCGAACAACCTCACCGACATCCTGGTGCGGCAGTTCCAGAAGTCGTTCCAGCTTTCGCAGTTCAGCGCACAATTGGTGCAGACTGCGAACTTCCTGGGTTATTTCTGCATGGCAATTCCAGCAGCGCTGGTGATGCGGCGGTGGGGATATAAAGCTGGAATGATCATGGGCCTGTGCTTCTTCGGCTGCGGCATGGTGCTGTTCTGGCCGGCGGCGGTGAGCGGTTCCTATGTTCCGTTCTTGGTGGCGTTGTTCACGGTCGGATGCGGAGCCTCGGTGCTCGAGACGGCTGCGAACCCGTTTATGGCACAGTTTGGGCCGGCCGAGACCAGCGAGCGACGCCTAAACTTCGCGCAATCATTCAACCCGCCCGGAACCATCGTCGGCGTCATCATCGGCGCGCGGTTCATCTTCTCGGGCATCGAGAAAAAACCGTCCGAGGTCGCCGCCATGCAGGCCGCGGGGACGTATGCTCCCTATCTCCACACGGAGATCATGCGGGTGGTGCCGACGTACCTTGCGCTCGGCTCGGTGGTGTTGCTGTTTGCGCTGCTGTTGTCCCGGATGAAATTTCCGTCGATGCACTCGGAGCACGAGGGCGAGGCCGGAGATCACGGGAGCTTTGGTGCGCTGCTGCACTACCCGCATCTGCTGTTTGCAGTGGTGGCAAACTTCTGCAACGTGGGCGCGCAGATTTCGACCTGGAGCAGCCTGATCCTGTACATGAAGCAGTACACGAGCGTGAGCGAGAGGACAGCGGCAGGATACCTGACTGGGACGCTGGTGGCGCTGATGCTGGGACGCTTTGCGACGACGCCCCTGATGAAATACATCTCACCGAGCAAGTTGCTCGGAGTGTACGGCGCAGCGAATGTGCTTCTGATCGCACTGGCGATTGCGCGACCGGGAATGTTGGGTGCGTATGCGATTGTGGCAACGGGATTCTTTCTGTCGATCATGTTCCCCACCATCTTCGCGCTGGGGTTGAAAGGGCTGGGCCCGAACACGAAGCTGGCTGGATCGCTGCTGGTAATGGCGATCGTCGGCGGGGCGCTGTTCCCGCTGGTGCTGGGCTATATTGCGAGATCGACAGGGAGTCTGGCGCTCGGATATATCGTTCCCCTTGTGGGGTTCGCTGTGGTGTCCATTTATGGGTTTGCCGCGCCGTGGATTCTCCCGCCTTCGGGAAATACCGACCCAGAGGCTGGGAACATCGTGGCTGAGAGGGGTCAGTTGATCTAAGGGTTGCTGGGTGTTGGTTGGTGATGCGCCTATGGCTTACAACGCAGACGGCGAAGCCAGCGCGCCGTCGGCCGCACGCTGGAAGCCACCAATACCAGAAATCCGAAAGGCTCGTTGCCTTTAGATCGGACAAGCGCAATGGTTATCTTGGGCATCGACTCTCACAGCATTTTTCTGCTCACTGCGGCCGCGCGGCCGCTTTCTTCGGATGCATCTTGCCCCAGAAGATAAAGGCGCCAGAGCGCGTTGACGTCACAATATCCGTCTCCGTCTCGCCGGGACGTTTTTTGAGGTCGGTCGCCGGTACAAAGTTGCCGACCCCACTACGGTTATTGATCAGATGTGGAACCAGCCTGGCGCCTCCCTTAGCCTTGGGGTCACGGACAGTTTCATACCAATAAAGAACAGGTGAGCCTAACGTGTCGGGATCGATACCGCTGTCCAGATGGGAATACCACCCCTTTCCGGTAATAAAGTCAGGAATGCCGTCACCATTCACATCGCCTACCCCGGAGCGTGCAGCTCAGAGAACGTGACGTCTCCGGCGTTCTTGGTGGAGAAATCGTCCATCACCATGTGCTTCACGAAAGAGATGTTACCTTGGGCGTCGCGCTTCTGCTCGAACCATGCCAAGCCCCAGCCGTGGGCGTTCAGCGAGGTGACCACGTCGTTCAAGCCGTCGCCGTTCACATCAAAGACCTCCATGATGGCGCCGCCCGCCGGGGTAAAGGGAACGGGATGGTACTTCCATAATGCTGCTTGATCGCCTCCCGGCGGAGGCTGCTCCCACCATCCGTTAGGATCGAGGATATCCAGGCGGCCGTCGCCGTTAATGTCGCCCACCCCAACACCATGCCCCCCTAAGCCTTGTTCCGAGACATCGTGGATGATCCATTTCCCGGTGGGATTGACTGGATCCGGCATCGCGTAGCGCTCACGCCCATCGCCGTCATAGACCAAAGCCGGCTTGCCCGGCCCTTCTACGTCTGCCACAATCGAAAGTTCGCCTGAGACGTTTTCGATAACCGGACTACCTGTCCCAGGTGCGGTTTTCTCCTTTGGGATTGGCGTACAAGTAGACGCAGGGAGCGCCTCCAAACTTTATCGTGATCACGTCGGGCCAACCGTCTCCCGTAAAGTCTCGGGCGAACTCCTCATGGGCATCCATCGCGAAATCGTTCGTGGGGTCAGTGGCTTCACCCCGGAAGATCTCTCGGAATTTCGTAAAGTCTGGGCCGTAGTAGATAAAAGGACCGGAGACGATGTCGAGCTTGCCATCGTGATTGAAGTCCGCCGCGTCTGGCCCCAGCCATAATAAAAGTCGTTCAGGGTCTGCTTGCGGAAGTCGATCGAGGTCACCTCCGGTTGCCGCACCTGCAGGCCAAGATCGCCCACGGCAAGGTCCTTAAATTCCACCTTGCCCGTTCCGCCTACATAGAGCGCGATGGGATCCGCTTGGCCGTGTGCCGCTGCTTCGCCGGTCTCTGCTTGTCATCTTCCAGAATGGAGTCAATGACGCCCAGCCACGGCCCCAGCT
>PKWK01000368.1 GCA_003133205.1 Granulicella sp. | reverse complement strand
CAAGAACATGGTCTACGTGGGCATCGCCGCAAATCTGCTTTCCATTGATATGGAGTCTGTCGAAAAGACGGTCCGCAAGCAGTTTGCCAAAAAGGTGAAGGCAGCAGAGCTGAACCTGGGCGCCGTCCGCGTCGGGTTCGATTATGCTGCGAGCACGCTGACCAAGCAGGATCCTTATGTTGTCGAGCGGATGAATGCCACGGAAGGCAAGATCATCATCGATGGCAATGCCGCGGCCGCGCTGGGAGCCATCTTCGCCGGTGTCACCGTAGTTCCGTGGTATCCGATCACACCGTCGTCGTCGGTCATCGAGAACCTCATCGACCTTCTGAAGAAGTACCGCGTCGGCCCAGATGGCAAGGCTAGCTTTGCTGTCGTGCAGGCCGAGGACGAACTCGCCGCAATCGGCATGGTTCTCGGAGCAGGATGGGCAGGCGCGCGCTCGATGACTGCGTCGTCCGGCCCGGGCATCTCGCTGATGACGGAGTTTGCCGGGCTCGGTTACTACGCCGAGATTCCCGGCGTCATCTTTGACATTCAGCGCACGGGACCCTCCACCGGTTTGCCCACGCGCACCTCGCAGGCCGATCTCACGTTCGTCGCGGGACTCTCCCACGGCGACACAAAGCACGTGATCCTGCTGCCGGGAACGGTGAAGGAGTGCTACGAATTTGGCCTGGAGGCGTTTGAGCTTGCGGAACATTTGCAGACGCCCGTCTTTGTTCTCTCGGACCTCGATCTGGGTATGAATAACTGGATGTCGGAGCCCTTCGATTATCCGGAAAAGCCAATCTCGCGTGGCAAGGTGCTCGACGCCAAGCAATTGGAAGAACTCGGCGGCTTCGGCCGGTACAAGGACGTTGATGGCGATGGGATCCCATACCGCACGCTACCGGGGACGGATCATCCTGCCGCTGCCTACTTCACTCGCGGCTCAGGCCACAATGAGAAGGCGCTGTATTCGGAGCGTCCCGAGGATTACGAGAACAACATGCTGCGGCTCGCGCGGAAGTTCGAGACCGCAAGAACGTTGGTACCGAAGCCCACGATCGAGGGCCCCGGCAAGGAGAAGGTTGGAATCATCTCATTCGGCACTAGCCACTGGGCGGTGATCGAGAGCCGCGACCAGCTCGAGCGCGAAAATCAGATTGCTACAGATTACCTTCGCGTCCGCGCCTTCCCATTCACAAAGGAGATTCACGAGTTTGTCGCTCAGCATGATCGGGTCTACGTGGTGGAGCAGAACCGCGACGCCCAAATGTTGAGCCTTTTGAAGATCGATCTTGATCCGGTCCAGACGGTGAAGCTGCATTCAGTTTTGCACTTCAACGGACTGCCCATCGACGCACGCTCGGTCACTGCCGCAATCGCCACACAAGAAGGAGCATGCAAGTAATCATGTCGACCACGCCAGTCACACCAAAGCCAATCAAGACGAATCGCATCGGACTCCAGATTCTGGATTACCGGGGCGGCAAGACCACACTCTGCGCCGGTTGCGGGCACAATGCCATCTCTGAACGCATTACGGAAGCGTTTTATGAGATGGGGATCCAGCCCGAGCGCGTGATGAAGATGAGCGGCATTGGCTGCTCCTCCAAATCGCCCGCGTACTTCATGTCGCGCTCATTCAGCTTCAACTCCGTCCACGGCCGTATGCCTTCGGTTGCCACGGGCGCGCTGCTTGCCAACAAGACCATGCGGTCCATCGGCATCAGCGGCGACGGCGACACCGCATCGATCGGAATGGGCCAGTTCATTCACCTGATGCGCCGCAATGTCCCCATGATCTACATCATTGAAGACAACGGCGTGTACGGACTCACCAAGGGCCAGTTCTCCGCGACTGCCGACATTGGATCGAAGTTGAAGACGGGCGTCGTCAATGATCTGCCGGCGATTGACATCTGTGCGCTGGCCATCCAGATGGGCGCGACGTTTGTCGGGCGCTCGTTCTCTGGCGATAAGAAGCAGCTCTCCACCATGCTGAAGGCCGCGCTCTCGCACCAGGGAACAGTCCTTCTGGATGTGATCTCCCCCTGCGTCACGTTCAACGACCACGAGGGCTCAACCAAGAGCTACAAGTACATGCAGGAGCATGAAGAGGCGGTCAGCGAAGTCGGCTTCGTACCTTACTTCGAGGACATCGCTGTCGAATATGATGCCAGCACCACGGTGGATGTCCGGCTGCACGATGGATCTCACATGCGCCTCCGCAAGATACACGAAGACTACGACCCTACCGACAGGGCGAACGCCGTCAAGATGCTGATGGAAGTGCACGAAAAGGGCGAGGTGCTGACTGGCGTGTTTTACGTTGACACGCAGAAGCCGGACTTCACCAATCTGCTGAACCTGGTCGACGAGCCTCTGGCCACGTTGCCGCAGGAGCGTACGCGCCCCGGTCGCGAAGTTCTGACTGCGATCATGGAAGCGCACTTCTAGACGATTGCCGGTCTGGAGCATTTGGCCGGGGCGATGTCGAGGTGGTTCTGGCAACTCGACGGGCCTCGGTCCGACTGGAAGTGCTCACAAAAACTGCTGCTCATCTGGTAGACTCAATGAGTCGTTGTGTTGGAAGGTCTCGGTGGCCAAGACGCCGAGGGCGGGCGAGTCCAATGCAACGGCAAGGTAGAACAAGGCGAAAGTAGCGAGACTCGCGAAACCGCTCATTCTATGTGATATTTTGCTCAAGTTGTTGTAAGACAACCTGGGGACGTAGCTCAGTTGGTTAGAGCGCTGCCCTGTCACGGCAGAGGTCGCGGGTTCGAGCCCCGTCGTCCCCGCCATACATTCCAAAGCACTTAGGAGTGTTTGGCGAAGAGAAACAAGGGCACAAAAAGGGCACAATAAGAAATTAGTCCCTTTCGGCCGACGTGGCAATAGACCTTGAAAAGGGCTCCCCTAGCGGGGAGCCCTTTCGTTTTATTGTGACGACTAGCTGGCCTTTGCGGGCAGGACGAAGATGCCGGAAGCGTGGTTGAGTGCCAACCTTTTGGCCTCGAGGTTGCCATGCTGGTACACATCGAGCATCCTGCTCGATGCATGCCCCATGATCTCCTGCACAATCTTCCTGTCTTCTTTTTTGTCTCCCAGCAGCGACGCGAGGGAATGCCTGAAGGTGTTCCAGCCGACCCGCTTGGTGATCTTGGCTTGTACCGCGGCGGGGCGGATGTGATCCGCCAGGGCAGACTCTGGCCAGTAGGGACGCTTGCCTTTCGTGTATGGCGATGCGAACACCCAATCGTCATCCTGGTTGTACGGGGTGAGGTTTCTCCATTCAAGCAAGGCCTGCGCCAGCTCCGGCGACATGGGCAGGCTCCGACGAGATGCTTCTGTCTTCAGGTTGGTCTGGTGCTTCCTCACGACGCCCTGGCGAAGCAGGAACAGCTGGTTCTGCAGATCACAGTTCGCCCACTTAAGGCCACGGACTTCCGACCTGCGAAGACCCGACGCCGCGGCAACGATCACCATTACCTTGATGGCCTGGGGCTTGATGCCGGCGAGGATTTCCCGGATCTCGGAGAGGGTGAGGGTGTCTGGTTCCCTCAGTCTCTTCGCTCCCTGACGAACATTGGCGATCGGGTTGATGCCGGCTCGCGGAAAGAAAAGCTCGTGCCTGATTGCGTGCGAGAACAGAGCGCTCAGGTGGTTTCTGATCTTTGCCTTGGTTCCCGGCGCGAGGTCGGTGAGCGATCTCAGCCACTTTTCGACTGCGACCGCCTTGACGTCGTCGAGGGCGACATCACGCCAGCGCGGTAGTATGCGTGAGTCAAAGTAGTCGAAGTAGTTGTCGATGGTTGTAGGAGATCTGGCAACGTTGGGATCGCGAAGTTCGTTTGCCTGGAAGTGTATCCAGGCTTCACCAACCGTTACCCTCCCAATCTTGGCTTCGGCTGGGGAATTGACTTCGAGGCGAAGATCGTCGACTGCTCTCTTTGCTTCGGAGAGAGTCTTGTGCTCCTCGACTGTTCCGATCACACGTTTATGTTGGACTCTTCTGCCGGTGGGCGCAGTTTCACGCCACCTGTAGACCCAGACGTCAGGACCTTTGGCGCGGGGCACTCTGGCGATAGAGCCTTCCTGATAACTTCTGCGGGTATGAGCGATAGGCATGATTATCTCCGTATCGCTCAGGCGGGCTGGCCAGATGATTGTAGCTGTTTTGCGATGTATTCGTTGATCCAGGAGGCCCGGAACCGCCAATGCTTCCCGATTCGAATCGCTTGAATCACTTTGGCTCGCGCCATCTTGATCGCCGTCTTCGCGTGGACGCGCAAAAGTACGCCTGCCTCGGCTGGGGTGAGGAGTGGTTCAAACGTAGCGGGCGGAGCCAGTGTTGCGGCTTCCGAACTGGAGACACAGAAAACTTTGGTGCTGGTGCTGCGTGGTGTGTTCAAAGAGGAACTCCGTTTTTGATAGGCGAGCGATCTCTGGATCGGTCGGCATTCCAACTCCGCCAGTCTCCGGACAAACCGGACGCTGGGGTGATGCGCGATACCATCTCTCGATTGACCCTGCACAGCCTCTACGTCTGGGGGTTGCCGGCGCCTCTTGCGGGGTGCCTGTATCCAGATGTAGTCGGTCGCTGCCTGTCAGGGAATCCGTGAAATACCCGAGTTGATGTGGATCGATGACCTGATCCGATTCGACTCGGTGGATTCCATCGGCGGCCGACCCTACCCGTCGCGAGCCATGTGTTGAGCCGCGCTGACTGCCGGGAGGCGCATCCATTCTGACCCTGCGTAACTGACGGAAAACGGGATAGGCATTACGGCGCCGACGACACTGATCTCTCTTTCAAACACAACTGTTGCCTCTAAGCTGGACCTCGGCCTTTTGGGCGTCGGGCTGCACCAGTGAATCTGATCGGTGCCGCTGAGCCCGAGTTTCTACAGCGCCCCCTAAGTGTCAAAGGCATGTCAAGACACGTTCCGGCCAATACCCCAGTAAGTCGCAATGATGTCCGGGACAAAACACGGTATAAATTATTGCAATATAATCACTTATGTATCCCAAGAAATGCTTATAATAGTTGCACATATGCAGGTATCTCTGGTCCAGTGCAAGCAGTTTCTACGGGCAATCGCCCCGTCCGGCAATCTCTTCCTGCTGCTGACATTGCAAGAACTTCGCAGGCAAGGGCTCACCTTCATTGCCTTCTATGCCCTCCAGAGGACCATTGAGTACTCGGGGAGCTCCGCGTCAGCGCTGCGGCAGGAGACAGGGTTGGCGGACTATGAGATCAGCCGTGCCTGCAAATCTCTGGTTAGTAATGGACTGGTAGTGTTGAGCCGGGATGAGAGGGACGCGCGAGTCCGCGTACTCAGGCCGACCAAGCTCGGGATCAAGGTCCACGGCCAGGTCTTGTTGGCGGCGGCTAAGCGATTGCAGAAGGACTTCTCGTCAGAGGATCGTCTCTCCATTGCAGCAGAGGATAGGCGGTTGACGGCAGCCGCCGAGTTCTTCCGTAAGGGCAACCGAACCCTGCGAGGTCCGTTTCAAGTTTCATTCCTTGATACCCACCTGGCAGAAATGAAAACCTAACATGCCTCAGGCGGGGCTGCAGCGGCGGCAGGACCCGGTCACCCATCGCAATGACCCAGAACCCTCAGACGGCCTTCTGGAACACCCTCAGGAGCCCTTGTGGTCCTTCGGAGGGCGGGCGCTGCGCCGGCGCTTGCCGGTTAGGCTCCGGGGCAGGGAATCGGCCATGGCGCGGATGACAGAGCACTCGGCCGTCAGGAGCGCCTTCGCGGCCTCGGATCTGACCTCGGTGTACCAGCGGGCCAATGGGGTGACCTCACCCGGGTCTCCTGCCAGTTCCGTCGTGGCAATCGACTCCATTTTCTTGTCTACGGATTGGCGCAGGAAGTCGGCAGCCAGCCGGCGGTCGCCGCTGCCCCAGATTGCCAACAGCGCCACGCGTAGATCGGAATCGAGGTCGCCGCTCGGACCGGCCTCGATCAAGGGCAGCCAACCGTCTCGTAGGAGCTTCTTTCCGGCTGCGGTGACTTTGTAGTCGGTTCGGCCGCGAGCGCCGGGCTTCCCCTGGCGCACGAGCCGCGCTTCCAGCAAGCGCTGGAGCGCGGGGATCGTGGCGCCCTGGGATAGGCCGGCTGCCTTCTGCAACTCGTAAGGGGTCGAGACCCCGCCGTCGATTAGCGCCAGGACAAACAGGTCCAGGTCGGTCCGCCGGCGCTTGTCAGGGGTCTGAGACATATTGCCATCAGTATACGAATCTCAAGGCTCAGATCGAGCCCAGATCGCAATTTCGCGAAGCACAGCGTCCTGCACAGCCTCGTCCCCCGGCGCACAACAAGCCAGCCAGCCGGCAAGCCAGTTGGTCCAGTATTCGCGCTGTGCCGGCCCGTAGTCTTCCACGGTTTCCGCAGGCCGAGTCAGGACGAGCAATTCATCCGGGCTTTCGTCCCGCACCGGGACCAGCCCCAGGAGGTCCCGACTCAGGTAGAGACGCAAACCGGCCTCATGCACAGCGTATTCAATATCGAGGAGTTGCAAGCGTTCCCCGGCAATCCAACGCTGGGCGACCCGCAGCAGCGCTTGTACGTGCTGCTCGCGAGCTTGTAGTGTGCTGCTTGTGCTCATTGGGCACACCCGGCGAAGTAAACGGATGAGAGCTCGGTCTCGAGCAATGCGGTCATGCGAAATGGGTCGGCGAGGTCGCTGAGGCAAAGCCGATGCCGATTCCAGATGGATTCAAGTATTGGGGTCAGTTCTGACCGCTTGGGTGGTTGCGCTACATAGCGCGCCGCGGCGCCCATGGCAAAGATGAAAAGCAGCGCGCGAGCCTCGGAAGGCAACTCGGCATAGGGGGTGGGTGAAGCACATGGTGTATTCATGCTGAGAGTCTGACACCTAGCGACTTCGAGCCAAACACATGCGGGTTGATAATCGCAGCCGGGCGAGAATTCGCCCAGAGGAGTTGTTCCATTGCCCGACCCAAGAAATGTTTCGGCCCATAAGCTGCTTCAGTTGATGCTTGCCACGGAGCCAAGTGAAAAACACTTGAGTCACACAGAATAGCGGCATAACCTAGCCCGGCGACTGCAGCGCCGGGCTTTCCTACCACCAATTCATTGCGTTAATTCGAGCCTGGGTCTGTTCCTTCTTGGCGGGCAAGATACCGTCAGCCCCACAAGCAAGACATAGGGGCTGCGAAAAGACGGTTACCGAAAGGGACCGATTTCTCACCGTCGTAAAGCACGAGTCCCAACTTCAGATCATCGCCACAGGCATCCACCAACTTCCGAAGCCCTTTGAAATCGCTGGAATTTACCGTAGCGCTCGCTTTGACTTCGATTCCCACTAAAGCGCCAGAGCCGTCTTCGACGACAATGTCGACCTCGTCCTGATCTTTGTCCCGATAGTGATGGAGAGTGCAAGAATTATTTATCCAGGAAATCTGTTTCAAAATCTCCGAGTAAACGAAAGTTTCCAGCAGCCTTCCGAAGATGGCGCGGTCTTTCGCAACTTGTCCTGCGGTAACTCCCAGAAGTGTAGCAAGAAGGCCGGAGTCAAGGAAGTAGAGCTTCGGGGTCTTCACCAGACGTTTTAGCTGATTTCGAAACCACGGTTGTACTCGACGGACAAGAAACAACTGCTCCAATACCCCGACGTATTTTCTAGTTGTTTTATCGTCAAACCCAACCTGACCACCCATCTGCGTGAAATTGGTGAGTTGCCCGGAATGATGGGCGAGAACCTGGAGTAACCGCGGCATTTGATCCAGTTTTTCCACCTCGGCTATGTCGCGCACATCTCTTTGCACGATGGCTCTGATGTAGTCGCGGGCCCATGCCTGGCGTCGCTCTGGTAGTTTGCGCCGCAGCATCTCGGGATAACCGCCAATCAGAACAGCTTCCACAAGATCCTCGCCGATCAGGGTTTCGCCGGGTTTGCCAAGTTTTCCCTGAAATGCTGCTTTCAGGAACGTCGGCTTGTGAGCGAAGATTTCAGCTCGCGAGAGTGGAAGTAGATTGACCATCTCCATGCGGCCAGCCAAACTCTCTGAGATCTGCGGCACCGTCAGAAGGTTGGCCGATCCGGTCAAGAGAAACCGGCCTGCCCTGCGGTCCTCATCCACCGACCTTTTGATGGCGCGCAAGAGATCAGGCGCTCGTTGAACTTCGTCGATCGTAGACTTGTCGAGGCCGCGCACCAGTCCCGTAGGATCGCTGCGAGCCGATGCAAGAACGGTGTCATCGTCCATGGTGAGGAACTCCCGACTGCCCGTGATTAGATCGCGGACAAGGGTAGTCTTGCCGCACTGGCGGGGGCCGGTCACGATGACTACCGGAGTGTCCTGGAGCGCCGTTGTGACAAGCGCAGCGGCAAACCGGGGGTAAAGGGAGTCCTGGGAGTCGACCATCTCGGAAGCAAAGCTCGTCTGTTTCGGATTAAGGTTCCGTCCATTTCGGATTATACGCTCGTCCAAGCCGGAACCGCCCCCCCCAACATAGCGGCCTGACCCGGCCCGCCGCCGACGCACCGGGCTTTCTCCTACCACCAGTTCATCGGCTCCTGGGGGAGAAGAGATAGTGTGATGGGATATCCAAGCAAGCCAAGGACCTAGTTCCAGATGCCCGTACAGGCACGCTAACCTTGTTTATATGCCCTCAAGGGCATTTTCGTGTTGTCTCTAGGTATCAACATAGTCTATGCTCTTGAAAGCACATCACAATTTATAAGGTGCTCTTGAGGGAAGTATATGGTTGCTCGCAACAGCTTGCTGATGGCCCCGCCATACCCGGTGGAGCAGACACTGAAGAGGTTCGGCCGCAATCTGCGGACAGCGCGTCTGAGGCGCAAGCTGACCATCGCAGAAGTCGCCGAGAAGATAGGCACCGGAACCCGCGCCGTCAGGGATGCAGAGACTGGCAAAGCGTCGACAGGGATTGCTGTCTATACTGCCCTGCTCTGGCTTTACGACTTGTTGCAGCCCTTCGAGGATCTCGCCAATCCCCTCAAGGACCAGGAGGGCCTGGCTCGTGCAGCAGCCAAGGAAAACGTGAGAGCGCGCAAGAGCGGAGGCCTGGACAATGACTTCTAAATACGCAGAGGAATGTTTCGTCTATATCACGTTGCCGGGGGATATCTCTGCCGTGACCGCGGGCAGATTCGTCCTGGACGACAACCCCATGGGCGGTTCGCGCGGGCGCTTCGTGTACGGGCGGTCATACCTCGAGAATCCTCGTGCAGTGCCGATCGATCCAGTTGAGCTCAAGCTCTCCGGCGCGACATACGAGACGGTGCAGCTAAACGGCGTATTCGGCGCTCTGCGTGATGCCGGGCCTGACTTTTGGGGCTGTTGCGTCATCGAAAAGTACGCCGGCAAGCCGATTCTGGGCGAGATGGACTATCTTCTGCAATCGCCCGACGACCGTGCAGGTGCGCTTGGCTTTGGGCTCAACAAAGTGCCTCCTGCACCCAAGCGGGAATTCAATAAAACGCTTGATCTCGAAAAGCTTCAGGATCTGGCCGAAGCGCTCATCAATGATGAAATTCCCAACGACCCCGCGGCTCCCCAGGTCCAGGATCTGCTGCTGCTTGGAACATCGATGGGAGGCGCCCGACCCAAGGCGGTCGTATCCGATGACGAAGGACTCTGGATAGCAAAGTTCAATCGGCCGGATGATCGCTGGGACAACACACGGGTCGAGCACGCCATGCTGCGACTGGCGCGGCAATGCGGGATCAGCACCGCGGAAAGCCGGATCGAGACGGTGGGAGGAAAGGACGTTCTCCTGATCAAGCGTTTCGATAGAGAGGGAGCTGCCGAGGGTTATACTCGCGCACGCATGATCAGCGGCTTAACTGCGTTGCGTGCTGATGAATCTCCGGCGGCTAGAACGCGGTGGTCGTACGTGATCCTAGTCGAAGAGCTCAGGAGGATCGTAGCTGAACCGAAGAAGGACGCGCGCGAGTTGTTCCGGCGAATGTGTTTCAATGCCTTGATCTCCAACATCGACGATCATCCACGCAACCACGCTTTAATCGCCAAAGATGAAGACTGGAGATTGTCCCCAGCGTACGATCTGACGCCGTCCCCTGTGATCAGCCGGGACCGGCGGGATCTTGCCATGGAATGTGGTGACATGGGTCGCTTTGCGAACGCCAAGAATATCCTTTCTCAGCATGCACGTTTTCTTCTGCAGAGAGACGAGGCTGAGAAAATCGTGAGCGATATGCGCACTGAGGTCTCAAGGTGGTACGACACGGCTCGGGCCTGCGGGGTCTCAGAAGCTGATGCTGAAACGATACGCGGCGCCTTCGTCTACCCTGGATTCGATCTGTGATTCGCAACCGTTTTGCTAAGAGCGGTTATATCGAAGAAAATGTCGCCGGCTAACGGAAGCATCAGGATTAGCGACGAGAAGCCGACTTCCCGTTACAAATCCGTTCCTCGTTGAGCGAATTGACGACACCGCGCTCGTCGAGATCAGTTGCACCATATCCGTAGAAGCGCTTTCGTCGACGAATCGGCTGGCCCTTCGGACCGGCAGTTCCTTTAGTGAGTCAACTGTCCGGACTCGTCACAAACACGATGCTCGAATCGGACGCAATTGCGGCCTGAGTTCTTCGCGACATAAAGCGCCGCGTCAGCGCGCTTGAGGACTTCCAATGGCATAGGCGTGTCGAGTTTGGGATCAAAGGTGGCGACCCCGATACTGCAGGTAAGGTGGAGTTGAGCCTCATCTGTGGCGATGGGGACATCGGCGATCGCCCGGAGCAGATCATTGACACGCTCCGGAGCCGTCGTTGCGTCCCAGCCAGGGAGAAGGATGAGGAATTCTTCTCCGCCAAAACGTCCAAGGAGATCATAGCCCCGAAGCGCGGAGCGGAAGCGCGTAGCGCACTGCAAAATTACCTGGTCGCCGCAGAGATGACCGTAATTGTCATTGACGCTCTTGAAGTGGTCGAGGTCGGCGACCACCACGCCCAGAGCGGACTTCTCGCGCACGGCGCGGGAAATCTCGCGCTCGAGGTGCTCAAGGATGGCAGCGTGATTGAATACCCCAGTCAGGGAGTCGTGAGCCGCCTGGATCTGCAGTTCGCGGCGGGCCACCTCGAGGGCAGCCTTCTCAGCCTGCAATTGCGCAGTGCGTTCGGCTACAGTGCGAGTGAGTTCCTGCTGCCGCCGAACGAGGACGCGAGTGCGAAATACGACCATTCCCCATCCGAAGAAAATGGTTGCAACCGCGTAAGCGAGATAGGCAACAGGAGTGCGCGTAGTGGGCGGAAGGATGACGAAACGAAAGGAGTCTCCCTGGTAATTCCAGAGCCCATCGCCATTCTCGGCCTGCACAGCAAAGGTATAGTGGCCGGGCGGCAGATTGGTATACCAGGCGCTGCGGCGCGAACCCGCGTAGATCCAGTCGGAATCGAATCCGATGAGACGATACCGAAAGCGGACGCGTTGCGGCACGGCGAGGCTGGGGGCGGTGAAGGTAGCCTCGATATTCCCGGAACCAGGCCCGAGGCGGATGCCGGCTTGAAGGGGCACGACGCGGGAATCGAAACGGATGCGTTCGATCCACGTCGGAGGCACAATCTTATCGATCAGAAAGCGCGCGGGATCGATTACGGCGGCGCCATGGATGGTCGCAAACCAAAGTCGGCCGTCATGCGCTTTCCATGTGGAGGGCGTACTGCCATAAAGGGTCTCCCGGGAGCGAAGCCCGTCTGTGGTGCCGTACTGAACTGGGTGGATCCCGATGCTGCGCGTCGCGGCCGATCGGTCCAGTTCCTGTTTTGACACGCGGTAAATCCCGTTGTCGCCTCCGAACCACAGGTTACCGGCATTGTCTTCGACGATGGAGCCCACAGTGGACTCGAGCAGGCCCTCTTTCAATGTCCAGGAAACGACCTGATTGCTGCGGATGCGACTGAGTCCGCCGCTAGCTGTGCCTGTCCACACGTCGCCATCGTCGGCCACATAAACGGACATGACATGGTTGCTGGGCAAGCCATGGGACGTGTCGAACCTTGTGGTTGCGCCGTGGAAGATACGCTGAAGCCCGTCGCCGTCAGAGGCGATCCACAATGCGCCGTCGTGGGACTCAGCGATCTGTGAGATGCGTTCGTCGCCGCCCATGTGCCGAAAACGCCCATAATCAAATAAGATCAGCCCCTTGCCCCAAAAACCCAACCAGAGATGCCCTTCCCGATCTTCGAAGATTGAATTCAGCGGAACGTTCGCTGCCGCCGGATCCGTGTAGATGCTGACCTGACCGTGGCGAATCCGAGCCAGAAGGCCGTTGCGATAACCGACCCACAAGCTGCCATCCCTCGTCTGGAGCAAGCTGTAAACCGCCTGATTGGGAAGGCCCTGGCTGTGGTTCCAAACTTCCACCTTGCCATCGGGAAGAATATGGTTGAGACCATTGCTGTCGGCGCCGATCCACATGCTGCCATCCTGCGCCTGGAGCAGGTTCCCGACGTAGTTTCCGCTGAGCCCTTCGGGCTTGCCAAAGACGGCGAACTTGCCATCCCGCAGTTCGAGCAGTCCGGCATCGAGCAGGCCGACCCAAAGGTCTCCTTCGCTGTCTTCGAAGATGGCGTGGGTGCAGCGATCGCTGGGCATCCCCTGTGAGTTACCGTACAAAACCAGCTTGCCGTCGTGGAGCCGGCCGATCCCATGGCGATCGAATGCAATCCAGAGGCCGCCGTCGCGGTCGACGAGCAGCGACTGGATGACTTTCGTAGGCAACTGCAATTGGGGGACGACGACATGGCCCTCACGAATCTGGGCAATGCCGGCCTTGACGGTCCCAACCCACACCGAGCCATCGCGCGCGGCGGCAAGGCTGGTGATGGTGTTGTCCGGTAACCCGTCATGGGTGGTGAACGATACAACGCGGCCAGCGCGGAGAGCGAAGAGTCCCTTTACGGTTCCGACCCAGAGCGTTCCGTCGGTGCTGCCTACGATGGCGGTTACCGCTACATTGGCGAGAGCGCCGGAACCTCGCCAGGGCTGTACGTGCCCGGAGAAGATGCGATCGAGGCCCTTGGGAGTACCCGCCCACACCGCACCGTCAGAGCCTTCCCACAGCACCGTGATGTTGTTGGAGGAGAGCCCGTCGGCGGTTGTCATGGTGAGAAACGTGCCGTTCTCCCCCGCAGCCGAGGACGGCCGGAATTCCGCGAGACCGCTGTCGGTTCCGATCCACAGCGCGCCGTCCCGGCCCACCGCCAGCGCTTGAACATAGTCGGAGGGCAATGCGGGCGTGTTGGCGTGGTTGTACGTGGTGAATTCAACGCCGTCGAAACGAGTGAGTCCCTCTTCCGTCCCCAGCCAAAGATAGCCGTTGGGCGTCTGGGCAACGGCGTGGACAGAGTTCTGGGGCAGCCCGGACTCTGTGTTCCACAAACTCTGGATGTATTGGGTAATAGTCCTGCCCGGATCAAGGGCCAGCGCTGAGGAGGCGAACAGTAGTAAAAACTGTAGAGTGAGGCACGCTGGAAATGCGCGGCTGCATCGGGATTGGAGAGAGCGGACCATAAGCCCTAGTGACGAGTTGCAGACTGCCGCTCGCCGCCACGCGAAATCATTGCTAACAAAGCGAGTGTTGTCTTTATCGTATCCGCCGGAGCATCGGATTCTTAATTCCACTTTAGTCGCAACCGACAGGGACTTAGGGGGACGGCGGAGCGAGGATGGTCACCCTCCTCTGAGAATCGACTCCCGATTCGCGCGGCGGTTAGGCTCATCAGATTCCCGGCGCGATTGCCGACTTTTGAGGAGTAATCGGCATCGGTGAGTGCATTGGCGATTATGCGTGAATCCGCCAGTATTTCCCGGCGAAATGCGTGTTTTCGTTCTTGATCTCGTCCCACGTTCGGGCGGATTACGTCAGGCGAGATTCATTTTTCGGAGGAGCGATGAGTAGATCGGGCCGGTTAC
>PKWK01000110.1 GCA_003133205.1 Granulicella sp. | reverse complement strand
CCTGGTTATTCTCGGCGAGGATTTTCTTGAGTTCGGTGCGCGCGTCCTCGTAGTTGCCGTCGTTGAGCAGCGAGATGGCGTAGTCGTACCGCTCTTCGTGCGAGAGGAATTGTGTCTTCCCCTTGGATATCTGCTGGAGGCATGCGTTGATGTACATGCGGATGCGCTCCGCGAGGTCGGCCGGGCTGGTGGCGAGCATGTGGTTGAAGGCGGTGTGCGCTTTCTCGTACTTGCCCTCCTGCATCAGGCGCAGGGCGGTCTCGTATTGCGTGAGGGTATGGGCACGGGCTGCATCGGTCGATGCGGGTGTGACCCCGGCGAGCGTGCGCGGACGTTTGGCTTTTGCGGCAGAAGCGGTCTTCATCGAGTTGCTGTTCCTGTCTGCATGGTGGGTTGTTAGGAAGTCCGAATAGGCTACGGGCGAATGTCTTGTACCGGTTGCGTGCGGCACTCCTTATGCATTGATTTCGCGTGGGAAATTATTAGCCAGCATCCACACTCTATCGACTGGTCTTGTTCCGGTTTTATACGCACACTTGACGAGAAGGTCAACCCGTCTTCCCGGCGGCCTTATGAGTGTAGACCGCCGGATTGAGTTCCGGGTCGTTATACATCTTCAACTGACGGTAGAGTTTGAAGCGCCGCTTGCCGTCGAGGACCTCTCTCCAGAGCGCATCCAGACAGCCGGCGAGGTCATTTCGCTGCTCCTCGAGCAGGGAAAGGCGGCTGAGGTTCTTCTGGTGGTGGGCCTCGGACGCTGAGGCGCGGTGGGCCTCTTCGGCGGTGTGGTAGATCTTGAGCGCCAGGATGGAGAGGCGATCGAGAATGAGGCCGGGTGATTCGGAGTGGAGGGGCGCGGTGGGGTTCTGGAGGCCGACGGCTTCGAGCAGGGTGCGGTCCGTCAACTCGACCAGATCGTTGCGCGTCTGGTTGAGCTTGTCGATGTTGTGCTTGACTGTCGCGATCCGCGCGTCGGAGGCTTCGGGCTCGCGGGCCTTGTCTTCCTCGTGCCACAGGTCGAAGTTGGCGCGGTGATGGGCGAGCGCGGTCTCGATGAGGGGGTCGGGATTCCTGGCCTGCACCAATGTAAACGGGTCTGGCCATGACTCGTCCTGGTGCCAGCGGAGCGTCGCCTGGTCGTGCAGTTGCGTGATTTGGTGAGCGTCCAACATTGGCGGTGAGGCGGCCCATCGCGGGCAAGCCCATCCAACTGTATCAGCAGGCTGCGTCGCGATTCCAGAGGACGTCTGGAAGGAAGGAGGCGCGCAGGTTCATCAAACCGGCCCTTTCCCTCTATCATCTAAATCAGGTGTTGCAATCGCCAACCCAATTGATGCGTTGCGCCAACTTGGTTCTCTATCCGGGCAGATTGCACGATGGAGAGCTTCGCCACGCGAAAGAGATTCGATTCGGCACGTGGGCCCATTCGCTCGCGTGGGAGAACCAGTTTGTCGCTTGAGGCGCTAATTCGCAGGGTACTGATCTACCGCCTCGGCAGCCTGGGGGATACGGTTGTGGCACTGCCGTGTTTTCACCTGATTGCGCGGACATTTCCCAATGCGGAGCGGTTTCTGCTGACTAACTTTCCGGTCAATGCCAAGGCTCCGGCCTCGGCGGCGGTGTTGGGCGATTCTGGCCTGATACAGGGGTACATGCGCTACACCGTAGGGACGCGCCGGATCGGCGAGTTGCTGCGCCTGGTGTGGGAGATTCGCCGCTTCAAGCCCGATCTTCTGGTCTACCTGATGGATCTGCGCCCAGAGAGCTACATCCGCCGCTACAGGATGTTCTTCCGGCTGGCCGGTGTGCGCAAGATTGTCGGAATGCCCGGTGCGGAAGACCTGCAGCGCCGCTTCGATCCAGCCACCGGACGTTACGAGCCGGAGGCGTTCCGGCTGGGCCGCTTGATTGGTGAGCTGGGCGATGTGAAGGCGGGGGAACTGGCGAACTGGAGCCTCCAACTGACGGCTGCGGAGCGTCAAGCTGCAATCGCGGCACTGGGCGCGCTGAGCGAGAGCCGGTTGATCGTCTGCGGGCCTGGGACCAAGATGCAGGCCAAAGACTGGGGGCAGGACAACTGGCGAGCGCTGCTTGCGCGACTGCACGCAGAGTATCCCGAGCACGGACTGGCGCTGGTCGGCGGGCAGGAGGACGCGGAGATAAGCGAGTATGCCGCGCAGGAGTGGACTGGGCGCAAGGTGAACTTGTGTGGCCGGATTGCTCCGCGCGAAACCGCGGCGGTCCTCGAACACGCCGACGTTTTTCTTGGACCCGATTCCGGGCCGATGCACCTGGCTGCCAGCGTTGGGGTTCCCTGCGCTATCGCTTTTTCGGCGCATGGGCTTCCGGGCGTCTGGTTTCCAACCGGACAACAGCATCAGATTGTTTATCATCAGCCCGAATGCTTCAACTGCGGTCTTGAGACTTGTATCGTCATGGAAAAGAAGTGCATGCGTTCTATCACCGTCCATGAAATGGAGCAGGCGGTCGGCCGGATTCTCAAACGGCCGGCGCTGGCTCAGTACTGAGGGCACGGAGGCCCGTTTCATATGTTGATCGTTACCGGAGGCGCGGGCTTTATTGGCAGCAATCTGGTCCATGAACTCAATGCGCGCAGCATTACGGACATTCTGGTGGTGGACAACCTCGCCAATGCGAAGAAGTTCCAAAACCTGCTTGGAGCGCGCTATGTGGACTACATGGACAAGCAGCAGTTCCGACGCGCCATCGCCGAGAATGCGCTGGGGGCGGGCAGAATCGAGGCAATCCTGCATCAAGGCGCCTGCTCGAACACGCTCGAGGACAACGGCGTCTACATGATGGACAACAACTTCCAGTACACCAAGGAAGTGCTGGCGTTCGCCATTCTCCGCGGTGCTCCGCTGGTGTTTGCTTCCACGGCTGCGGTCTACGGACTTTCCGGCGCGGGCCACTTCACGCCGACGATCGAGAACGAGCGGCCGCTGAACATCTACGGCTTTTCCAAGCTCGCGTTCGATCACTACTTTCGCAACCAGGTTGCAATGGGCCGCGTGCCGATTACCGCTGTTGGCCTTCGCTACTTCAATGTCTACGGGCCGCGCGAGCAGCACAAGGGGCGAATGGCCTCGGTGATCCACCACTTCACGAAGCAGATGAAGGAGACCGGCAAAGTGCGTTTGTTTTCCGGTACAGGCGGCTATGGCGATGGCGAGCAGCGCCGGGATTTCGTGTACGTTCGCGATCTGGCTCGGCTGAACATGTTCTTCGCCGGGATCGGGCCTTACGCGCCCAAGGACGACAAGGGCCGCAAGGTCTATCGCGGCGTCGTCAATGCCGGCAGCGGTGTCAGCCGCAGCTTCAACGATGTAGCGAAGGCGCTGATGGCTGTTCATGGCGCGGCTGCGATTGAGTACATTCCGTTTCCCGCCGATCTCGAAGGCCGCTATCAGCACTTCACGGAAGCCGACTTGACCGGCCTGCGTGAACTCGGCTGCGATCTGGAACCGACGGGGCTCGAAGAGGGCATCGTCGAGACGTACGAGACGCTGCGGTCGATTGGTGACTAGCTCAGACCGTTGGTTCGGCTGAAACGACTTTCAGGCTCGCGAGCAGTGCGTCCACAGCCGCAAGCAGGGACGGGAAGCGCAGGTCGGCCAATTCGCGCGCGGCTTCAACTCCGGGCTTCTGGAGTTCGGGATCGCCTTCGATGAAGACGGTCAACATCCCCAAACGGCGCCCAAACTCAATATCCGACCATGAATCCCCGATCATGACGCTGGATTCCGCGGCAATCTCTGGGAACTCCGCTTGCGCCTGCTCAAAGAGGCCTGCGAGCGGCTTGCGGCAGTCGCATTCGTTTTTGTCGTGGGGACAAAAGTAGAAGGCGTCTACATGCGCTCCATTCGCCTTCAACTCGTTCTGGAACGAAGCGTGGATGTTCAGCACATCTGAGGCCTTGTAGAGTCCCAGCGCGATGCCCCGCTGATTGGAGACGACGACGACTCGCAATCCAGCGCGATTGAGCTTGCCGATCGTCTCGTGCACGCCGGGCAGCGGCTGAAATTCGCTCGAGGAAGTTACGTAGCGGCCTTCGGGCATTTTTTGATTCAGGACGCCGTCGCGGTCGAGAAAAACGGTGTGCAGCGTGCGGGTCAGAAAGCTGTTTGCGGGGTCGGACACCCAGCTATGATAGCAATAGGCTTGCCGGCGCCTGCGTGTGTGGGGCTGCTCGCGCTGGCCGGGGGAGCGGTCCGTTGATCGAGCAACTGCACGAGGTGATCCAGGAGATCGAGGACAAGTGGGCCGCCAAGCGCTTGCTTGTGGTGGGCGACGTGATGCTCGACAAGTACCTCTGGGGCGAAGTGGGCCGCATTTCGCCGGAGGCCCCTGTGCCTGTCGTGCGTGCTACGCACCGGAGCCAACAACCGGGCGGTGCGGCCAACGTGGCCATGAACATCAGCAAGCTGGGCGCGCACGCCGAGGTGATTGGCTTCACCGGCGGCGATGACGGCGAGAGGCTCCTGGCCGAATGTCTGCGCTCGAACGGGATCTCTCCGAGGTTTATCGTCTCGGAGGGCTTCCCGACCATCACCAAGCAGCGCATTCTGTGTGGACAGCAGCAGATGCTGCGTCTGGACAACGAGCGGTTGGGCGCAAGATCCCAAGGTGACTACGACCGCTTGCTGGAGAGCGTGCTTGCGCATCTGCCGAGCTGCGATGCGGTGGTGCTCTCCGATTACGCAAAGGGCGTGCTCACGCCCGAGGTGTGCCGGTCGATCATTGTGGCAGCCCGCGCGCTGGACATTCCGGTGCTGGTCGATCCGAAGAGCGCCGACTTCGAGTGCTATCGCGGCGCCACTACGGTGTGTCCGAATCTCGGCGAGTTGTCCAAGGCTTTGCATCTGGACGCGCGCGACCTGAAGCTGCTGCTGGATGCGGCTGAGGTGCTGGTCCAGAACCTCGATCTCGAGTTCCTTACCGCGACGCTCGGCGATAAGGGGATCGCGCTGGTGCGGCCGGGCAACCGTTTTGTGGCCCCGGCTGTGGCGCGCCAGGTGTTCGATGTCTCCGGTGCGGGAGATACGGTGATCGCCGTGCTNNGCATCGTGGTCGGCAAGGTGGGTACTGTGCCGGTGGAGAAGCACGAGTTGCTGGCGGCGCTGGCTCCGCAGATTGCGCTGCATGCCGAGGACAAGGTGCTCTCGCACGATGAGTTGGTGCAGCGCGTTGCGCTGTGGAAGGCCAACGGCGAGCGGGTGGTGTTCACCAACGGCTGCTTCGACCTGTTGCACATCGGCCACATCACCGTCCTGGAGCAGGCACGGCGCTTCGGTGATCGGTTGATCGTGGCCATCAACAGCGATGCGTCGGTGCACGGCCTGAAGGGACCCAGCCGCCCGATTGTGGGCGAGAACGAACGGGCCCGCGTGCTGGCGGCATTAGCCGCAGTGGATGCGGTGGCTTTGTTTGGCGAGCCGACGCCCCTGGAGCTCATCCTTGTGGTGCGACCCGACGTGATTGTGAAGGGCGGCGACTACGTTCCGGAGACCGTGGTGGGCGCGAGCGAGGTTCTGTCGTGGGGCGGACAGGTCAAGATCGTGCCTATTGTCGAAGGCTTCTCGACTACACAGTTGATTGCCAAGGGTGTGGGCAAGTAGGTTTTCGGGGTGATACCCCCCCGGGGGGGGTGGTGCTAAGTGCTTTCGATAGAAGACATACTAAAATTGCTCCTTGCAAATATTTGATTCGATGTAGCTTATAGTCAAATATTTGATTCTATGTGGTTTAGATGAAACGTGGAAGTAAATAAAGAGGGTGATGAACGAGAAAAAGCGAATCACAGAGAACACGGAGGAACAGAGAGAACACAGAGATTGGCTGAAGAGGTAGATGCCAGGGCTCGGGTCGACGGTTTCGGTTGCGACTGGTGTTATGCCCCCGGTACCCCGCACTTAGAGCCCTAAAGTATCAGTTCTAAAGGTTTTAGGTCTGGACTGGCACTGCGTTTAGTCTAGACCATGGGTTCAATGCGAAAGGCCCAGCCGCGGGGCTGAGCCTTTTCTTTACTTACTACTTTAAGAATATCAGGTTGAGCATAACTACTATGCCAACTATTTTTGTAATGTGGAAAAGGCGTAAGTCATTGGTATGGAATGAGTTGTTGCGGTGAAATATTTCTTGGTGTGAGCGGAGGGGGTTGACATCTCTAACGACGTTGGCTGTGTCAAGGGCATAGGAGTAGGGTGCCAGGGCAATCGCATTTGAAAACTGGCCTAGATGGAGGAGTGTTTTTGACTGGAACGCAATTGCTTTTGATTGCCAAACCTCCCGAGACCCCGCCGGAATGAACCAAGCCAGTAATCTCTGCCCTCCGAAATCTGCTTGCCTCGCCTCAGATCCATGACCGTGCCGCGGAACAGATGATTCCGCAGGCTGTGAAATTCCAAATGCGATTGCCCTGAAGTAGGGTGCCCGTTGGAGGGATAGATCGCGCCTTCAGCGCTTGGTTTGGTTGGCGGTCTCCTGACCCAGGGCGTTGCCCTGGGCTAGGATGAGGCGGGCCTTCGGCCCTCTTTGAGGTGTGTTTCTTCGCGACCAACCCACATCTCAGAATCGAGATGTGGGGCACCCAGCGATACATGCTCGGGGGATGTCCCGTTTAGAAGTCTACGGTCGATGAGATATGAATTGTTTCCAAGGGAACACTCCTTCGCTCAGAAGCAACCAGTGACGCTACTTCGGCTTTGACGGCGAGAGGGTACATGTCTTCTGCGCTAAGGAACACAACCATCGCGCTTGAATACACCACGCGAATTCCCTTGGATGACCAAGTTACAGATGAAATCTCTGGATGCAGCATTGGTGTCGCCTCTGCGAACCACTGTACGTGGCTTGGGAGACAGAGTCGGTTCGATTGGGCACATACTTCCTCTGCTGGACCTGACCCACGGCTTCACCTTGGGCTGGTATAGATCGCGCCTTCAGCGCTTGGTTTGGTTGGCGGTCCCTAACCCAGGGCGTTGCCCTGGGCTAGGATGGGGCGGGCCTTCGGCCCTTTTTGAGGTGTGTTTCTTCGCGACCAACCCACATCTCAGAAGCGAGATGCTTGGCACCTAGTTCATCTTCCACATCGCGGTTCTGTGGCGCTTCACCCACATCTCAGAAGCGAGATGTGGGGCACCCCGGCGGTTCGATAGGTTGTCCGAGGAGTTCGGTGTTTTGGTTTTGAGCTGTGAGGTATGGGGTATGGGCGGGGGCTTTATTCAAAGACGGGGGTGAGGAGGCGGACTAGCTGGTCGGGTTCGGCCAGGAAGGCGTCGTGGCCGTGGTTGGAGGCCATTTCGCGGTAGTCGCAGCGGGCGCCGGAGGCACGGATCATGGCCGCGAGAGAGCGGACGTCTTCGGGTGGGAAGAGCCAGTCGGTGGAGATGCCGACGAGGGTGACATGGGCCTCGATGCGGCTGTAGGCGATGTAGGGCGTCTCGTGGGCGAGGACGGGATCGAAGATGTCCATGGTGCGGGTGATGGAGATGTAGGAGTTGGCGTCGAAGCGGTGGATGAAGCTCAGGCCTTGGTAGTCGAGGTAACCGGCGACGTCGAAGCGGCCGTTCTGCCCGGCTGTGGTGGAGAGGAAGGGGTTCTCGTCGCCGTAGCGGTTGGGGCGGCGGGCGAAGCGTTCTTCCAAGAGGGGCACGGACTTGTAGCTGACCATGCCGAGGGCGCGGGCGAGAGCTAGGCCGCCCTTGGGGCCGGTGCCGGGCTCGTAGTAGCCGCCATTCCATGCGGGGTCGAGCATGATGGCTTGACGCTGGAGGTGGTTTAGGCCGAGGCCCATGGCTCCGAGCGGGGCGACGCCGATGGAGATGGCGCGGGCGACGCGATCAGGGAAGAGGATGGCCCACTCCAGCACCTGCATGCCGCCGATGGAGGCGCCGATGGCGAGCTTGAGCTTGTCGATGCCGAGGTGGTCGATGAGCTTGACCTGGGCGCGGACGATGTCGCGGACGTTGATGAGCGGGAAGGTTGGGCCGTAGAGCTTTCCGGTGGCTGGATCGATGGATCCAGGGCCGGTGGAGCCGTAACACGAGCCGAAGATGTTGATGCCGATGACGCAGTCGCGCTCGAGGTCCAGCATGCCGCCGGGCAGGAAGAGTTGCGGCCACCAGGCGCCCACCAGCGCCGAGCCGGAGAGCGCGTGGCAGACGAGGACCGCGTTTGAGCGGTCGGCGTTGAGCTGGCCGTAGACGGCATAGTGCAGCGTGGGGTTGACGAGGATCTCGCCGCTCTCGAGGGAGAGAACTTCGTTGATGACGAAGTCTCCCTCGAAGGCGGGCGCGGGGATTGGGATGGGATCTTCCTCGGTCATTTCGCAGCAGCCCCGTTGGCGGCGAGGATTGCCTGGTCCAGATCAGCAAGGATATCGCGAATGTCCTCGGTGCCGACGGAGAGGCGCACCAACTCCGGGGTTACTCCGGTGTCTGCCTGTTCTGCCACGGTGAGTTGCGCGTGCGTGGTCGAGGCGGGATGGATGACCAGCGACTTGGAGTCGCCGATGTTGGCTACGTGCGAGAAGAGCGTTAGGGCGTTGATGAGTTTCTTGCCTGCCTCGAATGCGCTGCCGCTCGATCCGGGTTTGATGCCGAAGGTGACGAGTGCGCTCTGGCCGGTGGGCATGTACTTCTGCGCGCGCTGGTAGAACTTGCTGGACTTGAGGCCGGGATAGTTGACCCACTCGACGCCGGGGTGCGACTCGAGGTGTTTGGCGACGGCGAGAGCGTTCTGCGAGTGGCGTTCCATGCGGAGGTGCAGGGTTTCGAGGCCCTGGAGGAGGAGGAAAGCACTGAACGGCGCCATCGCGGCTCCGGTATCGCGCAGGCCTTGCACACGTGCCTTGAGGATGAAGGCGATTGGGCCGAAGGCGTCGACGTAGGAGAGGCCGTGGTAGGAGGGATCGGGCTCGACGAAGTCGGGGAAGCGGCCGGAGGCCTTCCAGTCGAACTTGCCGGCGTCGACGATGACGCCGCCGATGGTGGTTCCGTGGCCGCCGATAAACTTGGTCGCGGAGTTGATGACGATGTCGGCTCCCCACTCGATGGGCCGGACGAGGATGGGCGATGCTGACGTGTTGTCGATGATGAGCGGGAGGCCGTTTTCGTGCGCGATGGCGGCGAGCTTCTCGATGTCGGCGATGTCGAGCTTGGGGTTGCCGAGGGTCTCGGTGTAGAGGGCGCGAGTCTTGGAGTTGACGGCGGCGCGCAGGCCGTCGAAGTCGTCGGCATCGGCGAAGCGAACGGTGATTCCCAGCTTGGGCAGCGTGTAGTGGAAGAGATTGTAGGTGCCGCCGTAGAGGGAGGTGGTGGAGACGATCTCGTCGCCGGCGTTGGCGATGGTGAGGATGGCGAGGGTCTCGGCAGCCTGGCCGGAGGCGGTGGCCAGGGCGGCGACTCCACCTTCGAGGGCGGCGACGCGCTTCTCGAAGACGTCGGTGGTGGGGTTCATGATGCGGGTGTAGATGTTGCCGAACTCCTGCAGGCCGAAGAGGCGGGCGGCGTGGTCGGAATCGTTGAAGAGGTAGGAGGTGGTCTGGTAGATGGGCACGGCGCGCGAATTGGTGGCGCTATCCACGGTCTGGCCGGCGTGGAGTGCGAGTGTGGCAAGCTGCTGCTTCGGGGTTGCGGCTTCGTCTGGCATTTACTGCTCCTTTTATCTGGTCGTTTGTATGAGTGTAGTGAAAGATGTTTGGCGGTAACAAGAAAAACGGCTCATTGTCCTGGAGGACCATGAGCCGTTTGGAAGCTGATGTCGATTGCGTCTAGTGCATTCGACTGTTTCCACACGCACCCACGGGGCAGCAACACATGTGCATGCACATAGCCATGGCCTCGACGGGGGTGTGGAAGGAATTCATCTGGGCCAGTATACAGCAGGGGAAAGCGAGTGAGTGGTAAGTGGTCAGTGGTAAGTGGTCAGTGAGAGGCAAAAGCGGATTCCCTTCGGGAATGACAAGCAAAAAGGAATGACAAACCAGACTGGTTAGAAGTGCATGCCGCCGCCGCAGATGAGGACTTCGCCGGTTACGTAATCCGAGAGGGGTGAGCAGAAGAAAAGGACGGCTCCGGCGGCCTCTTCGGGTGTGCCGAGGCGGCGGAGAGGGCACGAATCTTTCAGGGAATCCAGTATGGCGGGCTGAAGGCCGACGCGGATTTCGTGGCCATGCATCTGCATCGTGGCGTCGCCGCCGGTGATGGGCTGGACGAGGCGGGTTTCGATGAGGCCGAAGCCTACGGCGTTGACGTTTACGTTGTAGCGGCCCCACTCCTTGGCGAGGGTTTTGGTGAGGCCGATGACGCCGGCCTTGGCTGAGGAATAGCCGACTTGTCCCGGGTTGCCGTCGGTGCCGGCGATGGAGGTGATGTTGACCACCTTGCGCATGACTCGCTGGTTGTTGGCGGATTCGCTCTTGGCGGTCGAGCGGAGGTAGTCGGAGGCGGCGCGCAGGATGCGGAAGGGCGTGACGAGGTGGATGTCGAGCATGGCCTGGAACTGCTCGTCAGTGGTTTTCTGGATGACCGAGTCCCAGGTGTAGCCGGCGTTGTTGACGATGATGTCGATCCCGCCGAAGGCGTTGAGGGTGGCTTCGACGACGGAGGTGGGGGTGGTGGGAACGGTGAGGTCTCCGGTTACGTGGCGGACGCGTTCGGGGTGGGGGAGGTGCGCGAGCGCGTCGAGGAGCAGAGCTTCGTCGAGGTCGTTGAGCATGACGTTGGCGCCTGCGGTGAGGAGGCGGCGGGCGATGGCCAAGCCGATTCCGCGGCCCGATCCGGTGACAAGTGCGGTGCGGCCTTCCAGCGTAAAGGACATCTGTGGAGCACTCCTGTGGGTTCGGCTGCGCGTCTATTCGCTCAAGGCTGGGATTATAAACACTGTGGCTGGATGCGGGGCGGGGCGAGAGGTGGAATCGGCTGGACGGTGGTGAGCGTCTGGAGGCGCTCGCGAATGTCGTTGCAGAGGAGGTGGACGGAGATGCCGCCAAATTCGGGTGGATAGGGCTCCAACTTGCGCAGGGCCGCCTGGAGGAGGCGCGTGGTTCCCAGGGAATTGTTCCGCTGAAGATGGTGGAAGGCGACCGTGACTTGAATCAACCCTTGCAGGAAGGTCTTCTCGGGCTGCGGCGCGGTCAGCCAGACGCTCTCCCATGCCTCGTGCGCGGCGAAGAACTCGGCCCCGTTGTAGTTATGCAGGCCTTCGGCGAGTGGGCCCTGGGTCCAATCGAATGTCATGCGAGGGAATTCCTGCGGGGCAGGGCGGCGAGAATCGGCAGGCGGGCTGGTCTCAACATGATATTTCATCCGGCGTGGAGGGTTAGTGACCGAGCGCACTGAGCCCGGCGCTGCTGAGTGGCTATGATCACAGCATAGCGAATGCGGACCGCGACGGGTACCGATGCGTCTGGGCGCGTTCCGCAGCAAGCAGCTACGGATATGGCTTGCATCGTGTTTACTTGACAGGCCGGTCCTCATTTATGTGCAGGTTTGCCCTCGTGGGGCAAAGAAAGAAGTTTCAATGGATTCCAGTTCGGCAAGCAACAGAGTCTTGAATTCGGATTTAGCGCAGCGCGTGATGAGTGGGGAAGAGGCTGCCGCGCTGATTCAACCCGGATCGCAGATTGGGATGAGCGGGTTTACTGGCTCGGGATACCCGAAGGCGGTGCCGCTGGCACTGGCGCGAAGAATTACCGACGCTCACCTGCGCGGACAGCCGTTCAAGGTGAACATCTTTACGGGAGCCTCGACCGGCCCGGAGTTGGACGGCGCGCTGGCCATGGTTGGCGGGATGCAGCTCCGGTTGCCGTATCAGTCCGATCCGATCACGCGCAAGCTGATCAACGCCGGCGAGATGCAATACACGGATCTCCACCTCAGCCAGGTTGCGCAATACGTGGAGTATGGATTCCTCGGCAAGATGGACCTCGCCCTGATCGAGGTGACCGCCATTCTTGAGGATGGCCGGGTTATTCCCAGTACGTCGATCGGCAATAACCAGACCTGGATTGATTGTGCGGAGAAGGTCATTCTCGAAGTGAACTCGTCGCAGTCGCTGGAATTGGAGGGGATGCACGATCTGTATTACGGGCTCGGGCTTCCACCGTATCGGGACCCGATTCCGTTGACAGCGCCGAATCAACGGATCGGCGAACCCTACTTGAGGATACCTCCGGAGAAGGTAATTGCGATCGTCAATACCGAGGTGCCGGACCGCGCGACTGCCTTCAAGGCGCCCGACGAAACCTCGCGCAGGATCGCGGCGAACATTTTGGATTTTCTGGCCTGGGAGGTGAAGAAGGGCCGCATCCCGCCGTCGCTGCTGCCGTTGCAATCCGGCGTGGGAAACATCGCCAACGCTGTGCTGTATGGGCTGGAGGAAGGCCCGTTTCAGGACCTGACCGCATATACGGAAGTGATTCAGGACGGTCTGATCAATTTGATGAAGTCGGGCAAACTGCTGAGCGCTTCGGCCACCGCGTTTTCGCTGAGCCCAGGGGGGGCGGCGGATCTGATGCCTCAGATTAGCGATTTCAAGGATCGGATTGTGCTTCGTTCGCAGGAGATTTCGAATCACCCTGGAATCATTCGGCGCCTGGGTGTGATTGCGATGAACGGCATGATCGAAGCGGACATGTATGGCAATGTGAACTCGACGCACATCATGGGGTCGAGCATCATGAACGGCATCGGTGGTTCGGGCGACTTTGCGCGCAATGGGTTCATGTCGATCTTCATGGCGCCATCGACGGCGCAGAAGGGCAGCATCTCGACGATTGTGCCGATGGTGTCGCATGTGGACCACACGGAACACGATGTGTCGGTGGTGGTGACGGAGCAGGGACTGGCGGACCTGCGCGGGCTCTCGCCGACGCAGCGGGCGAAGGTGATTATCGAAAATTGCTCGCACCCGGATTACCGTGCGGCGCTGCGGGATTACTCGAATCGCGCAACCAGGCTGTCGCAAGGCAAGCACACGCCGCATCTGCTGACGGAGAGCTTGAGTTGGCACAGCCGGTATTTGCGGTGCGGACATATGCTGCAGCAGGAACGGGACTAGGCAGATTTCCACCTCCGATGAAGGTTTGCGTGGCGGGAGGAAGGCATGTCCCGGGGGCTAAAGAGGCTACTGAAAAAGAAGTTTGTGCGCAGCCCAAGAGCGGACCTCAGGGGCTAAAGCCCCGTAGCAAGTATAGGTTTTACGGCACGGGTGAACCCGTGCCCTTAGCAAAACCGCGTTTTGTTGCTGAGCCTCTGAATCCGTGGCTTAATCGAGATCGCGTTCTTTTGAATCAGCTATGAGCTATGAGCAAGTCAGTGTGGCCAGGTCTTCAGGGCTTCTTCGTTGGCAGCGGCTCCAGCTTTAGTTTGAGGGTGTATTGGGTGAGGAGTTCGACGGATTGGAGGCTGGCGGGTGGGGCGTCGGCTTTCGGTTCGTGGCCGGTCTCGAAAAAGATGGGTGGGTTGGGGCGGAGGGGGTAGATGGAGAACTGCAGGATGGGGCTTGTCTGGAGCTGCGGGAGGAATCGTTGGAGACCGACGAGCCAAGGACGGCCGTCCGCGAAGTTGTCGTCGAGCAGGTGGCCGTTGACGGTGAGGCGGGCGACGTCTCCGGTGTAGTGGACGCGGAGGAAGTGCTGCTCGGTGGGGGTGTCGGTGAGAGCGGATTTGGGGAGTGGGATGGAGTAGGTGGCGGCGCGGGAGAAGTCGTCGTCGCTGGGTGCGGCGGCGACTACGCGGGGACGGTTGGAGGGCTTGAAGTCGGCGGGGAGTGGGGCGGGGGCGTCGGCGGGTTTGGTTTGCCGGGCTACGATTATGGTCTTATCAGAGGATTTCGAATTGGGCGAAGACGCCACGTAACAGCCGCCAAGCTGTTTAATGTGATTCAGTTGGACGCGTGAGTCGGTTGAAACTAGTCGGCCCATTCCGCGAAGAACCAGGCACGCCGCGGAGGGTCCGCCGCTAAAGGTTTGAATGATTGCTGTGTCGCCGTTTACATAGGTCTGCGGAGATGCGACAAAGAGTTGGGTTAGCCCATCAGCCGAAATCTTCCAGGATTGCTCGGCGTCCGGTTCCCTCAGCACGAGGACGGCCACCGAATGTCCACCCGGCAAGGTGAAGCGAATGGGGACGGGCTCGGGCGTGATCGTGCTTAGCCGAATGACTCCGTGGCTACGCTCCACCGTTACCTGTTCCGGCGGTCCATCAAACTTGGGTCCGGCTTGATCGATGTCGAGCTTGAGGCCCGGCATGTCGTCGATGACGAATTCGGCGGGGATGTTGGGTTGGGCGAAGAAGGCGTAGACGGGGGCGGCGGGGGTGCCGAGGATGGCTAGGGGTTGGGAGGTGGCGAAGCGGAGGTGGAGGCCGCTGAGGTCCATGTGGAAGGGCCAGACGAAGTAGGCGTCGGCGGGGATGGTGATGGGCTTGCTGGGGAGGGTAAGGGTTTCGCCGCCGGGGAGTTTGATGGCGACCTGGAAGTTGGGGCGCGCGGGCATGGGGTAGCCGCGGACGTGATTATTGACGAAGAGGAAGCCGCTGTTGCCGGAGGTGCGGGCGGAGATGCGGGGGACGGAGAGGTCGCGTGCGCCGGCGGGGAGGATTTCGGGCCGGTGCGGTTGCATGGAGGCGAGGGTGGAGCCGAAGTCGTTGAGGAAGTAGTTCCAGGTTTTGAGCTTGAGGAGGCTCTCGCGTTCGTCGCCGAACTCGCCGATTGGCGCTTCGAAGTCGTAGGTCTTCTGCGGGAGGTCGTTGGCGTAGTGGGTGGCGAGGGTCTCCTGTAGCGTAGTGAGTTTGCCGTCGGGATTCTCGCCGCCGTGGAACATGTAGCTGCCGTAGAGATTGACGCCGGAGCCGAGCATGACGGGCATCATGGCGGCGATGTCGTCGGCGGAGACGATGGGACGGCGGTGGTAGGTGACCTGCATGCCGCCGCCCATTTCCGCGGTCATGAACGGCGTGTCGAGGGTGAAGTTTGCGGCGTTGCCGGTGGGGGTTTGGCTGCCGCCGATGGCACCCATGTCGCCGGTGACGCGGCTGCCGAAGCGGAAGGCGTAGACCTCGGAGGGCGGGAGCTTTTTGATGGAGGCGTCCCACGGGGCGTCGGGATAGCCGCCGTAGACCGGTAGGACGGCGCCGGGGGGAATCGAGGCACCGTCCCAGCCGGTAACGGTGAAGAAGGGGACGTGCATGCCGTCGGCTGCTTGAGCTTGAGGATGTGGTCGTTGCCGCGTCCGGCGCCGCGGCCGCGATATTCGTTCTCGAGTTGGATTGCGATGACCGGGCCTCCCTCGCTCCACATGAGGCCTTTCAACTGCGCGGCGATTTGTTTGTAGTAGAGGTCCACGTAGCCGAGGTACTCGGGGTCGTTGGAGCGCTGTTGCGGGGCTTTTGTGAGGAGCCAGTCGGGAAAGCCGCCGTTGCGGACTTCGGCGTGCGACCATGGGCCGATGCGGGGGACGGCGTAGAGGCCGTGTTTGGCGCAGAGTTCGACGAAGTGGCGGAGATCTTTCTGTCCGGCCCAGTCCCACTGGCCTTCGATTTCTTCGTGGTGGATCCAGATGAGGTAGGTGGCGATGACCTGGACGCCGGCGGATTTCATCTTGAGGATCTCGGTTTCCCACTCGGCTTCGGGGACGCGGGTGTAGTGCATCTCGCCCATGACGGGCAGCCAGGGCTTGCCGTCGAGGGTGAGGTACTGGGCGTTGAGGCCGAGGACGTGGCCGCTGGGGGGAGCGCGCGTCGGCGGGGTCAAAGGTATAGTTCGCGGAGCCGGGTTCGGTTGAGGGGGCGGAGGCGTCGATCACCATCGGCTGCGGGGCGGTGGCCTGCCCGGGGAGTGTGGTGGAAGACGACGTAAGGCCCAGTGCTGCGGCGAACATACCCAGCGCAATCTTTGAATAAGTCCGGTTCATCATGCCAGCCATGCTCTCAGGTAGCCGGGAATGCCGCAAGCTGTGGCGGGCCGGGCCACTACCGAATGGCAGGTAGTCTTGACAACTCCACTTTGCGAATCTAAGGTTTCGAGTTGCAATTTGTTTCACTCTCGAAACAATTTCAACCATCGTTCTCTCGGAGCAATCCGCCATGTTTTTCAAGAATTTGTCGTCCGTCTGCCTGCTCGCTTTGTTTGCGACGGCGGTGCATGCTCAAGTGCCTGCGACCCCGACTGCTCCGGCTACGCCGGGACGGACGGATTTGGCCACGCCTGTAGGTGTTGATGCCTCGAGCCTGGTTGCGGGGATTCCGGTGAACTACGACGAATCGAAGGTGGGGACATATACGCCGCCCGATCCGCTGACGCTGAACAACGGGAAGCCGGTGCGCGAAGCGAAGACCTGGACGACCAAGCGGCGGCCTGAGATTGTGAAGCTGTTCGAGACGCAGCAGTATGGGATCGCGCCGGGGAGGCCTGCGGATGAGAGCTTTGAGGTTACGGACAAAGGCACGCCGGCACTGAACGGCAAGGCTATTCGGAAGCAGATTACGATTCATCTGTCGAAGGATGCGGCGGGGCCGGAGATTCATCTGTTGGTCTATCTGCCGGCGGCGGCGAAGAAGCCTGTGCCGATGTTCTTCAGTATTAACTTTGGGACGATCCAGGCTGCGGTTGACGACCCGGGCATCGTGCCGGAGAAGGTGCGCGATCCGAAGACGAATGAACTGATTACGCCGACTCCTGGAGGCCGCGGCTTTGGACGGCTGAACGTCCAGCCTTTTCTCGATGCGGGGATTGGCGTCGCGACTTACTACTATGCCGAGCTTGATCCCGACACACTCACCGGCTTTCCGCAGGGCATCCGCGCGAAGTATATGAAGCCGGGACAGACGGGCGAGGATGATCGCGCGCCGGACGCGTGGGGCTCGATTGCGGCGTGGGCGTGGGGAATGAGCCGGGTCCAAGACTATTTCGAGACGGATAAGAGCATCGATGCCAAGCGTGTTGCGATCCACGGGGTTTCGCGGCTCCTTTCTGGGGCGATGGTCTTCAGCCAGCGCTGCCCGCGGGATATGACTATGACTTCGTCAACACCGACGTGCTGCTGAATCACACCAGCGTTGCGGCAGATGGTCGCGTGCATGTTGAGGGCAGCGCTGCGATGCCGGATGGGATGAGTTATCGCGTGCTGGTGCTGCCGCCCACTACGCTGATGACTCCTGAGGTTCTGCATAAGCTGCACGAGCTTGTAGCCGCGGGTGCTACGATTGTCGGCGCGCGTCCAACGAACTCACCCAGCCTGCTGCATTATCCCGACGCCGATGCGCAGGTGCATGATCTCGCGACCGATCTCTGGGGCGACATGGATGGCGTGACTTTGAACCAGCATACGTTTGGCAAGGGCATGACGTACTGGGGCCTCACGGTCGACGAAGTGCTGACGCGCTTGAAGGATCCGAAGGATTTCGCGTCGGGCGGAGCGCTCGACAACCCGCCGGCCTGGATACACCGCCGTACCAAGGACGCTGATATTTACTTCGTTGCCAACCAGGCCGACGCGCCCGTGCACCTCGACGCGCGCTTCCGGGTGGCAGGCAAGGACGTTCAGATTTGGCTGCCGATGGACGGGGAGATGACCGGCAATAAGCCCGGGAACGCTGCCATGTACACCACCGGTACCCGCATCGACCAGCGAACCGGAAACCGGCAGCCGGGCCTACAGCCCGCACTGTATGCAACTGACTCCGGCTTTACCGTCGTGCCGCTCGATCTTGCGGAGCGCGAATCTGTTTTTGTGGTGTTCCGCAATACGACGACAGCTCCCGTGCCGAGCGGATCCGGAACTCCCGACACCTTTCTCACCTCCGTTGCCGGTCTCTGGACGGTCACGTTCCCGGCGAACTGGGGCGCGCCGCCCAGTGTTCAAATGCCAAAGCTCACTTCGTGGACCGATAACGCCGATGCTGGGGTGAAGTATTTCTCGGGCACGGCNNGCAACTTACACGAAGACGGTACAGGCGCCGGCGTCGTGGTTCAAACCGGGCCAGCATATTTGGATCGACCTCGGTAAGGTCCGCGATATCGCTGAGGTGAAGGTGAATGGTAAGCCCACGGGGCTGGTGTGGGCTCCTCCATACCGTGTGGACGTGACCGCTGCGCTGAAGCCGGGCGTGAACAAGCTGGAGATTGCGGTGACCAATGAGTGGACGAATCGCCAGATTGGCGACCGTTTGCTGCCGGCGGACAAGCACATTCTGTCGACGCCCGCTGCCCCGGCGCGTCCCGGTGGTGGAGGCGGCGGAGGCTTCGGCTTTGGGCCGCAGACGCCGCCGGAGTCTGGATTGCTTGGCGACGTAACCTTCGTTGCTGCGCGCAACCCTTGATGCTGCAATGCGGATGGCGATGATCGGGCCGATTGCTCGTTTAGTCGCGGTGTGCTCTTGTGCGGAAACAATTTCAAATGAGATAGTGGTGTGCGTCAAAGCGAGGTCACTCTGTGGTGCGGTCCCGTTCGATTGGTCTCTTGCTCACGTTCGCGCTCGTGCTGCCGGTCTATGCACAGGCTCCAGCCGGAGCGCCAGCTTCCCCTCCAAACCCCGGGTTGCGGCCCGCGCCCGCACAGCGGACAGGCCGCCCAGAAAGCCGGACTCCACGCAATGCGGGGGGCCGTCCCGTCCACAACGAGGCCGAGCGCGCTGCGTACTGGAAGTCCGTCCCGGTGGGTTACAACAAAGCGGGACTGACGGCTCGGGAGCAGCAGATGGTGGCGAAGCTCGCCGATGCTTGCCGGCTGTTGGACGAGTTGTATTGGCATCAGAGCGACTTGGGCGGCTGGGCCATGTATCACACGACGCAGAGTGCGGTGTTGAAGAAGCTGTTCGCGATTAATGGGAGCCGCTGGGACCTGGTGGATGAGAACTTTCCGTTCATCGGCGAGGAGCCGCTGGTTCCTGGGCGCGAGCTTTACCCGTTCGGTCTGACCCGCGCACAGATCGAGCAATATGTTGCGGCGCATCCTGACCAGAAGGCGGCGATCTATAGTCCGTGGACCGTGGTGAAGAGCGATGTTTCGCTGCTGGAGATTCGCGGCGGTCCGCAAAAGCTGACGACTGTTCCTTATCATGAAGCCTACGCGCAGTGGTTGCGGCCGATGGCGGACGACTTGCGCGCTGGAGCGAAGTTGAGTGGTGATCCGGCGTTTGCGCATTATCTGAACTTGCGCGCCGATGCGCTGCTCTCGGACGACTACTATGCGAGCGACATCGCGTGGCTCGACTTGAAGGATCCGAAGGTCGATTTGATCTTTGCGCCGTATGAGACTTACCTCGACGGATTGCTCGGTGTGAAGACTTCTTACGGTGCGTCCATCCTCATCCGCAATGATGCGGAGAGCCGCAAGCTCGCAATGTATCAGCAGCAGGAGGCGGCGATGCAGCAGGCGCTGCCCGTGGCGAGTGAGGACAGGCCTTCGAAGGCGGGGCAGGCTACTCCGATGGAGGTGGCTGACGCGCCGCTGCGGGCGGGCGATCTGCGCCATGGCTATCAGGCGGTCGCGGACAATTTGCCCAACGACCCGCGCATTCACGCTGAGAAGGGTTCGAA
>PKWK01000108.1 GCA_003133205.1 Granulicella sp. | reverse complement strand
TCTGGATATCGCGGATGGGGAGTTGATGCGTGTCGTCCATATTGCTCGACAGACGCTGGGATTTTACCGAGAATTTACCGAGGCTACGAGCAACTCTGTTTCAGCTTTGATAGCCTCGGTCGTCGACCTGCTGCAAGCCAAGATCAAATCCACGGGAGTCACCGTTGTGCAGCGGTGCGATAGTGAACTACACGTCATGGGCGTGACCGGAGAACTGCGGCAGGTGCTGGCGAATCTGCTCGCGAACAGCCTTGATGCGATTGGCCATGACGGCCGGATTGTTCTGCGTGCTTCCGCTTCCATTGATCCAGACGATGGTAGACGACGCGTCCGGATAACAGTGGCCGACTGTGGGCACGGCATGGGGGCAGCCACGATGAAGCAGATCTTCGACCCTTTCTTCACAACGAAGGGTTCGGTCGGGACTGGCCTTGGGCTATGGGTGTGCAAGCAGCTCGTCGATAAGAACGGCGGTTCTATCCGGGTCCGGTCCAATATGGATGGAGAGCGCGGAGGAACGACGTTTTCCGTTGTGCTCCCCGAAGACGCTGCGATGCCGGCGACGAGTGTGTAGAAGTCGGCAATCGTCAGCCTGTTTGTTGACGCTCACACAGTTGCTCTGGCCGCTAGTGCAGGTACCAGGTAAGCAGCATAGCCAAAATGGAAGTGATGACGCCCGGCATCGCCATTAATGAAGTCGCGTAACTGATCCTGACGGTCGAATTCGACCAGAATATCTCCGCATTTTACCAGGGTTCCAGCTGGAGTCAACTTCACAATCGTTAGCATTCCCGATTTTTCCCCTGCAAGAAGAGGGGTTTGAATGGCGCGTTTATCTACGGCTTCTGTCGTCCCCTTCAGACGCAGCGACTGATGCTGTCACTCGAAGCAGTTGAAGGCAGGAGACCGCTTCGTACAGGTACGCGGTTCCTGCTCCAGAGTAGAAAGACCGAGCAGGCCGCGATCACGATGCAGAGGAGGATGCTGAAACGCCATCCTTTGGACCGAAAAAGCTTCAGCCTATCGACGAATCGCCTGGTTTTCGGATCTGAAGAATTCATGGCTTCAGCGCCGAATCTGGCATGAGGCAAGGACAACTCAGCATCCTTTCATCGAAGACTTGCCTCGGTTGACACATCCGATAGACACAACGGGCGGCTAAATGTAAGAGTCATTGGCGAACTATCTCCATGATACGACCGCCCAAATCCATAGAACCCTGAGGGTTGCAATCATAAACTACGATCACCGCGCCGGTCGCGATGTAGGCGTCTGCCGGAGCCCCTGCCATGATCGACCGAGGCCTGCATCTGGATGTAGTCAAGGAACTCAAGGACGGCAAGATGATGGTCAATGCCAGGCAGCCACTCCTGCCCGGTGGCGTATGGAAGAAGCAGGCTTGATGATGCTGCACTGTCAGCATTTTGATCCGTACCCATAGGGCGATTTACGTAAAGCGCGGATCGGCGGGGTCCTTCCCGGCACGATTGCAGTTCTGTCGAGCCATGTGGTCCACACACTGTAGGTTCCTGACTCCTCAGGATTTGGGATCGCGTCTACTGAAAATGAAGCGTTTGCGGACACTGAATTTAAAGACCTTTTTGGACTAGCGCCTTTGAGGGCCCCTCAGTAGTATTGCCGGTTGTACTCGTGTAGCTCCAGCTTGCCGCTGTTCAGCAGTTTGGATTACAGAGACTGGTGCAAAAGGTCGGGCAGGCTAGAGGGGACACGGCAAATACGCGCCTCAGAACAAAAGTGAGACTGGAAGTTTCCTTACGTTTGCTTGATGATAAATACGGTCTTGTCGTCGATCTCGTCACTGTGACCCGCCTGTCGCAGCCGGTCGTCTCTCTTAACTGCGTAGTCCAGAACCGCGTTGCAAATGTTCTTGGCAGGCTGTTGTTCGTACTCACCTATGATTGCTTCAATCTGACGTCTTTCCAGTTCGTCACTGCCATCGTAGACACCGTCTGTGTAAAGGAGAAGGATGTCTCCTCTACCCATGAGAGTAATCTCTGCCATATCGGAAGAGTTTATGTGCCTTTTCCTGAGTTTGACTGAAATGTATTTGTT
This sequence comes from Granulicella sp., assembly GCA_003133205.1. Next base: position 7,102 of record PKWK01000108.1, on the reverse strand, counting down.
TCTATCGGGATGGTCCTGGGGAATTTCAAGCCCGAGCGCGAGGAACTGCACCATACGTTCCCTTCCAATCTCCATGAACCGCCGGTATTTTGCCGAGAACACAAGCGGAGGAGGGTGGCCGAAGTTTACGAAGCGAAATTGGCCGCTGGGGTGGATTTCACCGTAGAGAATTGTGGCAATCTCGCGCGAGCTTGCATCCATGCTTCGGCCAAGGGCATTCCCCGCTGTGGCCGACTGGGCAAGTCTCAGGTTGAGTTCGTCAAAAAGCGCCGGCGTAACTGTTCCGCTCCGGTCGAGTTCGGAGAGCATGAACGCGTGAAACGTATCGTGCACGGTTGACGCTATCTTCGCCGCGATGGTGCCGTGGCCCTGCGCGTCAACAAGAAGCACTCCGGCGGTGGAGTATAACCCTTGCAGGTTTTCCGCGATCCTCAGTTGGTCCGAACTCTTCGCCTTCCTATATTGAGGACCATCCATATCTGTGCAACCGGGTCTCGACGACAACCACTGAACGTTTACATCGACTTCATTACGTGGCTCTGCCCCTTTTGGGAGTGGCTCCAGATACTCCTTCGACAGCAACTGAGCACGGTCAATGCGCGCCTCGATGTTGTACCTCTGTTGAAAATTGATATATTCGAAGACATCGCCCCCGACGATATCAGTGGGAATGGAATTGCCGTGCATATCGATGCCCGCCAGTTGCGGAATTACACCCTCGACGGATTTCAGTCTCCTGCGGAGATACTCTTCGATGGTAAGCACGTTGGGATGAACGATCTCGGCTGATGGCATGGTGTTCACTTGCCCAGTGCGAACTGGCGCTGTCAACGAATCGCGATCTTAGTATCACGCCGTCCATCAATTACTCGCGTGGGGGACGTACCTCGGTCAACGCTTGTGAAGTGGCTGTGATTTTCGAAATGCAGGACATCGCTAGTGAAAGTAGTAGTTGTTGTTGCAGGAGCTGCCATAGATCCTCCATATGGGATTGAATCCCAAAGCCAGCGGGTCGCTGCGGAGGCGCTTGTCGATTGTGGAACTGGCACTGCGGGCGTCGTTATGCTGCGGCGTCTCGCGCCCGGTAGTGCTATGGCCGGCCAATCGGGAAATCGGCTCGGTTGGCCATAGCAGATGCGCATCGTGCAGCGCTGACTGGGGTCAGTATAGTCCCTTTAATCCGAGACAACAAAAGCAGATGTCTAATTCATCGTGGTTTACCGACCGCTGAAAGTCCAACCTCCTGAACGGAATTGCTCGCGGTCAGGAGATACAATGACCATCGAATGCAAAGAATGGAGAACGGAATGACACAGCAACAATCGCCGGTATGGTTTATCACCGGTTGTTCGACCGGCTTCGGTAAGGAACTTGCAAAGCTCGTGTTGGCCCGGGGCTGGCGTGCGGTAGTGACTGCGCGCAATCCCGATCGGCTGACAGGACTCGTTTCCGGGCATAAAGAAAATACGCTCGCTCTGCAACTGAATGTGACGGACCGGGCGCAGATCGCTCAGGCCGTGCGGCAGGCCGAGGAGAGATTCGGGCGCATCGACGTATTGGTGAACAACGCGGGCTATGGCTATCTTGCGGCCGTGGAAGAAGGCGAAGACGACCAGATTCGCGCTATGTTCGAGACTAACTTCTTTGGCCTGGTCGCACTGACCAATGCCGTGTTGCCGGGAATGCGAAAGCGGCGCAGCGGCCACATTGTAAATTTTTCATCCATTGGCGGGCTGGTGAGCTTTGCCGCAACCGGCTACTACCACGCTACCAAGTACGCGGTGGAAGGATTGTCAGAGTCGCTCTCGATCGAGCTCGCCCCGCTGGGCATCAAGGTGCTCATCCTGGAACCGGGCCCGTTCCGCACAGACTGGGCGGGACGCTCGCTGCTGGAGTCCAGAACCGTCATCGACGATTACGACTCGACCGCGGGCGAGCGCCGCCGGCAGACCCACGAGCGGAGCGGCAGGCAGCAGGGCGATCCGGTACGTGCCGGGGAAGCAATCATCGAAGCCGTAGGCTCAGAAAATCCGCCACTTCACCTGTTACTCGGCAAGCCGGCTCTGGAGATGGGGTATCGGAAGCTCGAAGCCCTGAAAGGGGACTTCGATTCTTGGCGGCAGACGACGCTCGGCGCGGATTATCCGGAGTTTCAGGATGTCAAATGAGGCGGGCGGAGTGTGGTGGGTCGCCAAGACCGACGGCCCCACACATTCCGTGCCAAAGCCGTAATGTTGCTTCCCCATGTTGACTCGATCACTGCTGCTGAAGGGCAGCATAACTGGTATGGGTCAGCATGAATCGGGGCGTCGTCTATGGTTTCGAGCTCAACTGAAGCCGAGGGCCGGATGGGGCGTGTACGGCTCCTCAAGAGAAGCAATTTCCTCATACGTCAAAGCCAATGAGAGCGCCGCCACAGCGTCCTGGAGATGATGCGGCTTGGTTGCGCCAACAATGGGCGAGGCGATGGCCGGCTTGCTGAGCAGCCAGGCGAGCGCAACCTGCGCGTGTGGAACGCCACGCTCTCCCGCGACCTGACCCAGCCGGTCCACAACTTTACGGTAAGCTTCTTCGCTTTGCGAGTACATCTTCTTCCCGAACTGGTCGGTCTCGTAGCGTTTGGTGCTTTCACTCTGCCAGGGGCGCGCTAGGGAATGTGGATGGTCCAGGTCATAGTGACCCGTGGAGATGTGTGCTTCCTCTGAATATGAGTCTACTGCCGCCAGGAACGATTCAACATGCGCGAGATTCCCTCGAATGCAGTATGGTCGTAATGGTTCTTATGATTGGGTGATGAGCATGCTCTTGATCACAGGTGCTTCTGGACGTGTCGCACGACGTGCAGCCGCATTGCTGGCGCACAGAGGATATGCATTGCGCCTGATGACCCGCACTCCACAACGAGCGCCGGAACTGGAGGGAGCGGAGGTCGTTCGCGGCGATTTCGCAGAGCCGGCAACCCTAGACGCCGCCTTTGCTGGCGTATCCGCCGCGTTGGTGGTTTCGGGGTCTGGCAGGCCAGGGGAGCGTGCTCAATTGCACCGGAATGTATTCGAAGCCGCCGCGCGGGCGCGCGTCCGGCACGTCGTCTATTTGTCGCTTCAGGGATCCTCCCCGGCTTCGAAGTACCCCTTTTCTTGCGATCACGCTCTGAGCGAGCAGTACCTTGCGGCGACTGGTGTGCCGTATACCGTGCTTCGAAACGCGTTTTATTTGGACATGTTTCTGGAACGATTCGATGCCGATGGAGTGATGCGCGGTCCGACGAGTGAGACGCGAGGCGCCTTCGTTTCCCGCGAGGACGCGGCCCGGACCGCGTCCGCCGTGCTGGAGGATCCGCCTGGCGGTACGCACGATGTTACCGGACCCGAGGTGTTGAGCCTTGCCGACGTGGCCCGCCGCTTCTCTGCCATGACCGGCCGCCAACTTCGCTACCAGCCGGAGTCCGGCGAATCCGCACGAGACCGGTTGAGCAAACGGGAACCAGACGCTTGGCGCGTCGATCTATCTGTCGGATGGTTTGAGGCGATTGCGGCCGGGGAACTGGAGCACACCAGCAACGCGGTTTTCCGTTTCACAGGAAAGGCACCTATGAACCTGGAGCAGTATTTCACCTTGTTCCCCGAACTATTGCAACCGCTCCAATCAACAAAGCAGGGCAAACGCATCTTAATTTCTGAGCAGATGTAGCAGCTAGTCATTATCCCAACCGGTTTTGAGGCATTTTCCGTGGATGCCGCGTTTGGAGGATTTGTCTTGTTTGAGCAAGTTGAAGGCGATGCGGTTGAGTATGGAAAGTTCTGCGCGGCATGGCCAGCGCGATGGAGAAGATTCCGACCGACAACCACATCCGTTCTATGCTGGATGAGGTACCTGGCTATGCAAGGCCGTCCTCGACCGGCTGACCGATCAGGCCCACATCATCGAGACCGGGGCCGAGTCCTACCGCTTCCGCAGAACACTGGGGAAGAAGCGAAAAGTGTGATCCCGGAGGAGTCGCCGTTCGGTTCTGCTTCCGCTTCTCCCTACGGGCTACGCTCCAGCANNAGCAGAACCGAACACTACCCTCTTAACCATAACGTTCCAGCAGGGGGGACACTTCAGAATGCCAAAACCACCTGGAGGCGCGCATGCAATCATGATTCCGGAGAATTTAGTTTGATTGCGAGAGCTGCCCAGATAAAGCTGGATAGAAACTCGGAATCCTCTGTGGGCGCGGTATCGTTTTGTCCCAGAAGCCTTCTTTGAATCGTTCCTCTAGTCATATCGGCAATAATCCATGCTAGTTTTTCGGAAGGCACGCGTCGTATCTCGCCTCGCTGAGACGCATCCTCAATAGCCGACGCCAGCCGGAGTACTGGAAGGCGCAACCAATCACGGTACTGACTGCGGGTGAGACCGAAGTTCCCGGATTCGCTGTCCATGATGCGGAAGAATTCTTTTCTTGCCTCCCCGTTCTCCAGCCGCGCGAGGGTGAATGCCCTGATTTTGCCTTCCAGGTTCACTGCCGCATCCATGCGTTCCAGCGTGATCTTGTTGAGGAACTCCATGTCACGATCCATAACGGCCTTGTATATCTCTTTCTTAGAGCGGAAATAGAGATATATCGTTCCCTTTGCGATTCCCGCCTCTTTCGCAATCTCATCCATGATCCCGCGCGCGAATCCTTTGCGCGCAAATATCGATCGTGCTGCATCAACAATCTTTGCGCGGCGGAATTCGGACACCACTTGTTGTTTGGTTTTCATCAGGCACCGGATCTTGCACTTTCAACGCTAGCGTTGCGGCTTTAGATTCATCATGTATGACCCTATAGTACAATCAACTGACTATATGGTCAGTTGATAAGGAAGTCGGCTGGCTCCGGAGATCGGCCGTGCCCGTGAAACGGCGTATTGGAGCCGGATCTCCGCTATTTATAGCGCTCGCGGAAAATATCCTTTCACAATGCAAAGAGTGATGTTACATCCGAATTTCGCGCTGCCCGGATCCCTCTGTTGGTCATGGCCGCCGGCCCTCACTCCGGGGAACCATATTAACGGAGCCGGATGAGCACGCTCAGTAGCACACCGCAAGAAAGTGATGTCGCACAGGTTGAGTGGAAACCTTCAGCGAATCCGTGGATGATCGCGGTATCGGTGATGATCGCGACCTTCATGGTCGTGCTCGATTCCTCGGTTGCGAACGTCGCACTGCCACATATTGCGGGAAATCTCTCAGCTTCCACGGATGAATCGACGTGGGTTCTAACCAGCTACCTCGTCTCCAACGCAATCATGCTTCCCGCCGCCGGATGGATCACGCGGCGCATTGGACGCAAACGTCTGTTCATGATTTCGATCATGGTGTTTACTGGGGCTTCCCTGCTATGCGGGATTGCCATCAACCTGCCGATGCTGATCCTCGCCCGGATTCTGCAAGGCTTCGGCGGCGGCGGCATGCAGCCCCTGGCCCAATCCATTTTGCTGGAAAGTTTTCCGCCTCGTCAGCATGGAACCGCGATGGCGGTCTACGGCGCAGGGATTGTGGTGGCCCCGGTGATCGGCCCAACCCTGGGGGGATGGATTACCGACAGCTATTCCTGGCGCTGGATCTTTTACATCAATCTACCGGTGGGTTTGCTGGCCCTGATTATGGTCAACCTGTTCATCGAAGACCCTCCCTACATCAGGCAGGCATTTCGAGGAGCAATCGACTATCTCGGGTTCGGGTTGATGGCCGTTTGGCTGGGCACATTGCAGTTACTGCTGGACAAGGGACAAGAGGTGGACTGGTTTACTGCGACCTGGATACGATGGATCACTGCCGCTTCCGTGATCGCATTGGTAGGATTTATCCTTCGCGAATTCACGGATCGAGAGCCGATTGTGCAATTGCGTGTGCTCAGCAACCGCAACTTCTGCGTAGGGACGCTGATCACAGGCATCTACGGCTTTGTACTCTATGGCACCACGGCTCTTTTACCTTTATTCCTGCAGACCCTGATGGGGTATCCCGCACTAGACAGCGGTCTGGCCGTCAGTCCACGCGGCATTGGCTCGTTGGCGTCCATGATTGTGGCAGGGATATTGGTCAAATATGTCGACGGCCGTCTACTTTTAGCCTGTGGTTTCGGGATACTCGGCTACTCGACCATTCTGTTGAGTCACATCAATCTTGGTGTTTCCATGGTTTCGATCATCGTACCGAACTTACTCAACGGCTTCTCTGGTGGCCTTATCTTTGTTCCCCTTACCACCATGACCATGGCCAGGCTGCGCAAAGAGGAGATCGGCAATGCGTCCGGCATCTACAACCTGATGCGAAACATTGGGGGCAGCATCGGTATCGCGAGCGTCACCACCGTTCTGGTGCGCGGCTCGCAGATCCATCAGAGTTATTTGGTGGCCAACATCACAGCGGGAAATTCTGGGGTAGTTGAAATACTTCATGGTTTGCAAGCGAAGTTTTCCCTGGGAGGGACGGATAGTTATACCGCTTATCAAAAAGCTCTGGGAGCGCTCTACGAAAGCATGCAGCGGCAAGCATCTCTCCTCGCCTATACCGATAATTTTCGATTGCTAGGATATCTCTCGCTGCTCTGCATACCGCTTGCCGTGTTATTTCATCGCGTGCGAAGGCACTAGCAAGAGACTCTTAGCGTGAACGGCAGCCCGCGCGAACGCGAGATCCTACAGCTCGTCGCGAAAGGGCTGACCAATAAAGAAGTTGCGAATGCGCTCAGCATAAGCCAGTTCACAGTCAGAAACCACTTGAACCACATAACCGAAAAGCTCGAAGTTACCGACCGGACCGAAGCAATCTTTGTTGCAATTCAAACCGGCATTATTGCTGTCTGACATTTCGGGCCTCCGGCGCATTTTCCCATACCCCACCCTTCGTTCAACACGTTGGCTGACTTAGTTGCGGTACATCTGGACTATGCAACCGATCATCTGCGTTCCCTATGCTTGTATGGTGGCAGATGCCTTTTGTGAGGAATGCTCTCGTAGGCCTCTTGACCGTGTCATGAGGCGAGCCAAACCTCTTCTTTTTCAGATTAAAGGTGCTGGCGAAGGTGCTGAGGCTCGTTTATGGATGCTCTAGGAGTTTGTTGAAAAAG